>NZ_VIKX01000163.1 GCF_009711935.1 Dolichospermum sp. UHCC 0259 | reverse complement strand
AGATTGAATAAAATAGAAGAAAATAAATTTCAAACAGAAATAGGTTCATTAATAACAGAGGAAAAGGAGGGAGTTATGCAAATTGTTACCAGTTGGATGGAAGAAGGAATTGAAAAAGGAATCGAAAGAGGAATTGAAAGAGGAATTGAAAAAGGAATCGAAAAAGGAATCGAAAAAGGAATCGAAAAAGGAATTGAAAGAGAAAAGAATTTAATTATCCGTCTAGTTAATAGGAAATTTGGACAAATTGATCTAGAATTAGAGACCAAGATTAGAAGTTTAAATATAGAAATCATTGAAACTTTAGGAGAGGCAATATTTGATTTAGATACTGTGGAAAAGTTGCAAGCTTGGTTAGAGGGTGTTTGATATAGGAATCTTCTTTGAGATTGAATAAAATAGAAGAAAATAAATTTCAAACAGAAATAGGTTCATTAATAACAGAGGAAAAGGAGGGAGTTATGCAAATTGTTACCAGTTGGATGGAAGAAGGAATTGAAAAAGGAATTGAAAGAGGAATTGAAAGAGGAATTGAAAGAGAAAAGAATTTAATTATCCGTCTAGTTAATAGGAAATTTGGACAAATTGATCTAGAATTAGAGACCAAGATTAGAAGTTTAAATATAGAAATCATTGAAACTTTAGGAGAGGCAATATTTGATTTAGATACTGTGGAAAAGTTGCAAACTTGGTTAGAGAATCTTTGATATAGGAATATTCAATAATTGTAGTGATGACTGGGCGCAGGCCCTGCTCCCCTACCTCCTACTCTATCAATTTACCTGTAATAGCGTAAATCATGGTCAATTGTCGCCGTCCACGTAATTGTAACTGCTGGATTTTTTGGGTAGAAAAATGTTGTTTAATTAGTTGAAATGTGGTTTCGCTAATTAGAATGTTATGAAAATTTCCCACTTTTGTGCTTTTGTTGAGTTGTTCTAAACGGGAAGCAACATTAACAGCATCTCCCAAGACAGAATAATTTAACCGTTGAGAGCCACCAATACTACCTGCAATCACTAAACCTGTATGAATACCAATGCCAATACTAATAGTAGGTTTACCTGAACGTTCCAACTCCTGATTTAATGTTATTAATCTTTCCTGCATAGAAATTGCCGCAGACACAGCATTAATAGCGTCCTGTTGAATTTCTTCAACTCGTCTATGGGGTAGGGGAATACCAAAAACGGCCATCACGGCATCCCCAATATATTTATCAACTACTCCATGATGCTTTTGCACACACTCGGCCATAGCACCTAAATAAGAATTTAACCAATCAAGCAGTTCTCGTGGTTTCATGCCTTCGGAAATCGTTGTAAAATTGCGGATATCGCTAAACATCACTGTGGCGATCATTTCTTTAGCATCTAATTGACCGTTTTGAAAAATCTCATCCCGATGTTGCCAAATTAATGTTGCTGTTTCCTGGGAAACATGACGAGCAAACAAACTCATTAATTGTTGCTTTTCTTTTTGTTCTTGCCACTGGACGCTGAGTCCTACTAAGAAAACCGTGCCAATGGGAGCAGCCGTAGGTAACCAAAGATTAGAAATTGTTAAAGTTAATAATGATAAAGTAAACCAAGTAAAAGATAATGTCCCCAAAACCAAAATGCGGTGGTAAAATTTCAAAGGAGTGAGAATTAGACTCCCAATCATGCCGATACTAAATAATAATAATAGTTCTAATTGCCAAGGTAATCTCTGGAGAAATCGGTGGTTAAGGAGATTATCAAGGACGGCAGCGTGTACATAAATACCGGATGTTGGTGGTGTTTGCTCGTAGGGTGTTCGTAAGGGATCGTTTGCTCCGGTGGCAGTCATGCCCACGAGAAGAATTTTATTTTTGAGTTTGGCTGGATCAATTTTTCTTTTGAGAATATCAGCAAAGGAATAGGTGGGGATTTGGTGAGTTGGTGCTACCCAGTTAATCCATCTTGGTTCTTTGTTAAGTGGCGAGGGAATGGGAATAAGTGATTGGCGAGAATTATTGTGATCTGGGCTGAATGTTTGCTGTAAGTTATGATTGTAAACCTCTAATAACTTGATACTCAAGGATGGAACTTGATCAATGTAGAGAAAACTTTGTCGGGTGACTCCATCTAAATCAGCATTGCTCACAATGTGTCCCTTTGAGGTAACATTATCTAAAATTGGTACAGGACGGAGGGTTTGTTTCTGTAAACCGGGGGCAATGGCTAAAACCACCTGGCCATTGATTGCCATTGCTTCAGCCAATGTGGAATCATAAATGCTAGGTTCAACAAAGAGAATATCAAAGCCGATAGTGGCTGGGGGAGAGGCTTCTAGGGTTTCTAATAATTGAGCATAGCGATCGCGCGACAGGGGAAACTGTCCATATTCACGTAATGTAGTATCATCAATGCCAATTACTGCTACTCTTGCATCCCAACGAGGATTAGTCAGCGAGTTACGAGCAGAAAATAATACATTAAATCCTAGTAATTCTAAGGTAGTCCAAGCCCCTAACTGCCATAATCCAATTGATAACAGCGCACTCAACGCTCCCGGAAGCAGTAAATTATTTTCGAGAATTGGGCGTTGTAAAGATTTCCGAATTGTTTGCCAAGATTGTCCCCAGGCTTTAAAAGTCATTTTCGGACAGCCACAAAAAGATACCTTAATTAAGGGTTACATAAACAGATTTTTCAGTCAAGGATGAAAGTCTGTTTGGCAATTAACTCCAACCATGCTCCACCTGTTTGAATTATCCTTATACTTGAAACCAAAATCTAAAATTTACAATGCTAAGAGCCGGAATTGTCGGACTTCCCAACGTCGGAAAATCAACCCTATTTAACGCTGTAGTCGCTAATGCTAAAGCTGAAGCCGCTAACTTCCCATTCTGCACCATTGAACCGAATGTTGGCATGGTCTCCGTCCCCGATGACCGGTTAGACGTTCTCGCCAAAATTGCCACCTCAGTGCAAACTATCCCTGCCCGTGTGGAATTTGTTGACATTGCCGGTTTAGTTAAAGGTGCAAGTCAGGGAGAAGGACTGGGTAATCAATTTTTATCCCACATTCGGGAAGTTGATGCGATCGTTCATGTCGTGCGTTGTTTTGAAAATGATGATATCATTCACGTAGCCGGTTCTGTTGACCCAGCGCGAGATATTGAAATCATTAATTTAGAACTTGGTTTATCGGACTTATTCCAAATTGAAAAACGGATTGAGAGAACTCGGAAACTCGCCCGCACCAGCAAGGATGCCCAGGTTGAAGTAGAAATTCTGGAAAAATTAGCCACCGCTTTAAATGAGGGTAAATCTGTCCGTCAAGTTGGTTTAAATGCCGAAGAATCGGAAATTATTAAGGGCTTAGGATTACTTACCAATAAACCTATTATTTACGCTGCTAATGTTTCTGAAGAAGACTTAGCTACAGGTAATGATTTTGTCGAAAAAGTGCGAACAGTTGCGGCACTCGAAAATGCCCAAGTTGTCATAGTTTCTGCTCAAGTAGAAGCAGAATTAGTAGAACTACCCGAAGCAGATAAAGCTGATTTTCTGGAATCTTTGGGAGTCAAAGAAGGTGGGCTAAAATCCTTAATTCGGGCAACTTACACTCTTTTAGGATTGCGGACTTATTTCACCTGTGGACCGAAAGAAACCAGGGCTTGGACAATCAATGCCGGAATGTCTGCACCTCAAGCCGCAGGAGTCATTCACTCTGATTTTGAACGGGGATTTATTCGGGCAGAAACTGTCGCTTATAACGATTTAGTCACTCATGGTTCAATGAGTGCAGCTAAAGAAAAAGGCTTAGTCAGAAGTGAAGGAAAAGAATATATCGTCCAAGAAGGTGATGTGTTATTATTCCGGTTTAATGTGTAAATCACAATAAGTAGGGGCGCAGGGCCTGCGCCCTCAACTATATTTCATCTCCAGCACTTTTCCAAGTTTTGGATCATTCCTCCTGAATCCTGACTCCCACGAAATCAGGACGCGCTTGCTGATTGAATTTAAACTTTTCTGCTAACAATTCCCATTTTTCCTGCTCAATTATATGAATAAATTCGTCTAAATTTTCGCGGTATTGATGAAGAGAATGTAATAATGCTTGGCGGTTATATTGCGCCATCATGACTCCTAATTCGGGATTTCCTCCCCCAACCCTACTTGTATCTCGAAACCCCGAACTAGCAAAATTTTGGGCTAATGTAGCGATTTCTTGATCTTGTTCACTTAAACAAGCTGCTATCAAGGAGGCACTTACCATTACAGGTAAATGGGAAATCCAACTCACAGCCCGGTCATGTTGTTTTGGTTGACAATGGTAGATAATAGAACCGAGCGATCGCACAATTTCTTCTACAATTGTTACAGCATCACTGGGTGTTGTCTCCACTGGCGTTAATACATAAGGCCGATTGACAAACAAATCTCGCTGTGCTGCTTCTATCCCGACATCAGTTTTGCCCGCCATAGGATGACCACCCACAAAATTTTCCCATAAAGGAGAAATCGTTTCCACTATGGGTGTTTTGACTGAACCAACATCAGTGATAATGGTAGTCTTTGGTAAATGAGTTATTAATTCTTTGACTTGGGGGACTATCAGTCCTATCGGGGTACAAATAAATACAACATCAGCTAATGCCAACAAGCTCAAATCCACCGACGCTTGATCAACACTACCAAGTTTAATTGCTTTCTCACAGGTTGATTCACGACGGCTGACACCTAAAATATAATGTCCTTGCGATCGTAAATCAAAACCTAAACAACCACCAATGAGTCCCAGTCCTACAATACCAATTTTCATCGTCATTTTGAAAATTTAATTTTTACTTGTTCTCTCGATACTTTACCAACTCCAACTCCCAAAGTTGGCAATACCAGGGTAGATTCATGAATTTAGAAGCAGAACTAATCGCCAAATATGCAGAAGGGGTTTTAGACTTTAGTGGTCTTAACCTAGCAGAATCAAATTTTAGTAGCATTAATCTTAGTGGGATTAACCTAAGTCAAGCCAACTTGAGTGTAGCCAACTTAAGTGGTATAAATCTCAGTAAAGCTGACTTAACCAATGCTCAAATGAATGTGGCTCGACTGAGTGGGGCAAATCTTACCGATGCGATTCTCAACGGATGTAGTCTTAATGTTGCCAATTTAGTGCGGGCAGATTTGAGTCGCGCTCAACTTTGTGGAGCTTCCCTAGTTCGTGGTGAGTTAGTTCGGGCTGATTTAACTCGTGCTAATCTCTCAGATGCCAATCTTAGTGGTGCTGATTTACGAGAAGCCACACTCAGACAAGTGAATCTCCGTCATGCTAACTTGAGCGAAGCCAACCTCAGAGGATGTTTTCTCAGAGAAGCTAACTTAGAAATGGCTAATCTCCAGGGGACAGAATTAGGAGCTTGTGACCTTACCGGAGCTAATCTCCAAAACACCGAACTGAGACAAGCTAACCTATCCTTAGCTAACCTCACTGGTGCCGACTTGCGAGGAGCTAATCTGCGTTGGGTGGATTTACGTGGAGCTAATCTTAGTTGTGCCGATTTAAGCGATGCCAAACTCAGCGGAGCTAATTTAACCGGTGCAGATTTGACCAATGCCAATTTAACCAACACGAGTTTTGTTCATGCCAATTTAACCCAGGCAAAATTAATTAAAGTTGAATGGAATGGTGCTGATTTATCGGGAGCGACATTAACCGGTGCTAAACTGCATGGCACACCCCGATTTGGATTAAAAATAGAAGGGATTATTTGCCAATGGGTTGATCTTTCCACTAATGGCGATCGCTCAATCATTCAGAATTTTACCCCAGAAAAAGCCAAAGAATTTTTTAATCTTACTCCCCCCAGCTTGCAAATTATTATTGATTTACCCCTCAACCATCAGGCTAACTTTGTTCTCGCCGGCACTTATTATAAAATCTCTCAAGAATACCCAGCCCTAATCCAACCACCTAACATAGAAATCAGCGCTCGCAGAACCACTTTAACTTTTTGTATAGATAACGACCTAACTTTATTTTCTACAGCTTTTATCGCCGTTCTGCCATTTCAAGATGCTAACATCACCAAAACCAATATTTATACTATGGTAGATATGATGCGTGCTGAATTCATCCAACAGCAGGATCTCAAATCCATCAAAATAGTCAAACAACTAATCATCTTTTTATCGAAAGCTATGAGAAAAGCCAAGATAATTGAAGAAACAAACAGAAATTTAGGAGCAGCCCAAAAACTTAGTTTTTTCAAAGCACCTACCAGAACAGTATTAACAAATTCTCACTCTAAAAATCTAACAGTTTACGATCATCCTCAATTTGGGAAAAAAATTCCCAACAATGAGGAGATATCTGATAAATCAGTATATACCATACCCGATTTTGCTGTGATTGCAGATTTTATCAAAGAATTTTACTGCATTGGTTAATTGTCAGTTGTCAGTTGCAATACTATTTCATAATTTACTAAAATTATAGGAGACAACAAATGTTTAATCGCATGATGGGCAGAACTCGCTATATTGTCTGTCGGTTGTTTTTGCATTTACAGGGAGATGAAGTAGCACCAATCTTAGGTGTTCTCAATAGTGCCGCTAGAACAGCCATCAATGCTGATGGCGATATGGATATTTTAGGAGAAGAATTGGTGCAACTATGCCAAACTTTTCTTCAATATGACGAATATTGGTTCTCTGCTGCCAATGAAGGTGATGTCTTTTGGAACGAAGGGGAAGCAGGAGATTATGTCAATGAATTATTCACAGACTCAGCCCAAAGATATGGAGCTAATCTTGATTTGAATTCAACCTCTTCCAATCAGCCCTTATCACTTCCTGTCACCCGGAACATCATTGTCATGATTATAGTCGGGTCCGAAGGGGAAATTCCAGAGTTAGAAACCGATTTAGCTAACATTTCCGCCTTGAAAGCAGCCTTTAAAGCCCTAATTAATCTACACTACAAACATAAACTCCGCGCTATCCAAGTGCATTTTTCCCCAGCCCAATTAGGTGATGAACTTTCCAGCGATCAATTATTGGAATATTATCCAGAATTGATTCCCCTGTAAATAATTCGTTAGTCTGTAATTAGTACCCGAAAATAAACATGAACACGATGATTATCAGTATACTACGTAAATTTACAGTTGTTTGTTTAGCCTTAACTTTGTGCTTAACAACTGTCGCTTGCGGGGGAGGAAACCAAGCTAATTCCTCAAGTAAGAACATTAGCCAAACTGCTACTCCTACCAAGTTAAATGATGGTCAGTATGAAGTACAACAGGGTACATACAACGATGCCAATGGTGAGTATACCTTGTTTTTACTCAATAACAATCCCCCCAGCTTTGCCACAGAAAAGCTGCAAATGGCACGATTGACAGATGACGAAATCAAAGCAGGTAAGAAAACTTACTTAAAAGTAGAGAATAGTCAGCCAGTCCTATACATGACTGAAGACTTCAAACTTGAGTACATCCACAATGTCACCGAAACCAGAAACAATCCCCAAACCGGACAACCAGAAACGGTAATTGTCCGTCAGCAAAGTAGTTTTTGGGCCCCTTTTGCCGGAGCTTTAGTTGGTAATGTTGCAGGTCAAGCTATTGGTAGTATGTTATTTAGACCTCAATATTATGTTCCCCCCGTTTATCAGCCCGGTGGAATCATGAATGGTTATGGTGGCTATGGTTCTAACTATGACTCGGCTGTTTCTAGTTACCGTTCTCGCTACAATGAACCACCCGCAGCAGTGAGAAATCGCACGGCCTTCCGCACCACAGGAAACATCAGAAATTCGTCTTCAGGAAGTGCAAACCGCACCACCAAAACTGGACGAGCTTCTGGCTCTGGGTTTGGTGGTAGTAACCTTCGTCCTTCTGGTAACTCTAGCTCTAGCCGACGCAATTCTGGCAGTAGTTTTGGTAGTGGTGGACGTTCTTCCAGTCGTCGTTCTTCCGGTTTTGGTAGCAGAAGAAGATAGGGAGTGTATTCATTTCATTAACTTTTGATTCGTAGGTTGGGTTGTGGAAGGTTCACGGAACGTGGTTTACCCATAACCCAACCCACAATAAATGCTAAAACTTCAAGTCTTTAGCATTGACACTAATAGACTGAGGATTTTGATTTGTCACTGATTGCGCTAATTTGCCATTAGAAAGCACAGCAATAGCACGGGTATATTGGGGATCGCTATTTGTACCGATTAAATTCGGATTAGAAGCTAGTTGGCGTTCTTGAGTTTGGGTCAAGTCCAGCTTGATATCGGGGGAAATTCCTTTATGATTTATATCTGTACCATTGGGTGTATAGTAATGGGCAATAGTCACAGCTAAACCTGAACCATCTCCTAGTTCATGGACTGACTGCACCAAAGCCTTACCGAAGGTTTGACTACCCACAACTACAGCCCGTTTATTATCTTTGAGTGCGCCGGTGAGGATTTCACTAGCGCTGGCGGAATTACCATCCACTAAAACTGCTAAAGGTAGTTTTGTAATAGCTGTCTGATTTGCTTTGGTTTGAGAGCTTGACCCTTTGCGGTCTACGGTTTTGACGATATGACCGTCATCTAACCACATCCGGGCAATTTCTATACTCGCATTTAACAAACCACCGGGATTACCTCGCAAATCTAAAACGTAGGAATCAACTTTTTGCTTCTTTAAGGTGCGAATAGCTACCCGCATTTGATCCGCCGCATGGGAGCTAAATTCTTGTAACCGAATATACCCTACTCGGCGACCAGATTCTTGTTTAAGGGTATACCGGACTGTGGGAACTTCTATGGTTGCCCTTGTTAATTTAATGTTAAATTTGTTATTTGGTCTTTCTATATCTAAGCTAACAGAAGTACCTATTTGACCACGAATTAATTTTGAGGCATCTTCTACTGTCATTTTTAGGGTAGATTTACCATTTATTGCCAAAATTTCATCGCCTGATTTCAGTCCGGCTTTGAGGGCTGGAGAGTTTTCTATGGCTTCTATAACCGTGAGGCGTTTGGTTTTTTCGTTGATTTGCATCCGAATCCCTATCCCGGACACTTCCCCAGATGTTTGGTTTGTCAGGGATTCGTATTGTTTGGGGTTCATAAACCGGGTATAGGGATCACCTAGTTTTTGCAAAGCTTCGCGGATTGCTACATAAGCTTCGTCTTTAGATGTATAATCTTTACTTAATAGACTTTGCCTAACTGCTTGCCAATCTTGTTGGTTAAATTTCTCATCAACATATTCACGATTTACCAACTGCCAAACTTGGTCAACTAATGCTTTCGGACTATCTTGTAAAGCAGCCCGAACGCAGTGTGTCCAGGCTTGACCAAATACAGATATAGTAGCAGTTGTAGCGATCGCTCCACCAATCATGGCAGCTTGGAGCGGTGAGTAACGTTTCGCAGATTGGTTCATGTATATTAGCTGAAATAGTTGTGTTTTTGACAGTTTATCAATCAGAATTTTCTGATGTTTGCTAGTTTTTTATCCTAATAACCTTGATACTTCATTTATTTTTTTTGGTTTTTTGTTAATGATGACTTAGATATTTTATTTGTCGGTTAACAAATACGGGTTGAGTTGATCAGTTTTTTACAGAGCAGCCCGAATATGGAACACTTAGGTGAGTGTCGGTTGTAAATGCCCAATTATTTCTTTTACCATAGCACTTTCTTAGCTGAGTCGCGGTGATTTGCATCAACAGATAGTTAAAGTTTTATTAATTATTGATGCTTTGATAAATATACCATCAACTCAATTAATTGATTTTCCAGGCAAATTTAAGAAATCGTGGCAACTGTTACAAAAATTATTTTGGGGGGTTAGAGGTTGTTTGAAAAGTATTAGATGAAACCAATAATTTCCAAAAACCTAACCCCTAAGTCCCCTTCCCTGCTCTACGATGTACACACAACCTTACCCAGAGCGAGTTTCCAGCCCTGAAAGCAGGATTGAAACTGACGCAATCCACAAACTAAAGTAGAAATTTCGGGAGGTTTTTGAGAGTTAGCGTTTTAATACTCCTGGTTCTGTTTGAATCGGTAAAATATCTAAAGTATCGGTTTGGGAACAATATTTGAGGTCTTCTAAACATTCTAAGCGTAATAAGCGTTGACCGTGACTAGCTTGATGGAGTAGTCCTAATAGGTCATTTTGCCATTGGGAGTAAAGGGCGATCGCACTAATTGTTTCATCATTCCCACTGATTTCTGCTAGGGTACAATTAGTTTGTTGCCAAATGCTATGAGCGATCGCCCCTGCACATACTGTATCCTCTAAAGAATAACTTCCTTCCCAACCAGAACCCACAATCCAGACAGTTTCCGGTTGCTTTTCTAGGAGAAATTTAACTACTGCTGCCCGATTAATCAAAGCTGCTGCGAGGACAATGGGGGCATTTTGTATCCGTTGTAAAGCCCTTGTGCCATTGGTGGTACTAATAAATAACCTTTTGCCGGCAACTAATTCGGCTGTGCAATCCAAGGGTGAGTTACCCAACTCAAAACCAGCTACTTTAGCACCACCCCGTTCTCCAGCCCTGAGTCGCTTTTCTGAAGGCCATTGTTCACTCACTTCCATCAGTTGATTTAAATCGCTGAAAACCTGTACAGCTTCACCTCCAGCGGCTAAAACTGTAGCCATTGTACTAGTTGCTCGCAGAACATCAACAGCGATCGCACATTCTGGAACTGTATCAGTTGGGGTCAATTCGGGAGTGTGATATACAAATATCTTCACGTGCTGGCTACACCTATTTTATAAGACTGCGGTAATATTCTACCTACTTGATGTCACCACCTGATGATACTATTTTTCAATACATAAGAAAGAAAAGGCAATAGGCAAGAGGAAACGGGATACTTTGAGTGATAATTTAGACTCCATTTCTCATTGGCTACTGATTAAAACTTGATGGTTGCACCAGCTACAGCTAAAGCAGCCCAACCCAGCATTAATGCCAATCCTCCTAATGGGGCAACTGCTCCTAAAGACCTAATACCAGTTAAACTGAGAGCATATAAGCTACCGGAAAAAATTACGACACCAATTATAAATAACCAACCACTAACTAAAAGCGTCGTCGGTGGACTTTCTAAACGACTGATGAGGATGGCGACTAGCAAAAGTGCCAGAGCGTGATACATTTGGTAACGAGCGCCAGTATCAAATATTTCTAAAGCACGTTCAGTAATTTTTTCCCGCAAAGCATGAGCGCCAAAAGCACCACCAGCAACAGACAAACCGCCAAAAATGGCGGCTATAGTTAAGAAAAACTGTGTCATTTGACCTATTAAACATCAAAATGATATGATACAGCCCCTTCTTCAGTTACTTGAAAATTTGCATTAAATTCTTTAGCTTTTTTATCCAAATATTGTTTAGCTTCCGCTGCTGGTAATTGGGACTGCATGGCAAAATTTAACAAAGTTACTCTGCCTTGATTTTGTAGTAACATTTGATAAAATTGTGCTTGTAATTGTTCAGCATTTTGTTGTTTTAAGGCTTTTTGCTCTTGTTGACTTTGTTTATACAAACCTAACGCTAACCAACTCCCCAATATCGCACTAGTGGTCTGTCAAGCAAAAAATTGTGAATTTGAGAGAGAATAGGGGGGCTATT
>NZ_VIKX01000162.1 GCF_009711935.1 Dolichospermum sp. UHCC 0259 | reverse complement strand
CCTCCTCTACCTCCTCTACCTCCTCTACCTCCTCTACCTCCCCTACCTCCCCTACCTCCTCTACCTCCTCTACCTCCTCTACCTCCTCTACCTCCTCTACCTCCTCTACCTCCCCTACCTCCCCTACCTCCTCTACCTCCTCTACCTCCTCTACCTCCTCTACCTCCTCTACCTCCTCTACCTCCCCTACCTCCCCTACTCCCCCTACCTCCCCTACCTCCTCTACCTATTTTAAAAGTTGTTGGATAGAGATAGCCAGTTGTTTAAGTTTAACTGGTTTGGTTAAATAATCATTTGCTCCTGCTTCTAGACAGCGATCGCGGTCGCCGGTCATGGCTAATGCTGTGAGGGCAATTATGGGTGTATTAATTAAGTTAGCATCAAGGCGAATTTGTCTCATGGCTGTGAGTCCATCCATTCCCGGCATTTGAATATCCATGAGAATCAAGTCAGGTTGATGAGTTTGTGCCATATCAATGGCTTCTTGACCATCCCTCGCTACCACAACGCTATAGCCTCTAGCTTCCAGATAGCTCAAAAACATAATAATATTGGCTTCGTTATCTTCTGCCAGTAAAATTAGTGGGGCTTGGTTTGTTACTGTTGTATTGCCGGGGATATCTATTGTTGAACCAGTGGTTGATTGATAATTGACCATGATTTCCGATGCGGAAGTACAGGGTAGTTCAACGGTAAAACAACTACCCACACCCAGTTCACTGGTTAATCCCACACTTCCACCATGTAACTCGACAATTCGCTTCACCAATGCTAGTCCTAAACCCGTACCTGAATATTGACGATTTAAGGCGCTATCTATTTGAATAAAGGGCTGAAATAGTTTATTAATATTTTCTGGAATGATGCCGATGCCTGTATCAATAACGGCAATTTTCAGGCAAGGTTTGAGACTAGAATTATGGATATTTAAGTTAACTTGGGTGACTTCTAGGGTAATACTTCCTCCATCTGGAGTAAATTTCACGGCATTATTGAGCAAATTAATTAATACTTGGCGAATGCGTCTTTCGTCTACCAATAGGTTAGGTAGATTTTTTTCAGTATTGATATGTATCTGAATATTTTTCTTCAGTGCTTGTTGTTTAATAAATGCTACACTAGATTTGCACAGATGAGTGACAGAAATTGGTGTTAAGTCCAGTGCGATCTGTCCGGCTTCAATTTTGGCTACATCGAGGATGTCATTGATCAATTCTAGAAGATGATTACCACTGCGTTCAACAGTTTTTAAGGCTTTGAGTTGGCGTTCATTGACTGTGCCAATGATATCGTCTTGTAGCACTTCAGTGAGTCCTAAAATGGAGTTGAGGGGGGTGCGGAGTTCGTGACTCATGTTGGCCAAGAATTCGTCTTTGAGACGGGTGGCACGGGCTAATTCTTCGTTGGAAATGGCGAGTTTTTGATTGGTTTCGGTGAGTTTTGCTTCTGCTTGGAGACGTTCGGATAATTCGGTTTGTAACTGGTCAAAAAGATTAGCTTGCTGAATGGCGATCGCTAATTGGTTGGCAATTTGTTGGAGGAGTTGGGCTTCGGAGTCTTTCCAGACTCGTTTTTCTAGGCAAGCATGAACGACTAAAACTCCCCAAAGTCTGTTGTTTCTATGAGATGCCACCCAGCGATGGTTGTCCCCGTCTCGGACTTCTTGTAAAATAGGAGCGACGATTTTGGATTGGATTTGCCCTTCCAGAGAATATTCTCCGAGGCAATCTGTCCAAATATCTTTCATGACATCGGGGATTATGCGAGGCTGTCCTTGCCAGTAGTATTCCAGAATTTCTGGAGACCATGTTTCATCTTCCCAATGGCGGTCTTTGAGTGACACTAACGAACCAGAAACAGATTCTTCGATTATTTGACTTTGGCCGTCAGCAAAGAGTTGGAAGACGATGACGCGATCGCCCTGGAGTAGGTCTTTGATATCAGCCGTGACTGTGGCGAGAATATCTCTAATATCTAGGGATTCCCGCACCTTTTGGACAATTGTTCCCAGAGTCCGCTGTTGTTGTAACTGCCGGAAGATTGCGGCCTCTGCCTGTTGGCGGATAATCAATTCTGATTGAGTTTGTTCATATAAACTTGCCTGATAAATAGCGATCGCTACCTGACTGGCAATTTGTTCTAATAATTCGATTTCCTCTGCTGTCCAGACATAAGGCTCACTATTTTGGTACATTCCCAACAAACCCCACAGTGAGTCACCCACAAAAATAGGTGTAATCACATAAGCCCTAGCCTGAAACTGTTGCAAAAGCTCAATATGACAGGGCTGTAAATTAGCCTGATAAATATCATTAACTGTCCAGGTTTCGTGATTTTGAAATCTACCTCCTTGAGTGTCTTGGAGATAAGTATCTGCCCAAATAGGATTGACATCATGTCCCACAAGTTTTGACCAACCGTTAACCACAGCCTCGGTGATAAATTCACCACTCCAGTCGGGTTGAAAGCGGTAAATCGCCACCCGATCTGCTACCAATAGTGATCTGGCTTCCTGGACGGCGGTATTGAGAATGACTTTGATATCTAGGGATTGGCGAATTGCTTGGGTAATAGTTAAGAGCAACTGTTTGTACATTGCTTGCTGTTCTAGGGCAAGTTCAGCTTCTTGGCGTTGACGTAGTGCGGCTTTTTGTTCACTAATATCTATGACTACACAAATGGTCTGATTATCTGAGTCGGGAAGAAATGCTGCTCCGATGAGGATGGGAAGCCGACTGCCATCTTTCCGGTAGTATTCCTTTTCCCAAGGCTCAATTGAGCCATGTTCAATCAGATGACCCATAGCCGCAAAGTCGGCGGGTAGATGTTCTGGTGGAGTCATCGCCAGCCAATCAATTGCCCCAGCATTAAAGTCATCTCTGGTGTAACCCAGCATTCCTAGGAAGCGATCATTAACATCAATTATCTGCCCTTTAAAATCAGCAAATAGCATCCCCACCACACTGGAATCAAACACCCGCCGAAAGCGAATTTCACTATTTTGTAAGTTAATTTCCGCTTCTTTGCGATCGCTAATATCTTGAAACATCCCCACCACACCGATAATATTATTGTCCCAATCTCGCAGGGGGGCTTTGTGGGTTTCGATCCATCTGGTTTCGCCAGTGGGGAGAATTAAAATTTCTTCCATTCCTAATTGGGCTACACCTGATGCAATCACCAGTTTATCACTGGCACGATAGGCGCTTGCTTGGTCTAGTGTCAGAGAAATATCAAAATCAGTTTTCCCAATAATCTCCTGTGGTGATGACAAGTTGAGACTGTTGGCTAACTGCTGATTACATCCTAAAAAGACCGATTCTGAATCCTTCCAAAACAGCGGTAGAGGGACTGTATTAATTACCGTTTGAATAAACTGCTGAGATTCCTGTAGAGCTTGTTCCGCTTGTTTGCTTTTGGTGATATCAAAGTTAATGCCAATCATGCTTTGAGGATTACCTTGGTCATCCTTCACCAATACCCCATAGGCTTTAATAAAGTGAACACTGCCATCAGGATGTACTACCCGAAACTCTGTATCATATTCCACTTCTCCTAAAATAGCTTGCTGTCCAAATGCTTGAGCGGCGGCACTATCATCAGGATGTAATCCGTTTGCCCAAATTTCGTAAGGCTGAGGAGAATCAGATTGTTTGCTGATCCCATATAGTTCGTACATTCGCTCATCCCAAAGCAGAATATTTTGGGTAAGATTCCATTCCCAACAGCCAAGTGCTGCGGATTTCAGGGATAAAGCGAGACGTTGGGATAGTCTTTGGAGTTCTGTTTCCGCTTGTTTGCGGGCCGTAATATCTTGAAAAGTTCCTAAAATACCAATGACTTCACCATTCAAGTTATGTAAGGGCAATTTATTGGTTTCTAACCAAATTATTGACCCATTAGCCTGATGCTGGGTTTCAATAATACCAAGTTTAGCGATACCGGAGTCCATGACTTGACGATCATCGGCTCGGTAGAGATCGGCTTCTGTAGCTCCCCAAGACAATTCGTAGTCAGTCTTACCGATAATATGAGTGGACGTGGGGAGATCCGTTCCGGCGGCAAAGTTTTGATTGCAGCCTAAATAGACTGATTGGCGATCTTTCCAAAAGACGGCGAGGGGAAATGTATCCAGTACAGTTTGCAGAAATTTTTCCGATTCCCGTAATTGAGTTTCCCTGGCTTGGAGTTCGTGGGTGCGCTGTTCTACTCTAGCTTCCAAGTCTTGGTTCAAATCATGTAGAGCGTCAATGGCGTTCTGGCGCTGCAATTCGGCGGCGGCTCTGGCTGCAAATACCTGAAGGATATCGATCGCTTCCCTGCGGATAGATTCCGGTAAAGGCTTCACATCTAGAATACAAAGGTTGCCAATGGCATGACCATGATCGTCTTTTAAGGCAATACCCAAATAACTATCTGCCTGGATTGTCGCCAAGTCTAAATCATGGGGAAAACATTCTTGGATTTGGCTTTTGCAGTAAAATTCCCCATCTCTGAGGGCTAATTCGCAGGGCGTATGCGCTATGTGATATGAAATTGCCGGCTGTAAAGCTCCATTTGCCCAAAATCCCAAGGTATGAAGTTGATTGCCCACTAATTTTGTCACCAAGGCATATTGAACATTTAAGGCTTCGGTAATGTGGCGGACTAACGCTGGGAAAAAGTCTCCTCCTGTGACAGTAGCAGTCCCTATTACCAGTTTTTGTAGGGTTAATTCCGCTCGTTGGCGTTCAATTAATTGCTGCTGTAATTGTTCGTGGTTGCTGGCCTGCTGAATGGCGATCGCTAGTTGTACGGATAATTGTTGGAAAAGTTCCACTTCTGACTCTTGCCAATCACGGGGATGCTGGCTTTCTGTGGCATTGAGAAAGCCCCAAACTTCCTGATCACATAGAATCGGTGCGAGAATTTTGGACCGGGTTTGTAGTTGAATTAACATATCCCGGTGACAGTCTGACATTTCGATTGTGTAGATGTCTGGAACAACGCGAATCTTCCCTTGGCGATACATTTCCACTTGGTTTTGTGAAAGACAAGTATCTTTGGTTTGTTTTCCCATCAGAGATAGGCCTGACTCTGTGGACTCGGCAACGGTAATGAATTCCCCATTGCTCTTTAATCGCCAAATATTCACGCGATCGCAACCCAATAATAACCGCACCTGGGTAACTGTTGTCTCCAGAATGGTTTGTAAACTCAAGGATGAGCGGATTTGGGTGGCGATGGTTGTGACTAATTTTTCTTGCTCTATCTTGGTTTGGAAAGCGATCGTCCGGGCGGCAACTTCTTTTTCTAGTTCAATGGCACGGGTTTCAAGAAACTTGATTTTTTCGGCTTCTAACTGCAATACTTTCTCTTCTAATACTTCTGCTAGTCTAAATAACTCTAAGGGCTTTAGGGCTTGGAGAAGATTCGTTTGGGTGACTATTCCTAATAATTCTCCCTGTTCCCCGGTGACAGCTAATCTGCGGATTAAGCGTTGTTCCATGATCTGCTGTACTACCCACAGGGAATCCTCTGGTTTGACGGAGAAAATCGGTGTACTCATCACTGCTTCGGCTAAATAGGTTTCTAGGTGCAAGCCTATTGCCTGAAATTGGACAATATCCCGTTCGGTAATAATTCCCACAGGAATTTGCAGAGATTGAGCCTGGATATCACTATTTTCCACAATTATCACCGAACTTACCCGGTTTTGAGCCATGAGTTGGGCGATCGCTAACATGGAACTATCTGGTGCGGCAAAAATTACATGATTTGTCATTACCTCTGAGACTGTCCGTAACCGTAACAGGTCTATAGGACGAGAGGTTTGTCGTAAACTTTCATGAGTTACCAATCCCACTACCTGATCTTGCTCATCCAGAATGGGTATGTGCCGAATATGATACTGTTGCAGCAGATTTATCGCCGCAAATAAATCGGTAAATGCTGACTCATAGAGGGTGACAACCGGAAAAGCCATGACCTCTTTGATGGCTAAATTCTCTAGATGACGTTGCTGGGCGCTCAATCGCACTATATCTCTTTCTGTTAAAATCCCCAGCAATTGCCCAGTTTCTACTACTAATACGCAGCTTGATCTTGCTTCTAAATGGAGTTCTTCTAGTTGTCCATTGGTGGGTTTAGTTGTATTACAGATAACTCTCACGCCACTCATTTGTGCGATCGCCGCCATCACTGTGGTCTCCGGTGTCACTATCAGGGGATCACGGACAATGGCAGAATGCAATTCTGATGGAGTCATTTCTGTGGAAAACTTGAACATTGGTCTGGTAGTATTTAAACGTGAAAGAGTAATTTCAAAAACTTAGCTTAATATGTTTTTTCTTCTATCAGAGTATTCTATACACAAAAAATATATTTAATTGACTTTAACTACTTAGCAATCTGTATACTGTATGTAAGTATATTAGATTCCCGACTCCGCCAAGAAGCCGGGATGACAATTAAAGATTCATGTAAGGATCTATATTACCAACTTCAAATTCACAAGCTCTAGAAACCACATCTGGAGGTAACTTATCAAAACTAATTAATGGTAAATAATCAGGATTATCTATAAGTTCCTGAGCCAATAAATAACCAGCAATTGTCCAAGTTTGATACTTTCTAGCTTGTTTACCAATTAACCTCCCTTTTTTGCCATCATAATATTCTGGCCATTCATCCTCCGATAATCTGACTTTAGCAATTTCAATGGCTTTTTCTGCCAACTGTGGTTTTTTGGTTTTCACCGCTGCTGCTGCTAACATCCACATTAAAACAGGCCAGCTACCAGCATTATGATATGACCAAGGGATATTTTTCGGGTCACATCCAGTCACAACTCGATATTCTTCACCTTGTAAAGCCGGATAACAGATTTTAACAGGCATATCTCCGACTAAATCATCCCATCGTTTTTCAATCAGATTCATAATTGCTTGGGACTGTTCCTCTGTAGAAAGATCGGAAATTACAGCCATTAAATTTCCCAGGGTGAAGAACCGAGTATCCATTTGTGATGGGCCGACATTTCCCGCAAAATAACCACCTTTTTTTGGTAGCCATTTATCTAACTCATAATAAGGTAAGGAATCGGCATAAATATTGAAAAGATTAACCGCCGTTTTTCCGTATTCCTCACCCTTAAAGCGATAAATTGCATTCAGCCGATTAATATCTATCCAGTAATGCTGACGAATATGCCCACATAATAAAGGTAAGCGGTTATCAATTGCTTCCACAATATCCTCATTACCTTTACAAATTAGCAGTTCTCTGGCTGCACGTAAAGCGGCAAAAAACAGCACTTGAATTTCTAAAGGATGCCCGTAAATTCCCATGCGTCTGTCTATCATACAAGCGCCATCAGGAACTAATAGCGTCGGGTACATATCAAACCGATTTGCCAAACAGATGTCCATAATTAACCTAATTCCTGTTTGGAATTCTGGTTGATGAGCTAAAGAAGGATCTTTAGTAGACACGACATAAGCTCGTAATAGAATTAACCACCATAAACAAGAATCTACAGGTGTGACTCTAGCGATCGCGTGTTCACCAAAATCAGCTTCTAAAAATTCTTCCCCATTGGCAGAAACAACTTTAAAACTGGCTGGGATTAAACCTCTACCAGGTTTATAGGCATCTAACGCCTTTTCTTTGGGTTGTAACTTTAATGTTTCTTCTAGGAAATTCTTGACAATATCTGTTCTGCCTTTAATCAGAAAAATTAACGCCGAGGAAACAAAATCTCGGATAAAACATTGGTCATAATTTAATGCTTCGACGGATGAATCATAAGCCGCTACAGTACCAACGGGCTGACCTTTGTAGTAGAGAATTGAATTCTCTAATGCAAGCCAAGCTTCATTTTCTATATTTTTACTTATCTCTAATTTGTTGAGTTGCATTACCAGACTAACTCCATTTAGATAGTATATTTGTTGGGAGTAGATGCACCTTTAATTATTCTCTAATGCCATTTTCATCATAACTTTGAAATAGCAAATATCAACTCATTCACAATACTAAATGTCATTCATACCCAAATTAAACTCAATACCTTTGCCAAACTGAAAAAGGCCTGGATTCGTAGGTTGGTTGATAGCTATAACCCAATCAATGTGTCACGTTACACTGTCGCTTAATCCAACTTACAAAAAATGGCAAAGGTATTGTAAACTGCATCGTATTTAACAGTTTTTTAAATTTCTAGAAACATGGATTCTTCTGTATGCAGAACCACTTAAATGTAGTATATCTACTTGATTAGCAATTGGCTATTGCGATGACAAAATAAATTATTCCCCTACAACTTAACAAGTTATAACGTTTTTTCAGAATATGCAATATCAACAGCTAAAAAAAATTGGGGGATTAATACTGATCAAGGGATATATATTATTTTACCAGTCCTTCCTAAGCTGCAACTTTTGATATCCTTGATTAACTGCGATGCCCGCAGTTTTAGCACAGATTAAACTGTTAATATCAGGATGATTGATAATTTTAGGGTTAAGTTCGCTAAGATGCTACAGCAATCCTAAATGATTCATGAACTCTTCTGTTGCCTGTTCCCTTGCCTCACCGATAAGTTCTCAACTCAAATAGAATTGCTATACATTCACAGACTCGCCGTTAAACAAAAGGTTTCTCAGAACTGACAACCAAACAATTACCCCAATAAAGTTAAGATTCTAGTATCTGTCAATGAAAATTTTTTAAGCTTTATAGTCAGCGGCAACGGTAAACACACTATGTATGATGTCCTAGATTCCCACGCAGTCCTAGAAGTGTTGCGACCAGTAGAAGATCCAGAACTTCGCAAAAGTCTGGTAGAATTGAATATGATTCGCAACGTCAAAATTGACGGTGGCAAGGTTAGTTTCACTTTGGTGTTAACCACTCCGGCTTGTCCTTTACGAGAGTTTATTGTCGAAGATTGTCAAAAAGCTGTGAAAAAGCTCTCTGGTGTCACAGATGTGAGTATAGAAGTAACAGCGGAAACACCCCAGCAAAAAAGCTTACCCGACCGCAACGGTGTACCTGGGATCAAAAATATTATTGCTGTTTCTAGCGGTAAAGGTGGCGTTGGAAAGAGTACAGTGGCGGTAAATATTGCCGTTGCTTTAGCCCAAACTGGTGCTAAGGTTGGTCTATTAGATGCAGATATTTATGGACCCAATGACCCTACTATGTTGGGTTTGAGCGATGCTGAAATTAATGTCCGGTCTACAGAGGCAGGAGACATTCTCGAACCAGCTTTCAATCATGGTGTCAAGCTTGTTTCTATGGGCTTCTTGATTGATCGAGATCAGCCAGTAATTTGGCGCGGTCCGATGCTCAATGGTGTGATTCGTCAATTTCTCTATCAAGTGGAATGGGGAGAACTGGATTATTTAATTGTGGATATGCCCCCAGGGACTGGAGATGCTCAATTAACTTTAGCCCAATCTGTACCAATGGCAGGGGCAGTCATTGTGACTACACCACAAACTGTGGCTTTGTTAGATTCCCGAAAGGGGTTGCGGATGTTCCAGCAGTTAAATGTTCCAGTTTTGGGAATTGTGGAAAATATGAGCTATTTTATCCCCCCAGATCAACCGGATAAGCAATATGACATTTTTGGTTCTGGTGGTGGTTCAAAAACAGCCGCAGAATTGGGAGTTCCCCTGTTAGGATGTGTACCATTAGAAATTTCTACCAGAATTGGCGGTGATAGTGGTGTACCGATAGTTATTGGTGAACCTAATTCAGCCGCAGCCAAAGCATTGAAAGCGATCGCTCTCACTGTAGCAGGTAAAGTTTCCGTTAATGCGTTGACATAAGATCAGGAGTCAGGAGTCAGGAGGAAAGAAGAAGAAAGAAGAAGAAAGAAGAAGAAAGGAGAAAATTCCTACTCTGAACCCCTACATCCCCACACGCCTA
>NZ_VIKX01000161.1:1244-26786 GCF_009711935.1 Dolichospermum sp. UHCC 0259 | reverse complement strand
TTCGTTCACTTACGCCGTAGTGTACTAGTAGTCTGTCAATCCAAAAATGACGGGTGAAGGCAAGCAGGGGAGCAGGGGAGCAGGGGAGGGAAGAACAAAAGTCATTACCTTTTTACCTGACTTAAATTAATGTTTAATATTTGTGATACTTGTGATTTTAACATTGATTCAACTTCTTCATCGCTCAAGTCATTTCTTTCGGCAACACTATGAATATTACTGTCTAATACTTGTTCAACTATATCTCTGGCTAATCTTTTAGTATATCCTTTACTTTTATCTACAAAGTTTAGATTTTCACTAAATACTTTTTGACACTTATGACATTTGAACTGGCGACGATTTATTTTTAACAATACTGGTTTCTCACTCCAAGACAAATCATGAATCATTCGCGGCTCGACTGAGCGAAGCCGAATGTCCAATGATTTTGATGTATACTATAGGTAGTTTTTTCACAGTTTGTGCAAGTAGAATAGTTGGCAGCTTTTTCTATTGTTATAATTATTCCTGCCCCTTCAATTTCTTGAAAATCTAACACTTTCATATCTGGGAGATTGAGAATTTGATCTACGCTAAATTTCATAACTATCCCTAAAACTTTTGTATTTGATAATTATGATTATATTCTTATACTGATTCCCTTGTATTTAAAAGTTTGCAAACCTTTACAGAGATAGAGTTTTCAGCTTTTATGGCTTAAATTTATCGGCATTAAATTTCGGTAATTTTAGTTTTGATCATAAAAGTGACGCAAGAGCCAATTATTGTAGGTTGGGTTGAACGAAGTGAAACCCAACATTAGTGAGAGGATAGTAAGGGGTGTTGGGTTTCGTTCCTCAACCCAACCTACAAACAAATTATTAACCCAAAACGAAATTCACCAACTTACCAGGAACAACGATCGCCTTTTTAACTTCTTTACCTTCAAGATAACGTTGTCCAACCTCTGACTCACGAGCATATTTTTCCAATTCTGCTTTATCAGATTGGGAAGGAACTTGAATAGCACCGCGAGTTTTACCCATAATTTGAATCACCAAAGTAATTTCATCAGCTATCAAAGCCGCAGGATCAAAACTTGGCCAAGTTTGGGTATGCACAGAATTTTTATTCCCCAACAATTGCCATAATTCATCACCAATATGTGGTGCAAACGGTGCTAACATAATCACCAAAGTTAGAATCCCTTCCGCGTAAATTGGCGAATTATGACAATCAGCATCAGTCAAGGCATTACTTAACTTCATCAATTCCGAAATTGCTGTATTGAATTGATATTCATCTACCACATCTTCCGTAATTGCTTGAATCGCAATATGAATGGCGCGACGCAAATCTTTTTCGGCTTTTGTCAGTTGTCCGTTGTCAGTTGTCCGTTGTTTTGGACTTGCAGCATAATCTGTCACCAAACGCCAAACGCGATTTAAAAAGCGGAATTGTCCCTCAACATCAGCCTCATCCCATTCTAAATCTTTTTCAGGAGGTGCTTTAAATAAAATGAACATTCGCGCCGTATCAATGCCATATTTATTAATCACATCTTCCGGGGCAACACCATTTCCTTTTGATTTGGACATGGTAGCATAGAGACGTTGTAAAGGTTCTCCAGTTTGTGGATCTACAGGATTATTAGCATCAACCAAATTTGAAGGAATCCATTTATCTTTACCACCTTTATTCGGGTTCATGTAAGTTAACCCTTGTACCATTCCCTGAGTTAACAACTTTTGAAATGGTTCATCAAAGTTAAATAAACCTCTATCTCTTAATACTTTGGTGAAGAAACGTGAATACAATAAATGTAAAATTGCGTGTTCAATTCCCCCCACATATTGATCTACAGGCATCCAATCATTTACTTTATTGGAATTAAAAATCTTTTCTTCATTCTTCGCATCTGGATAACGTAAGAAATACCAAGAAGAATCAATAAAAGTATCCATTGTATCGGTTTCCCGTTTCGCAGGAGTACCGCAAGTTGGACAAGGGACATTTACCCAACTTTCTAATTGTGCTAAAGGTGAACCACCACGACCACTTAATTCAATATCTTCCGGTAATTGTACAGGTAAATCTTTGTCAGGTACAGGCACAATCCCACATTCAGGACAGTGAATCACAGGGATAGGTGCGCCCCAATAACGTTGTCGAGAAATCAACCAATCTCTGAGGCGATATTGTATTCTTAATTTACCAAAATTTTGTTTTTCGGCAAATTCGATAATTGCTTTTTTCGCATCTACAGAATTCATGCCATTGAAGTCACCGGAATTAACTAAAATTCCCGCTTCTGTATAAGCTGATTTTAAAGTTTCCTCTGCACCAATTTCTGGGACAATTACTACTTTAATAGCTAAATTCTGTTCTTTGGCAAACTTAAAATCTCGGATATCATGGGCAGGTACACCCATCACCGCACCTGTACCATATTCATAGAGAACATAATCTGCAATCCATACGGGTACTTCTTCGCCGGTGAAAGGATTCACGACTTTTCCACCTGTAGGAATACCGCGTTTTGGTTTGTCTTCTGCTGTTCTTTCTAACTCGCTTTGGTTGCTGACTTCCTTGATAAAGGCTTCTACCGCTGCTTTTTGTTCTGATGTGGTAATAACTTGAGTTAAGGGGTGTTCTGGAGCTAATACGACATAGCTCACACCATAAATGGTATCTGGACGGGTGGTATAAACGCCGATTTTTTCATCTAATCCGACAATAGGAAATTCTAAATATGCACCAGTGGATTTTCCTATCCAATTGGCTTGCATTAATTTGACTCGTTCAGGCCAACCTGTGAGTTTATCCAAATCATTTAATAATTCTTCGGCGTAATCGGTAATTTTAAAAAACCATTGACGTAGTAATTTACGTTCTACTATTGCACCACTTCGCCAAGAACGTCCTTCATTATCAACTTGTTCGTTAGCTAATACTGTTTGATCAATGGGGTCCCAATTAACTGCGGCTTCTCTTTGATAAGCTAAACCAGCTTGTAAAAATTGCAGAAAAATCCATTGCGTCCATTTGTAATAATCGGGAGAACAGGTAGCAAGTTCAGTTTCCCAATCTAAGGATAAACCCAGACGTTGTAATTGTTGCCGCATTTGGGCTATATTTTGATATGTCCATTTGGCAGGAGGTACACCTCTATCAATGGCGGCGTTTTCTGCCGGTAGTCCGAAAGCATCCCAACCCATTGGATGTAATACCCGATACCCTTGCATTCGTTTGAGGCGGGCAATGACATCTGTGATTGTATAGTTACGGACATGACCCATGTGCAAGCTACCGGAGGGGTATGGGAACATGGAAAGCGCGTAAAATTTTGGCTTATTTTGATCTTGGGGTGTTTTGTCTAAGCCAAGTTCTAACCATGTTTTTTGCCATTTTTCCTCAATTGCGGCTGGTTGGTATGACGGTTTTTGGGGGGACTCCACAACTAAAACTCCTAATGCTGTTAGCTAATTTCGCTATTGTGGCATAATCTCGACTGCCCCGAAGGTATTATGCCTTTTAGTCAATGAAATTTCTTATTTTCAGGAAATCACAATTCTAATTTGGAAATCGTCTTCATTGTTAATTCTTGCACATTATTAAACACTATTTTTGCTCCAGCTTGCATCAGCTTTTGTGTATAAGCTTCACGGACTTCTGCTGTTTCTTGAACGTGAGGAGGTAATACTCCAATTCCTAACCAAGTTCGAGAGTTATCTAGGGCTTTGGCTTTTTCTACAGTGTGCATATCTGCTACAGTATCACCTACATAGACGACGGTTTGTTTCTGATTACTACCATTTTCTAAGATGTTAATAGTCGCAAAAAGTCCAGTAGGATCTGGTTTACCGGGTGCGTCTTCCATAGCAATTAAGATGGGAGATTGTAAACCTAAGCGTTTTTCCAAAACATAGTTAGCACTCAAGCGAGTAGCACCACTAAAAAAACCCCAAGCAATACCAGATTTTGTTAATTCTTGAAAATAACTAGGCTGTGCTAATAAAGGTTCATGACAAATGTAGCCGTTCCAATTTTCTGAGTCTGTACCGCGATAACGGCTTTGAAAATAAGTGACAATATTTTCATAATCTAATTGTAGTTGTTCTCGCTGTTGTCCTTGACTGACAAAATGGCGGTAAATTAATTCTTGGGAGGCTTCCCAATCATTATTCCAAATTCCTTCTGATTTGAGGTTGTCAATGTCTGTGGGTGTGGGACGATAGGCTTGAGAGGTAAAATGTTCGACTGTATCGGATATGGCGCGACGATATGAGCCGCTAACGTCGCGGATAACACCATCTATATCAAATACAACTATTGCTTTTGTGCTTGTGGTCATGATAGGAATTGGAAAAGGAGGATATACAAAATTCTATAGTAATTCTATGTGATTTTTAATTAGCATTGTGCCTAAAAATAAAAAATGGTAACTATCGTTGTTCTGATTAACATCTTTATTTCTATTATGCTCCTTCAGTTAGCTCAACAATTACGAAAAGCAAAAAATACTCTAGCATTGATAACAGATATATTTAATGAATATGAATGTGCTAGTTATGCAGCTTTACATACGTTACCAAATAATATTTATTTAGCTAAAGAAAAGATTGAAAATCTCCAACTAGAGAACCAAATTTTTAAGCAAAAAATCCAACAATTCCGGCAAATTCTCAGTCTCATTGTCCTGCTTAGGCAAATTTCCCAAGGATCGTTCCCATTTCCATATCTAAATTTGAAAAATCCGAGTAAACTAGGATAGAATCTCCAGAGTTATCAATTATGCTTAAGCGTTCCAAATTCGAGACAACTCAGTCTCAAATCATGCACCGTTCTGAAGAATTAATTAGTGCTGCGTCAAACCGCTATCGCATTACTGTACAGGTGGCAAATCGTGCTAAACGGCGACGTTATGAAGATTTTGAAAATAACGAAGATTCAATCATGAAGCCTGTACTTAGAGCAATTATTGAAATGTCTGATGAATTAAATCAGCCAGAAATTATCGGTGAATTGTAATTTAAGGAGTCAGGAGTCAGGAGTCAGAATATTTGTTCACATTTTGACTTTTGACTTCCGCCTTGCGGTGCTAGTACAACACGGCGTAAATAAACCAACCATTCTAAATCGTTAAAAAGCCTATACTGTCTCAGTTTTGACTTTTGACTTTTGACTTCCGCCTTGCGGTCCTAGTCGCCTTACTTCTAAGTTTGGGGGTATTTTGGATAATGCAAATGAAACAGCAAAAGCTTTTGAGAGGGCAATTTTTTTCACAATTTATCATTACTTTAATGACGGTGGTGATAGTCGTTTTGGGAATAGGAAATAGTAATTTATTGCATATTTCGCCCGCAGTCGCGCAAATATTTACTCCTAGCGATATCTGGCAAAAAGTATATCAACAAATTCCTGATTTTCCCCAAGAAAATCAATATGTTAGTAAGACAACTGGAAAAATTGTGGCTACAAATACTTTAGCTAGTCGCCTAATTCGCTATCATATTTATAATAAGGGTAGATCCCCGATTTATCGCCTGGATTGGAAACTGACTTTGGCTGATTATTTGGATGCGAATGAGACTATATATGTGGATAGTTATCCAGGTAATGATATTTTAAGGCAAAATCCTCTAGTTGGCGATCGCCTGGCAATTAGTAAACTTAATCGTCGTCAAAGAAACAACCTTGTCCAAGTTTTAGTCAATATTTTTAGTCCCCCTGTTCAAAAGAGGTAACTTTACCAAATATGGCGGATAAAAACTTAGAAGATTTAATTGTCAAAATTGCGAAAAAGGTCATTAAAAAAGAGCTTAAAAATGGCAATCTGGATAATTTACCAATAATTTCTCCTGACTCTCATCCTGGATTAGATAATTGGCAAAATTCAGACACGACAGAGGAAGTTATTGATGATATCCAGATTATCCCTTATACTAGATTACCTGATCAAGAAGATATAGAACTTGAGCGTAAATTACGAGAACTCAAGTTTAAACAGGAGTTGAGAAAAGATTGGATTTCTTTTTTAGTGAAAGATGTAATTGTCTATTCTACAACTATGATTTTTATTTTGGTACTTGTTGGTTTTTATCTATTTCGGATTAATTGATATTCAGAAGGAACAGGGAACAGGGAACAGGGAATAGAAGTAATCGAGGGCGGGGTTTCCCCGCCCCTACGGGTTTGGCAATTTAATCACTGTATCTCATCATATTTATTGATTATTCATTATTTATTGTTGACTCTAATGGAACTACCCCAGTAGGTAAATGTTGATCCATCCAATTAACTAAATCAGTGATTACTTGAAGATAATTAATATCGTAGTGTAAATCATGATAACCTCCAGGATATTCAATTCTTAATTTATCTGGATAGATAACATTTTGATAAAAGATTTCACTTCCTGCTGGTAAGGCGATTCTATCCGCACCACCATGTAAAATTAACAATGGTACTTGCCATTTTTTCGCATGATTATGAATCCAATCTACTGTACTAAAAAACTCTGTAGATAGCCTAGCAGTAGCGAGAGTATGGCGTAATTTATCTTGAGTATAGGAATCTAGGATTTTCTGATCTCGTGAACCTGCGCTGAAATCCAAGCCAATATTTAAGGAAAAACGCGGCCACACCTGGGAGAGTAATTTACCTAAAACTACGCGACTCACAGGTACTCCCACTTTACCAATGCTGGGTGCAAAAGCAATCACACCTGACAACGCAGATTTATCTTGCACATAACGAAGAGTATAATCTAAGGCAATTACGCCCCCCATACTATGTCCTAATAGAAAAATTGGGTATCCTGGTTGTTGTTGTTGAATTAAATTGAGGAAAGTTTGTAAGTCATCACGAAATTCAGCCCAGGTATTAATGTAACCTCTTTGACCAGATGAACGCCCATGACCACGTAAATCATAACCATAGATAGCATATTCTTTTGGTAACAAATGGTCAACTATGGTCTTGTAAAGTCCGCTGTGTCCTCCGAGTCCATGAACTATGACTAAGATTCCCTTGATGTCACCTCCAGGATTCCAACTTTGATAATATAAATCAAGCCCACCCACACCTGAAAAAGTTCCCTCTTTACGAGAGGCGATCGCATTGCTATGGTAAATCATAGAGTTAATTTTTACGTTCCTGTCTAGTAAGCTACTAGCTTATTAACGTACATTGTAGAGAAATTTGCTTCTAACTGTAGGAATAAATACAGATAATTAATATAGATATAGATCCCCGATTTCTCAAAGAAGTCAGAGATCTGAAAAAGTAGTGACTTTTATAACAATATTTTATATTGGCATAGATTAATATTAAACATTTAGTCATTGCTCATACCAATTTTATGTGAAGCTGGACAGAATCATAAAATCCATGAATTTATCCGTCTTTATCTGCGTTTATTTGCGTTCATCTGCGTTCAATAATTCTAGAAATCTGACAAATTATGAAATTTTCCCTAGCTGCAAATGCTGTGCAAGCGCGTCAAACAAAAGAAAGATTTGCGAAACCAGAAGAACAATTATCCTATGAATTGGGCAAAGCTGTCCAGGAATTACCACCGCTTTATACAAGATTATTAGCAGGAACAATTAGTTTCATCATCTTTGGCACAATTTCCTGGGCGCATTTTTCAGAAATTGATGAAGTCGCCACAGCAACAGGAGAATTAATTGCTTCTACCCAAGTTAGACCGGTGACAGCTTTGGGTAATGGTTCTATATTAACAGTAAAAGTGAAAGAAGGCGATCGCGTCACCAAAGATCAAATTCTCATTCAACGTGATCCCAATTTTCAACAAACAGATGTCAACCGTTTGGCCAAATCTAGTAAATTAATTGAAGATGATTTACAACGATTACAAGCTGAACGTGCTGGAGGCAAAACTGCGGGAACAATCCTCCAAGATGAACTTTTAAACTCGCGGTTATCAGACTACAAAGCCAAACAAGCAGCAGCAGCAGCAGAAGCCAAACGTCAACAATCTATTCTCAACCAAGCTAAAGTCCGTTTGAGTCGCTTACAAGAAAATTTAGCCAATGCTAAAGTCAGTTTTATCAATGGGCAAAAAAACTTAGAGAATGTTAAAAGCTTACGTTCTATGTTAGATAATAATTTATCTATTGCCCAACAACGGGAAGAAAATCTTCGTACCTTAGTTGAACCCGGTGCTTTAACTAGAGTTGATTATTTAGATGCTAAAGAAAGATTAAATCGTGCCAATGCAGATATTATCAGAAATGCTGATGAAGTTACCAAAAATCAAAATAATTTAACAGAAGCAAAAGATAAAATTGCCTCTTTAGAAAAAGATGTTGCTGCCCAATTTCAAGAAATAAATCAAGCAGAACAGGCTTATCAAACAGCTAAAAATCAAAATATCCGGTTAACCTCAGAACGTCAAAGTGAAATTCTCACCCAAATCAATAAACGCAAAGAAGAATTAGCTACAGTTGCCGGTCAATTAGAACAAGCCAAACAACAAAAAGACGGAGAAACGATTAAAGCCCCCGTTGCTGGCACAATTTACAAAATTAAAGCTACCAAAGGGCCAGTCCAATCTGGAGAAGAACTACTATCAATTTTACCCGAAGGAGAAGAAATGCTGCTAGAGGTAAAAGTTCTTAACCGTGATATTGGTTTTATTAATCAGGGAATGAAAGCAAAGGTCAAAATTGCCACTTTCCCGTTTCAAGAATTTGGTGTAGTTGACGGTGAAGTATTACAAATTAGTCCTAATGCCGTAATTGATAAAGATTTAGGTTTGGTTTTTCCCACCAGAATTAAATTAAGTAGACATTCTTTGAATGTACGGGGAAAAGACGTAGAATTCAATCCCGGTATGGCTGCAAATGCTGAAATAGTCACTCGCAAAAAGTCGGTTTTAACATTCATTATTGAACCGATTACTCGACGTTTTAGCGAGGCATTTTCTGTGAGATAGTTGTCAGTTGTCAGTTGTTAGTAGATGCGTAAAACTCTTGCAGATTAACTAAAAATCACCGCATAAATCCGAGCGCTAATTGCTCAACCCATCTCTTCCTTCTTCCTTCTTCCTTCTTCCTTCTTCCTTCGTGTCCTTCGCTCCTTCGTGGTTCATTAACATCCTCTAGGGGCGAATGGCTATTCGCCCCTACTGACTCCTAACCCTCACACCCTAGTTAGCTAATTATTCCATCGCTTCATTCACAGGGAATCTATCAATTAACTGCATCGCTCGTTGAGCATTGCGCCGCAACACATCTGGTAAATTAGGAACATGAGGAATCTGGGATAATAAATCTAGAGTGCGGCGTAAAATTCGCACCACGTCCCCTTCATCTAAAGTGGTTTTTTCACATAATGCTTTCCACTCTACCCCTAGCGCCCACTGTTCTACCAAGGAAATCAAGCTAATAAAACGAGTTTCCAAACCAACAGGTAAGGCTACCCCATGACGATACTGCACCTTTAACACAGCACGGCGAATCGGTTGCAATGTTAACCAGGCTGTGTCCGCTTCCGCTGATAGGTTAAAATCTACTTTAGTATCTGGACGGGGGCTTTCTGTCACCAAAGCGGCTATGACTGCTGCTAGGTTATGGGGACCAATATGATCTAATTCTCCACTGGCTAGAACTAAACCTAACCACAATTCGTTTTCACCACGAATGGCTGCGGCAATTTCTCCTAATTTTGTGGGAACTAAGTTATCTAAACATTCAAAGAATTGCAAAATTTCAATTAAACAGAGAAACTCTTCCCAATATCTTTGGGATTGTAGTGATACCTGTTCTTGTAAATGTTCAAGTTCTGCCTCCAATTCCACACAACGCGCCCTATTTTTGAATATTTTGGCAATATTCCCCGATTTAAAGATGGGATGGTTTTCTAACTGTTCTTGGACAGCAGTTAGGCGACTGAGTTGTTCTCTTACTTCTGTGGGTAGATGGTTAAATTCTTCAGGGTTGGGTATGCTTTGAGCGATCGCCATCGTACTTTCATCACCACGAATTGATTGTCCGCGTTTAAAACTCAATTCTGAAGGGGGGATGAGATCATTTGGTATTTCTACTCGCGGCATTTCTGCATACATATCTAATATATCTGCTGAAGTTGCCACATACCAACGGTTATTTTGCCCCAAGCAAACAAAATACGATGTTTCACCCATACTCACGGCCTTGTCAACCAGCACTACTGTTATCGGTAGGGGTGACATGGCGTTTCTGTCGTTGAGACTCAACATAGTTCCAGATATGGCAAAATCTAGCATCATTGCTAATTGTGCCTGTCTATCTTCCTGTGCCTGTTCTTGCAAAGTTTTGAAAATTTGGCGTTCTACTTTCAAGCGTTGACGCAGTTTTTCGTATTGCATCAATTCACTTTCATCAATTTCCGCCAGTTGTGACTGAATTTGCGATAATTCGCCTTGAACTTGCGCTAATTCTTCAAAATTTGGTTGCAAATGCAAGTTGGACATATATTGTCCAAAACTGCGTTCTATCAGTTCTCTGGCTTTTTCTATGGTGTGAGTTTGCAGCAGGTTCAATACCATGCCGTAACTGGGTGTAAACTGACTAACTAAAGGATCAGCTTTGGATGTAGCTAAATAAGATGCTTCTTTTGCGCCTTCAAAGGGGGTTTGTAATGTTACTACATAACCTTGGAGATCCATACCCCGACGACCGGCACGACCTGCCATTTGCAAAAATTCCGAAGCATTGAGTAAGCGGTGTCCACTATCAGTCCGTTTAGACAAAGTAGAAATAACTGTTGTCCGTGCGGGCATATTAATTCCCGCTGCTAAGGTTTCTGTGGCAAATACAACTTTAATTAATCCCTGTTGAAACAGTTCTTCGACTAATCCTTTCCAAGCTGGTAAAATACCGGCATGATGAGCAGCTATACCTCGATACAGTGGGGCGACTTGTCCAGCCCTACCAGCATCGGGATTCTTGCGTAAAAATTCGTCAATCTGTTGGCGGAGGATTTGTGACTCATCATTATTAACTAACCATAAATCACCAACTTCTTCAACGGCTTTATCACAGCCCCGACGACTGAAGATAAAGTAAATTGCGGGTAGCATATCCCGTTCTTGCAGTTGGCTCAGGGTATAAATAATACCAGGCGGTTCTGGTCTACCAGCTTTGCCTTTTTCCCAATATCCTTTTTTAGCCTTTTTGACTAAGCGGGGATTAATCTTGGTATTAGTTTCATTTAATAAGGGAAATAAGCCCTTGGGATTACAAAAGTTAAATTCTAAGGGAACGGGGCGAAAATCAGAGTAAATCAGGTCTGTGGGACCATGAACATGATTTAACCAACTGGTGAGTTGATCACTGTTGGCAACGGTGGCAGAAAGGGCTACAAGTTGGACGCTGCGGGGACAGTAGATGATGGATTCTTCCCAGACTGTACCCCGTTGGCGATCGTTCATGTAGTGGCACTCATCTAGGACCACAGCCTCAACGTCTGTCAAGGAGATCCCGATTTGACCTATAGGTGTGCCATAGAGCATATTGCGGAAAATTTCTGTGGTCATAACCAAAATTGGTGCATCCCTGTGAATGGAAGCGTCTCCGGTGAGGAGTCCAACTTGATCAAAGCCAAATTTTTCGCGGAAGTCTCGAAGTTTTTGATTAGATAACGCCTTCAAGGGAGTGGTGTAAAATACCCGTTTCCCGCGAGATAAGGCGCGATAGATAGCATATTCCCCGATGAGGGTTTTTCCTGAACCTGTGGGCGCACAGACAACTACTGAACGGTCAGCATTGAGGGAGGCGATCGCTTCTCTCTGGAATTGATCTAATTCAAAGGGGAAGATTGACCCAAGGTCAATTTGATTAGCGGAGTCGGAATAATTCACTCAATCATAATTTACAAGCAGACTATCCACTATCATAACGTGATTCGTGGTTTGCTACGTTGAGAGGAAAAGCTGAGTTGTGGAAGTATTACTGAGCTTTTTTTAATCATTTTACTATTTCAGCAATTTTGCGGAGAACTCGACAGTCAATTACACTGACTAAGAGGTAAGAACAGATGAACAGCCATTTCTAGCAGGAGATATACCCAACACGGCTTAATTATTTGATTCTCCGGGTAGGGGTTTAGCACTGCTGAACTGTGATATTTTAACTTAGATGATTAATTAATCAGAAAAATCAACTTAATCACCCAATTCATAGTTCTGATATTTTTCTTCTAAAGCCTCGATTTGTTCACGACGGGCTTCTAATTCTAAACTACGACGGGCTAAATCTTGATTTTGTAAAGTTAAACTTTGCTGCCAATTCTCCATTTTTACCGCTTCTTGTTGGAGAAACTCAGGAGTAATTCCCGGAGAAAGATAGATTTCCACTAGATTAATTACCCAGTCAGTAGCATCTTCAATTGTTTCAATTTCACCGCCAGGAGATAGTTTAACTAAAACTAATAAGTTATTATTTATAGTCTTATTATGTATAGCATGACCTTTTCCTAAAAGAATTAAAGTTTCTTCGGAAATTGTTAACCAAAAGTTTGGTGATTCTTGACGGGCTAATAAACGTAATTCATACTGATCTAAAAAATCATTTTTATGTACTTTGGCAAGATATAACATAATTTTTAGGTAATAGGTAATAGGTAATGGGTAATGGGTAATGGGTAATGGGTAATGGGTAATAGGGAATTTTCACAATTAATTACCAATCACCAATCACCCATTAAAGCAATATCTACGATATAGCGGTATGCACTTGAATGAGATACAGAATCTAGAGTAAAAGCCTGATGATAAGAGACTCTTAACTTCTGACTCCTGACTCCTGACTCCTCCTATAATGTCTCCAGACGTATGCGTAAAATTTCTGCTTGTTTTTGTGCTTCTACTAAAGTCTCTCTTGCAGTCTGTACCACGTCTGCGGGGGCTTTATCCACAAACTTAGAATTACTTAATCTGGCACTTAAAGATTGGGCTTCCGCTTCGGCTTTTTGTAAGCTTTTCTCCAGTTTTGCACGGACAACTTCAATATCTACAACTCCTTTTAAGGGAATAACTACCTGAACAGTCCCGACAACACCCGCAATGGAATTTTCTTTTTCCTGGGGTGCAGTTGGTGGCAATTCTGGTTCAGTTGGTGTTTCACTGGGTGGAAAGTATTTTGCAAACAACTCTTCTCTTGCTTCCCCATTGAGTAAATAACGGAAAGTAAACCAACTAACATAACCCAAACCAACTATTTCAAAGCTAGTTCCAAAGAAGGGAATATCTAATGCAGTATTTCCCACAAATACAGCTACTTTCAAGCCGATAAGGGCGACAATTGTTAAACCGATGATCTTGATTCCACCCCAATATTTATTATCTTCAACTTGTGCAATCTCTTGAGGAACAACAACAGGATTAGTATCAACAATTGTTAAATTTTCTACCTTGGCTAAATCTTGAATATAAGCCTGTCCCGCAGTAAGAATAAATCTTTCACTTGCGCTTTCAGTTTGCAAATTTGCAGTAATTTTTACCCCAGGTTTAATATCTGCTTCTGCCCGTAAATTGCGAATTGTCCGAATGGTGCCAATTAACAAATCAAACTGTGTTTCTAAAGCTGAATCAATCAGATTTTCATCGGCTTCAGGATAGGATTGTAAAGGTAAAAGTTGGGGATTTTCGGTGGGTTGTTGGGTGAGAGTTTGCCAAATTTCCTCTGTAATGTGGGGCATAAAGGGATGGAGTAATTTTAAAATCCCTTCGAGAATGTAGGCAATTATTTGTTGGGCAACTTTACGAGATGCGGGTTCTGCATCTTTCTGTAATCTGGATTTGACTAATTCAATATACCAATCACAGAAATCACCCCAAATAAATTCATAAAGTCCTTTTGCTGCTTCACCTAAACCATAATTTTCAATATCATGATTAGTTTGTTTAACAACTTGGTTAAAACGGGAAAGAATCCACTTATCACTTAATTCTGTGGGAACTGGTTGACCTAATTGGGCTGGGGTTTGTCCATCCAAATTCATCATTACAAATCGGGCTGCATTCCACAACTTATTGGCAAAATTGCGAGAAGCTTCGACAGAGGTAGATTCATCTTTTTTACGGTCATATTCTAAACGAATATCTTGACCAGCACCCGCAACTTCCTTAATTAAGGTATAGCGTAAAGCATCAGTTCCATATTTAGCAATCAACAATAAAGGATCAATGCCATTATTTGCCGATTTCGACATTTTCTTATTATTTTCATCCCTGACTAAACCATGAATGTACACAGTTTTAAACGGCATTTTTCCGGTAAAATGTGTTCCCATCATCGTCATTCTAGCTACCCAGAAAAAGATAATATCAAATCCAGCTACTAGGGTCGCTGTGGGGTAATATGCCGTTAAATCTGGTGTTTCTTCAGGCCAACCTAAAGTGGAAAATGGCCACAGTCCAGAGGAAAACCAAGTATCTAAAACATCGGGGTCTTGTGTTAATTTTACATCTTCCCCAAATTGCACTTTAGCTTTAGAAAAAGCTTCCTCTTCATTACGGGCGACAAAATAAGGGGTGGAGTCGGTAATTTCTCCTTCAGTTTCGCTGACAGCATACCAAGCGGGGATTTGATGACCCCACCACAACTGGCGAGAAATACACCAATCACGCAGATTTACTAACCAATCACGATAAACTTTAGACCAACGTTGAGGAACAATTTCGGGGGAATCTTGATTATCGAAAAAATCTAGGGTTTTATCAGCTAGAGGGCGGATTTTCACAAACCATTGAGTAGAAAGCAGAGGTTCAACAGGGACTTTACCGCGATCGCTATAAGGTACTGTATGTTTATAGTCCTCAACCTTGACTAAAACGCCTTCAGTTTCTAAACGGGCTACTAAATTTTTCCGCGCCACAAAGCGGTCTTGACCTTGAAAATCACCGGCATTTTCATTTAATGTACCGTCTTTGTTCATAATATTAATGAACGGCAAATCATGACGTTGACCCATTTCAAAGTCATTGGGGTCATGGGCTGGAGTCACTTTCACGCAACCTGTCCCAAAAGCCGCGTCCACCAATTCATCACCAATAATCGGGATTTCCCGGTTCATAATTGGTAAAGTTACGGTTTTCCCAATTAGGTGTTTATATCTGTCGTCATGGGGGTTAACCGCCACACCTGTATCACCCAACATGGTTTCCGGGCGAGTTGTCGCCACTTCCAGAAAACCCGAACCGTCGCTGAGGGGATAACGGAAATACCACAGATTTCCATTTACTTCCTTGGGTTCTACTTCCAAATCAGAAACCGCCGAACCAGAAGCAGGACACCAATTCACCAAATAGTTACTACGATGAATTAATCCCTCTTCATGGAGGCGAATAAATGCCTCTAAAACAGATTTTGATAAACCTTCATCTAATGTAAAGCGTTCCCGTGTCCAATCTACGGATACACCTAACCGTTTTAACTGATTAATAATTGTCCCACCGGATTCCGCCTTCCATTGCCAAGCCCGTTCTAGGAACTTTTCCCGCCCCAAATCATGGCGAGTTTTCCCCTCGGCTTTGAGTTGCTTTTCTAAAATCGTTTGTACAGCAATGCTGGCGTGGTCAGTTCCTGGTAGCCATAGGGTGTTACGTCCTTTCATGCGGTGGTAACGCACTAGGGTATCAATCAAAGCCCCTTCAAAGGCATGACCCATGTGCAAACTGCCAGTCACGTTAGGTGGAGGGATAACGATGCAGTAGGGTTCGCCTTTGTGGTTGGGGTCAGCTTTGTAAACTTGATTGTCTTCCCAGAATTTTTGCCATTTGGCTTCTGTGGAGAAGGCTTCGTAAAGACTGGGGAGATTAGGAATAGTTACGGTCATGCTGGGAATAGTAATTGGATGACAACTTTAATCAATTTTGCCACAGGCTTGGAAAACCTTTGTCATCTGTTGGGAATCTGACTAATAGGGGTTTTAAGATTTGGCGTAATCAAAGTTGAAAAACTGGGTAATTTTGCAGATATTTTTCATCTTCACTAGGTGTTCTATGTGATAGTCTGTCAAGGTATTTGCCAGGATTTTGCCTTTACGCATGGCACTGTACACCTAAACCAGCAAAAACATATGTATCAATTCCAGGTTATTGCCTCCACGCAAACTGGTGAATCCATTGGTATAGTCGGTTCTACACCCGAATTGGGATTGTGGGATATTACCAAATGTGTTCATCTTCGGACAAGTGGCGATTGTTATCCTTTATGGTGGACAGATAAAGAAATTGATATCCAACCATCTTTGGAGTCTGATAATTGCCAAAGAGTTGAATACAAGTATGTACGCATTGATGCTAAAGGACGTGGACAATGGGAAGCTATGGGTGCAAACCGTTGGCTACCCATCAACCGTGAAGAACAGTCCGGTACTATTGTTGTGGATGATGGTGCTTATGGTTATTTACAGCCCTATCCCTTTGGATACTTTCAGGATCTTACTGGCATAAAACCCATTGAAAAAGATTCAGGCGGTCTAAAAATCGTGGTTATTGGTAGTTCTGTTGCATTAGGACAGAAGGCTTGGTTATTGAGGGGTTGGGTTTGGCAGTTGGCAGAGGATTTGCAGCAAAAATATGGGCATCAAGTCATAAATTTATCAGAATCGGGCGCAAATGTCAGCAGAACGATCGCTCGATTTGCCTCAGTTGTCACCCCAGAAAAACCAGATATAGTAATTATTGCCCTATCTCTGGGTAATGAAGGGTTAGCTTATTGTTCTCCTCACGAACGCAGGGCAGTACAGCGACGGTTTGAAAGTGGCTTGCAGCAGTTGGTAAAAATGACCCGGACACTGGGCGCACGTCCAATTTTAGGGGGAGTCTATCCCAATGGCGATTTTTCCCCTGAACATCATTGGTTGTTGAAAGATACACATAACCGAATGTTGAATTGGGGTGTACCGGTTTTGGATTGGTTAGCACCATTAGATAATGGTCAGGGACGCTGGCAAGAGGGAATATCTTTCGACCCATCTCACCCTAACACCATCGGTCACAACCTGATGTATGAGGCAATTGATCTGCGTCTCTTCCAAATTGAAAAAGAGGAATTAGCAAAGGAAAAACAACGCTTCTGGCAACCGAACGAAGTTCCCATTTACCTTGACAATGCAGGTTTCTATGTCTGTGCCTGTATCGAGGAGAAGAGTTTACGGATGAGAAATCCATCCAAATATCATTATACCATTGCTCCCTATTGGCAAGAATTACAAACTGTGCTGCAAAATAAGGCAGGATTAATCCCCGGTATTTACATTGCCAAAAATGCTGAAAAAGGCATACTCCCTTTCTTTGCTGTGCAAGAGAATGGAACTATCTCCACAACCGTGAATATTCCCCCTGGTGCTGACTTGGAATACAGTGCGGCTTTCAATCTCTTTGCACCGAATAACTCCCAGGTTTTATTCTATGATGGGCATCTGGGGATTTTACAAAAAGACGAACATCACATCTGGATTATTAACGAATCAGATAATGAGTACAATATCCAGCCAATGTGGACGGAGATCCGCAAAGCATTAAAAGCTATACCATCCGGTGTATATGAAGATCCCCTTCATCCCGATGCACCTTTTCGGACAATGATGATTGGTAGCGATGGGTTAGAAAGCCGAGTGAAAGCACCACCGAAATCAGCAGTATTTTTGCAATATAAATGTCAATTATCAGACATTAGCCGTGTGGCTATTTTGCCGTTGGGCGATCGCTGTGCCGTCCGCATGATGTTGTATAAGATGGAATACGATGGTCCAGCCTTTCCCTTTGATTTGACCCGCACTACCAAGATTGCAGATATTGCAGATATCATCGAAAACCGTTTTTATGATATGTGGAATCCTCATTTACTGCATTACAATTCCGAGGAACGCAGAATTTATCATAGCAAATGGGGCGGTCTATCCTTTGCCCATGAAGTTGAGGACACGGAAGACCCTGTTAACGATATGTCTCCTATCTATGAACGGATGCGAGTCCGTTATACCGCACGTTCGGAAAGGTTTTGGTATGCCCTCGATCATTGTGATCAAGTGTTATTTATTCGCACAGGAATTGCTGACCGAGGAGGAGTAATTGATCTGTTGAATAAGTTGGAAAAACAATGTCAAGGTAAGCCTTTTCAACTGTTGATTCTTTCTCCCCAATCCTCTGATGAGTTATCAAATTTGCCTAATGTATTGCATTACAATTTTGAGTTCAATCCTGATCGAATGTATGACGATTTAGAACATTGGATGTATTGTACAGATGTAATGAAAGGTATTTTAGAATCCCTGGAAGTGTCGAGTAAAAACCTTTTCTGGTGTCCACCAAATCCACCGAAGAACTAAATAAATATTTGGCGTTGTATTTTGAAATTTGAGATTGTGATTTTTCCAATTTCATGTTTCAATACAGCAACGCCAAATATCTATGTTACAATAGTGATTGTATGTGTAACTTGTAAATAACAAAAGGTAAAGTTATGACAGTTATTACTAATTTACAGCAACTCTATGAAACTGATGATCATTTATGGTTATTAGAAACTATTCAATTATTAAAACAAGGTCGTTTTGATGAGTTAGATTTAGGAAATTTAATTGAGGAGTTAGAATCTTTGGCAAAAAGAGATAAACATCAAGTTAAAAATTTACTAGAACAAGTAATTAGACATCTTTTATTGTTGCAGTTTTGGACACAAGAATATGACAGAAATAAAAATCATTGGCGTTCGGAAGTTAGGAGTTTTCGAGTCCAGTTAAAAGATAGATTAACATCTAATTTGTACAATTATTTGAGTTCTATTTTTACAACTATTTATGAGGATGCTTTAGGTTATGTTCAAGAAAAAACAGGTTTTACAGTAAATTTTCCCGCAGAATGCCCTTATTCTTTGGAGGAAGTTCTCGATATTAATTATTTACCTAATTGAGAAAGTCAGTTTAGCCTGACAAATAATAAAATCCCCAACTTAATTGAAAAGTTAGGGATCTTTTAATTTTAATCTTCCAACTCTGGAAAATTATACCAAATATTCAGGTTTTCCTGTTAATAGGCAAGTTCTAATAGTTATAGCATTCTGGATTATAGCGGTTGTAACGATCATCACACTTTGGATTTGGTGGTTCTTTGGCAACAGCAAGTTCTGGACTTACTGAAGAGGGAAATTGAGTATTTTCATTGTAAATTGCTTGATAGAAACTAACTCCTTTTTTCTCCCCTGGGTAACGGGTTTCGCATCTGTATTTGTCGAAGCTGTCATATCTGTCATATCTGTCATATCTGTCAGATGTATATATACTTGAATCACATCCTTTCAGATCCTCACTATCCAAGTTAGCATCAGTCAAGTTTGCGCCTTGAAAATTGATAAAATCACCTACATAGTGGTATCCACTTAGATTTGCCCCGGTTAGGTTTGCTCCACCGAAGTCTGTATCAGAAAAAGATGCCTCGGTTAAGTCTGCTCCTGTCAAATTCGCATTGTTTAACTTAACACTAATGAGATCGGCATCATGTAGGTTAGTACCAGATAAATTTGCTCCACTCAGGTCTGAAAAGCGTAAAAAAGCATCAGTTAGGTTTAAACTACTCAAGTCTGCTCCAGTTAAGTCAATATCTTCACTTCCTCTACCACCATGTAAATTCCAATTATTCCATTGTTCAACACCACTTTTGAGAAGGTCAAATTGAGTTTGATTATAAGCCCAAGCATTACTAGAAAAGCTAGTTAGAGATAGTAAAGCACTTAAACAAGTAGCGATTAAGAATGTAATAAATCTTCTCATGTTTTTTCTTTCTGCCTTTTGAATGTTAATTGATTCATCATTACTGATCAAGCAGTATTCAACACTATAGATAGGAGTGTTGTCCAATTATTTTATTATTCCGTAATATCAATGATTGATATACAATAGATTTAGTAATTTCTTTAACTAACTTTAACTCAGCAATCACATTACTAGCGAAGCGATCGCCTTTGAGCAGTTTTCCTATAATCATCTACCTACAAGATCGCTGATCTTGTATGTTGGGTTGACGAAAGAAACCCCAACAAATAAAGGTTTTGACCACTAAAAAAGGTTTAGAATTTGTGGAACTCCTGAAATCAGAATCAGAAACAACACCCCCCGCATCCAATTTTGTCCCACAAACCCCCTTAGCCCAAAAATTATGGGAAATCCAACAGCCATAAGGGTTGGTTTGCGACTGCTCAACGAGGACGAAATTGAACAGGAACTGGCTGCACGTCGAGGTAGATGCTGTGAGTAGGAAAACATTTTCTCAAGTCTTCATTCTTCTAATTGCCACAGAAGAAGGATATTTTTTCTTATTAATAAGTAATTGACGTTCTAATAAACGAAGTTGATCATTAAATCCTAAAATTCTAGCAGTTACTTGTCCTATATTTGTCAGTGGTTCAATTGTAGAATCATTCAGTTGAAAATGTTATCCCCAATTCTCCCAACGAGGATGATAAAAACGGAAAAATTCTTTTTTATCGAAAATGATTGAACCAATATCACTCCCTTTAAAACGATTACAATACACACAACAATAAGCGAGATTATCTATATTTGATGAACCACCATGTTTAATACTAATAATATGATCAATGGCACATCCGAGAATGGTATCATTTTCAAAAATAAGACAATATTCACATAAATAATCGGCTCTTTTGGCAACTAAACGGCGAACTTCTTGATTCAAATAAGGACGCTCCATAATTAAATTTTAAGCCTCCTCTTTAATAAAATCATAAGCGCGAGCCTTTGCCAATCTTAATAAATGTTCCAAGATCAGATAATGATCTAATTCTGATTTTTCATCTGAAGAAATACCCTCATTTTTCTCACGACACATTAAATCAGCCACTCTTTCTTTTACCGTTTCTGATGCTTGAAATTCAATTAAACTTTGAGATGTTATCCCAGCCGCAAGAAAGTTTATTATTTCTTCATAAACTGGATTAATACTGATTGATGTTTTCATAATGATTTACCATCTCTCTTAATTAAAGATATTTTTGACATCTTTAAACCCGTGACTCATTGTAACACTTTTTGCGGGGATAGGGCAGCACTGCTACAAGCATATCGCCGCTCTTGTTAGGGTGCGTTAATTATCGGCTCTTTATCCTACCTGAAATAGTTCAACCACCTGCGGCTTAGTTACTTTCCCCATAGCATTACGGGGTAATTCATCAACTATCAAAATGCGAGTGGGAATCTTATAAACTGCCAATTGCTCCTTTGCCCAACTCCTCAAAGATTCTAATGTCAATTGGCGTTGTGGTAGTAATACTAAAGCTGCACAAACTCGCTCACCCCATTCTAAATCTGTCACCCCAACGACTGCACATTCTTGAATATCTGGATGGGTTCTTAACACTTCCTCAATTTCTAAAGCTGAAACCTTATACCCTCCTGTTTTAATGATATCAACGCTCATTCGTCCTAAAATACGATAGTTGTCATTCTCGACTATGGCGGTATCTCCAGTACAAAACCAGCCGTCTCTAAATGCCTTTTCTGTTGCTTGCGGGTTTTGCCAATATTCTAAAAACACTCCAGGGCTTTTAACTTGAATTTCTCCTGGTATTCCTGGTGGCACTAATTCTCCACTTTCATCTACTAATCTAACTTTGACTTGTGGTAAAGGTTGCCCCACATATCCTGCGTATCGTTGACCATGTAAAGAGTTGGATAGTGCCATACCAATTTCCGTCATTCCATAGCGTTCTAGGAGAAAATGACCGCTAATATTCTGCCACTTTGCTAATACTTGTACTGGTAAAGCTGCTGAACCAGAAACCATCAGACGCATTTTTTTACACCCTGCTGTCATGGTTTTTTGGCGTTCCTGAGTAGCATTTTCCCAAGCAGCAATCAATTTTACATAAATTGTTGGTACTGCCATAAATAGGGTTAAGTTACCCTCACAAATCTGATTCCATACAGTTTCAGCATCAAATTTGCTTAATATATGACATTCCGCACCAGCCCATAAAGCACAGGTCAGGACGTTGATAATTCCATGAATATGATGTAATGGTAGTATATTAAGAATACGGTCATTTGATGTCCATTCCCAAGCAGTAATTAAGCTAGTTACTTGCGCTTGAATATTTTCATGAGTTATCACCACACCCTTGGGTTTACCTGTTGTCCCACTCGTATAGAGAATTAATGCCCGTCTTTGAATATCTATATTTGGTAGGGTAGTAACATGATCTGGGAGTGTTGCTGAGGTGAGAATAAAGCGTAAATTTTTTTCAGTAGCAATTGGGCGCAGTATATCCTCAAATTGGGGATGGGCAACAATAATTGATGCTCCCGAATTAGTAATCACATACTCTAATTCTGGACGGGGGTGAGAAACACACAGCGGGACAGCTATTCCCCCAGCCCGCCAAATTCCCCACTGAGTTGCAACATAGTCAAACCCAGGAGGCATGAGAAAAGCAACTCTCTGTTCTTGTAAGTCTTCTGTATCCTCAAGTAGACCTGTGGCAATTAGCCCGGAGATGTAGAGCAAATCCCCATAGCTAAATACTTCTTCACCTGTAACAATTGCTATTTTCTCATTATGCTTTTCAGCACGAGTAATCAAAGAGAGATTCACTTTTTTTACCAATTTATTTATAGTTGCTTCTAACTAGACAACTTGTGTCAATATGCAAATTCTACCTATCTTTGAGAATATTTTTCATAGAAATTTTCAGTGGCATTGGGTATAACAATCCATTAGTCAGCGCGTTAATTCTTGTTAATACCTCTTGCAGTTGCATCAATAAAGATTTCCCATCCTCAGTGCTTTAAATATTTAACTTCAGTTAAAAAACTGTATTCTTTTCTTAAAGATTTGATAAAACATTCCCATAAGTAACCTATTCATTAGAGAATACTGGCAGGCAATTAACATCGAACTTAAAAGCCTTACACGAAATTCCCAAATAGAAATCTGCTTTTTTGTTACCAATATGGGTAATATAAACAAGCATGATAGGTACTGAAAATATATGTTAGTAAAAAGGACAATATGCGAATTTTAGTAACGGGTGGTGCAGGGTTTATTGGTTCTCATCTAATTGACAGACTCATGAATGATGGTCATGAAGTCATCTGCCTGGATAATTTCTATACAGGAAAGAAACATAATCTCCTCCAATGGTTAGATAATCCTAATTTTGAAATGATTCGTCACGACATCACCGAGCCAATTCGCCTAGAAGTGGATCAGGTTTATCATCTGGCTTGTCCAGCTTCCCCTGTGCATTACCAGTATAACCCCATTAAAACTGTTAAAACTAACGTCATTGGCACACTCAATATGTTAGGTTTAGCCAAACGGGTTAAAGCCAGATTTTTATTAGCTTCCACAAGCGAAGTCTACGGAGATCCAGAAATTCATCCCCAAACTGAAGATTATCGAGGCAGCGTCAATCCCATTGGCATTCGGTCATGTTATGACGAAGGCAAAAGAATGGCTGAAACCCTAGCATTTGACTACTACAGAGAGAATAAAGTCGAGATTCGCGTCGCCAGGATATTCAACACTTATGGACCGAGAATGTTAGAAAACGATGGGCGCGTAGTCAGCAATTTCGTGGCGCAAGCATTACGAGGTGTTCCTTTAACTGTTTATGGTGAAGGTCAACAAACCCGGAGCTTTTGTTATGTTTCCGATTTAGTCAATGGGCTAATGCGATTAATGAATGGTGAGCATACTGGCCCCATAAATCTGGGTAATCCTGATGAGTATACTATTTTAGAACTGGCTCAAGCGGTGCAAAACTTAATTAACCCAGATGCACAAATTAAATTTGAACCCCTACCTGCTGATGATCCCCGTCGTCGTCGTCCTGATATTACCAAGGCACAGACTTTGTTAGATTGGGAACCCACCATTCCTCTCCAAGACGGTTTAAAACTGATGATTGAAGATTTCCGTCAACGTTTCCAACAGGTTTAGCAATCATTAGTCATTGGTCATTGGTCATTGGTCATTAGTCATTAGTCATTGGTCATTGGTCATTGGTCATTAGTAACGACGAACAACTGACAACTGACAACTAACAACTAACAACTAACAACTATAAAAAAACAGGGGATTAAAAATGCGTGTTTGCGTAATTGGTACAGGTTATGTAGGTTTAGTGACTGGTGCTTGTTTGGCTCATATTGGTCATAATGTAATTTGCATAGATAATAACGAGGAAAAAGTAAAATTAATGAAGTCTGGCCAGTCGCCGATTTTTGAGCCAGGACTTTCGGAAATTATGCAATCTGCTATTAATAGTGGCAATATTCAATTTTCTAGTGATCTCGCCGCTGGTGTTCATCATGGAGAAATTCTGTTTATTGCTGTGGGAACTCCTCCTTTACCCAATGGTGAAAGCGATACTCGATACGTAGAAGCTGTAGCTCGTGGTATTGGCGAAAATCTCAATGGTGGTTATAAGGTCATTGTTAACAAATCTACTGTTCCTATTGGTTCTGGTGACTGGGTAAGAATGATTGTTTTAGACGGGATTGCGGAACGTCAGAAAACATTAGCTGCATCTGGTGATACATCTAGTGATGATAAATTATCGGAGATTGCTAACGATTTTGATGTCGTGAGTAATCCAGAGTTTCTTCGGGAAGGTTCAGCAGTCCATGATACCTTTAACCCTGATCGGATTGTCTTAGGCGGCAATAGTCAACAAGCCACAGGCATGATGAAAGAACTATATGCCCCAATTGTAGAACGCAAATTTGCAGTTGATCAGTCTTTACCTCCCGTTCCAGTTTTAGTAACAGACCTTAGTTCCGCAGAAATGATCAAATATGCGGCTAATGCCTTTTTAGCCACCAAGATTAGTTTTATTAATGAAGTTGCCAATATATGCGATCGCGTGGGTGCGGATGTTACCCAAGTAGCAAAAGGCATCGGTTTAGATTCCCGCATTGGTAGCAAGTTCTTACAAGCTGGGATTGGTTGGGGTGGTTCATGTTTCCCCAAAGACGTTTCCGCCCTCATTCACACCGCTGATGATTATGGCTATGAAGCCCAACTCATGAAAGCCGCAGTCAGTGTCAACGAACGTCAACGCCTCATCGCCCTAGAAAAACTCCAACAAGCTTTAAAAATCCTCAAAGGTAAAACTGTGGGACTACTCGGTTTAACCTTCAAACCCGATACGGACGATTTACGGGACGCACCCGCACTCATGTTGATTGAACAACTCAACCGACTGGGGGCAAAAGTCAAGGCTTACGACCCCATTATTTCTCAAACAGGAATGCGTCATGGGCTTTCTGGTGTGTTAGTAGAAACTGATGCGGAAAGACTAGCAGATGGCTGTGATGCTTTGGTACTGGTAACAGAATGGCAACAATTTAGCACTTTGAACTATGGGAAAATGGCAAAATTAATGAACCACGCGGTCATGATTGATGGTCGTAATTTCCTTGATCCCCAAACCATGATCAAGGCTGGATTCCAGTATGTAGGCGTGGGAAGGTAGGGGAAGTAGGGGAAGTAGGGGAGGTAGGGGAAGTAGGGGAGGGAAAAAA
>NZ_VIKX01000161.1:0-1202 GCF_009711935.1 Dolichospermum sp. UHCC 0259 | reverse complement strand
GGGGTGGGGGAGGTGGGGGAGGTAGGGGAGAAATTTTCTTCTTCGTCCTGAACTCCTGAACGCCTGAACTCCTGAACTCCTGACTCCTGACTCCTGACTCCTGACTCCTCTTATAAAAATTAAATTGCCGCCCAGGGTCAACTAGGCGGCGTTAAGTTTTTTCAATTTTAAGAATTGTTAAGAACTATGAGGAATTCTTTCTATTTCTGCATAACCACTAAAAATCAATCTTTGACCTTCTGTTTCTAAACGATTTAGTCGCATTTTTACCCCATCTAAATCAAAGCGATCTAAATCAACCATATTATCCAAAATTTCTACCAATGCCACACTTAAAGTCTGGGAAATTTCTCTTTGTGCTTCTGGAACTCCCTCAAGTTCAATCTTCGGTTCTTTGAAAGAAACCCGCCTTCTTCTTTCAATCCCGACACTAATGGTCATACTTAGGGGTATGAGTTCGCCGTTGTTTAAATCGGCTTTAGCTACTAAATGCAAGCGATTTTCGGGTAATAGCTTGACTTCAACTTCAGTAAAAGAAATTGGTTCACCACCAGATATGGCAATCAAAGTGGGTTCAGAAAGGTTCAGCAAGCGCTTTTTCACCAGTTCCGACTCAAAAGCCCGATTAATGCCTTCTTCTGATAGAATTACCTGGGCTACAGCCTGGGTGGGTTGTTTGAGGGTAAGTTTACCACTTAAAACCGAGCCGAAGTCAATGGCGACTGCATCGGTTTCAAAAGACATTTCCTCTACTGCGAAATCTTTGCGAATTACTAAGCCGCGACCGTTCATTTTAAAGCTATCAATGCTGCCTTGCAACAGTTTGCTGGAGGGATAGCAGCGCACAAAGACTTCTACCGACTCGCTTTGGGTAAACAGGTGGCGAATCGTTTGGCTGGCGACTGTGTTGAGCATTCGCTCTCCCCAATCGGTGCTTTTGGTATCTGTTAAACCAGTAAGTCCGCCGAACATTAGGTTTTAGTCTCTAGAAGTTCTTTATATTTTTGTAACAAATTGTGAACAATTATGCAAGCGATCCCCTGATTTAATCTGCTGATGGGTTAGAACAGGATAACTGATGGTTGATTGGTTATTGGTCAGTGGTCAGTTGTCATTGGTCAGTTGTCATTGGTCATTGGGAAAATTCTTTCTCCCCCTACCTCCCCTACCTCCTCCAATTCCCCCTACCTCCTCCATTTCCC
>NZ_VIKX01000160.1 GCF_009711935.1 Dolichospermum sp. UHCC 0259 | reverse complement strand
CTCCTATCCCTGTTACTTCCTAATTCCTTTTTAGTGGGGGAGTGTGAACAGTTACGCAAACTTTCCAAATCACTATTAGACAAATAAGTAACTCTCCCTTTAGATAAAGCTTGACACATTAACGCCCAAGTTTCTTTATCTGCCTTTTCCCACTGTTTCCAGGCCAGGAAATTACGTAACTGCTGGTAATTAACACCTGTATCAGAACGGAGAGTAGTAAGTTGCTGTTTTTTCCCTGGTTGTGTTTTTATTTCTATTGCTGCTAGGACTTCTTGTGCAGATTTGTAACGTTGGGACAGAGCATTATGAATGAGTTTATCAATAATTTCACTTAGATGAGGTGTAACCTGATTTCCTGGAGGTAAATAATCTCGCCAAATCCAGCGATCGCTTGTATCATCATATAAATCAAAAGGAGAAATCCCCGTCAACAACTGAATACAACTCACACCCAAACTATAAAGATCACTAGCTGGTAATACCTTACCCCGCATTTGTTCAGGCGCCATATATTCAGGACTCCCAACAGTTGTTCCCGTTTTCATCACCCCAGTCGCCGAAATCAACTTAGCCACACCAAAATCAATCAACACCAAATCTCCCCCAGCAGATTTTCGCATGATATTTTCCGGCTTAATATCCCTGTGAATCACATGATTACCATGTACAAACTCCAACACAGGCAATAAATCTTGCAGTAATTTCTGGATTTTCCCCTGATTAAACACCCCTACTTGTAATAATTCCTGCGCCAAAGCCTGTCCCGGTATAAACTCCTGTATTAAATACAACCTATTTTCCTGCTCGAAATATGCCAACAACTGAGGAATTTGAGGATGGCGCAACTCATCTAAACGCACTGCTTCCTGCTGAAATAATGCGATCGCTTTTTTAAAATCTGCTGGATTTTCCTCTGGAAAGCAAAGTTGTTTAATCGCGCATTGCGGTTGGGAAGGAATATGTTCATCCACCCCTAGTATTGTTCTCCCAAAACCACCCTTACCTAAAGCATAAAGGGGACGATAGCGCTCTTTAAGTAAAATTAACTTACCACACTTAAGACAAAATCGTGCATCATCAGGATTCTGTGGATACAAACAGTTAGTACAAAAACTCATCACATAGTAGTTATTTTTCAGAACTACTTGTATCTTAAGTCTTCATTTGACCTCCGCTGATTTATTTTTCTTCAGCACTATAAGTATAAAATTGGTTTAATGCCCCCACAGTTTCAAACTTGTACCCTGGTATCCAAGAATCCAGTTTAATTTGAGTCCGGTAAATACTAAAGATCATATAGTCCTGCCGATTAGTAGTAGTAGTAATCAGTTCCTTAATATGTGGTGTAGCGGAATTAAGCAACTGTTCACAATTAACTTTAATTAACTTTTCCAAAAAACTTGGTGTTTTTTTACATACATCAGTTTCCAAATATGTTGTCAGCTTTTGGACTGCATACTTTTCATATTCCTCCTGATTAGGGTTGGTTTTCGCCATAATTGCCCCTAGAACAGTAACGCCCACTGCTCCTACGCATATAATCATAGTTAAAGGTTTCATTTCTAGCCTGACCTGGTGTAGTGGTTAATCTTTTAAAGACTACCAAGAAAATTATCTAATTTCTGGCAAAAAAACTTGATCATTTTTCTCAGGTCATGCTAAACTTACAGAAGTAAATTAAATGGCGAGCGTAGCCAAGTGGTTAAGGCAGTGGTTTGTGGTACCACCACGCGCGGGTTCGAATCCCGTCGTTCGCCCTATTGTATTGCTTATTGATGCTCCCATGCGCTAATATTGGTACTAAAAACACCATTAGGGCAAACACAGCGGGATTGCCCATAGTATTAATGAATCAATTTTCTAGAGTTAATGCGTAGCATCTGAAGAAATATTTTCTGAAAAATATTCTCAAGTTAGTCAGCTTTTAGCTTGTAACCGCCAGTGGATTCTTTGTAGCCGTAACCAACGCATCCAAATTTTCGCAGGTTGGTCAAAAAACGTAAAAATATCGCCAAAACCAAAGTTAGTTTTTTGATGGTGTAACCAATGCTGTTCCGGCGTAGTAATAAATAGAAATTTACACAAAACAGTTACAGGTTTAGATGTTTGCCACCCCAAAGCTATGACGTGTCTCCACCATACATGAAATTGACCAAACAATAAACCGCAAATTACGCCAATAGGAGATAAACTCCATAACCAAACTGCTACCAGTAGATAAGGTAATGCACCCAAAATCCCATCTAAAAGCACCTGGAGATTAAATGTGAGAATTGCATAGTGACGAAAACTCTTTTTCCAGGAGTGGTGAGTCGTCAGGTGAAGGCTACCAAAAACGTGTTCAGGGACGTGATAGAAGAAGGTAGAAAAAAAATCGCCAAGAACCAGTAATAGCCAACCAACAGCGATAGCTTCAAGCATTTGTAATCCTGTATACATCTATAAACCAATAGATATACTGTATGTTGTTTATTTGATCATCACAATCTTCTAACTAAGACATCCCCCATGAGTAAAGATTGAGTTAATATAAGTACAAATTTAGGTTAAATTGCATATAGACAAATTTAAACCTGCTGCTTATAGGAATTTAAATATGGCAAAATAGATCGTAATAACACAACCAATGTTCATGTAAAGAACTTAAATAGTAGGAAATACTAAAGGCAAATATTGCTAAAAGTACAGGAACTAAGGTAGTAAATTCTAACTTGCCTTTTTTTAAGATTTCTAAGCAAGAAATAACAATAACGACAGGCCATAAAATAGTAGTAATAATAGCCATGACAAAAGATAAAAATTTATCCTCTGGAGAAGATGTAGGGTTACGAAGAGAAAAGGTTAACCAATTGGTAAGAAAATAGCCAGTCATTAAGACATAACTAATAACTAAAGTTGACTGGATTTGATTCACTACACCTACTCCTTCAATGATATAATTTCTCAAAAATATATCTATTTCAGATATATATTTCCACACTGGTATAGCATAGATATGAGAAAAGTGCCAAATAGAATGCAGCATTTAATACTCTCAAATTTAAAATAATTTGAAGTTGTCATAGTATGTTGAGAGTCGGGAGAAAGACGGAAGAATCATGTGGAACTGCAAAAAGTGCTTGATCTTTGATGGTGTCAACATTGAATATTCCGAAAACCATTGAGTTATAAAGTATTGATATTTATTAAACAATGACTAATTACTTCTGCTCATCTTCTCAGCATCTTAGTAATTGCTATAGGCAGCATAAAAGTGAGCAAAATTTATATATTGGGAATTTGAAGATGGTAATTGGCAGAAGTCCGATAACTATAACCGATAGCAGCATCTTTTTGAATGTGTTGTTTAATACTGTCAAAATCTATAAATTCATCAGCCACATCAATAAGATGATTTCTAGAACGCGCTTCACTGTCGCTAGTAGTTGTTTGCAAACCAATTACCTCCACTCTAGCACCTACATTACTCACAGCATGAACAGCATAGGATAGATCTCCATCTCCACTGACCAAGACAGCGGTATCATAATATGGTGCTAAAGTAATCATATCAACGGCAATTTCGACATTCAGATTTGGTTTTTTGTAATTATCTACAACTACACTCATATCTTTAGTCACTACACGATAACCGTTACGACGCATCCATAAAAGAAATCCCTGTTGTTTTTCATTACCACTATCCATTCCTGTGTAAAAGAAGGCACGTAGTAATCGAGAAGTTTTCGTGAGACGACAAAGCAATTTGACATAATCAATTTCAATTCCCAGTTGTAATGCGGCATGAAATAGATTTAACCCATCAATAAAAATTGCTACTCGACCACGATTCTCGTCCTCATTAAAGCCGAGATTATTAGCTGGATTAGGTTCTTTCGGCTTAATATTGCCTTTGCTTGCAGGTCCTTGCCAATGAGGTTTTTCTTTAAGTTCTTTATATTCGTTTGTTTTTTTGCTAAAATTTTCAAACTGCATTGATACCTCTAAATATTAAAGTGGGGATGTTGTTGTGAGCAAATTAACAATAGCTAAATTTTAACTAATTTCTTGATACTGCCTTGGTTGAATTAATACCTATGAGGTAGATTTTAGCCAATTTCTTCCAGGTGAATATGATATTTTGCCATCTACCTGCATATACTTTACACAATATGCACACCTTTAGGCGAAATTCACTATTTACATCCAGAAATTGTCTTTGAGTCCTGTTGGTAAAGTCTACTCTGTGTGCCTAAAAGCAAGGATTGTTAAATCAAACTTAATTATTACTGGTGAATGGAGAGAGAGGGATTCGAACCCTCGTATACATTTCTGCATAACAGACTTTCCAGGTCTGCGCCTTCAACCACTCGGCCATCTCTCCAGGTGTCTCGCTTTGCTATAATACAATAGAATTTAAAAAAAGGCAACCTTTTTGGAAAAGAGATTTTTTATGGCTAGGGCTACGCTGCGCTATTACTACTTCTTGACCTAAAAGTGCAGAGTTTTCAATCAATCTTCTTATAATTAGGTGTGAAACTCTAAATCCGCAAATCTGAAAATCAAGATGGTTCAAACCCACAAAATTAAAGTTTACAATCGCCAAACGGGGACATCACATACTTTAGAAGTTCCTGAAGACCGCTATATTTTGCACACTGCTGAACATAATGGTACAGAACTGCCTTTTTCTTGTCGAAATGGGGCTTGTACAACCTGTGCTGTGAGAGTTTTGTCAGGAGAAATTCACCAACCGGAAGCCATTGGTCTGTCTCCAGATTTACGCCGTCAAGGTTACGCTTTATTATGTGTAAGTTATGCTCGTTCTGATTTGGAAGTGGAAACACAAGATGAAGATGAAGTTTATGAACTTCAATTTGGGCGGTTTTTTGGTAAGGGCAAAGTTAAAGCGGGTTTACCCTTAGATGAGGATTAAGATTTTTTGTGTGTTTAGGTTAATGAATTTGATAGTGAGGATGGCTGCTGTCGTAGTCCATCTTCGCGTTTTTGTGCCGAAAATAATTATATTAGCTAGTTTTTTACTTTTGGTGAGTTGTCAAAGCCAAAACAACTCTTCAATAACTCCCGCTAGTGTCAAGGTAGCACGGGTTGTGAGTGGACAAAGTTTGGAAGTATTGGGAATGGAGTCACAACCGAATTTAATTTCTCAGGTGCGGTTAATTGGTTTAGATGCACCTGATATCCGCCAAATTCCTTGGGGTGAGGATGCTAAACAATTTGTGGAAAGTTTGATTGAGGGTGCAAATCAGGCTGTTAATCTGGAATTTGACTTAGAGGCTAAGGATAAATTTAACCGCACCTTGGCTTATGTATGGAAGGATAAACTGTTGTTAAATGAAGAAGTTGTCAAACAAGGATATGCTTTATTTGTAGCGCGATCGCCTAATCACAAATACGACCAACGGCTAGAACACGCTCAACAATGGGCGAGAATCATGGGCAAAGGCATCTGGAACACCGATAAACCCATGCGGGTAACTCCTGGAGAATTTCGTCGTCTCTCTCGTTAAATGTAAGAGTATAACGACCAACAACGGACAACTGACCACTGACAACTAACAAATATGCAAATTTTTCTAGATATTGCTACAGAAGCAGCTTTAGCCGCAGGTGTAGTTTTACAAGATTATTTAGGTAAATTAGAAAACGTAATCACCGAAAAAGGCCGTCCTGGTGATTTAGTTACTGCTGCTGATAAAGCTTCTGAACAGGTAATTTTAGAAGTATTGCGTCGTCATTTTCCCCAGCATTCCATCCTCGCTGAAGAGTCGGGAAAACTGGGAAATCAAGACAATGAATTTCTCTGGGCTATTGACCCCCTCGATGGTACAACTAATTACGCCCATCAATACCCCTGTTTCGCTGTTTCCATTGGGTTGCTGATTCATGGTGTCCCCAAGGTAGGGGTAATTTATGACCCTTTTCGTGATGAATTATTTCGGGCGGCTGCTGGCTTAGGTGCAACTCGTAACCGTCGCCCTATTCAGGTTTCCCAAACAGCGGAGTTAGGTAAAAGCTTGTTAGTTAGTGGATTTGCTTATGATCGCCGGGAAACTGCTGACAACAATTATGCAGAATTTTGTCATCTTACCCATCTTACCCAAGGTGTCAGACGTGATGGTGCAGCAGCCTTGGATTTAGCTTATGTAGCCTGTGGGAGAGTTGATGGTTATTGGGAACGGGGAATTTCCCCTTGGGATGTTGTAGCAGGGATCATATTGGTTCAGGAAGCGGGAGGAAATGTCACAGCCTATGATGGGACTCCAATCAATATTGATTCAGGGAGAATCCTGGCTACTAACGGTCATATTCACAAACAACTCAGTCAGGAATTGATGCAAGTTCCCCGTTTATCTAGTTGGACATAAGTTTTCTAAGTAGGTTGGCGTTAAAAATTGTCGTTATGGGAAGGCAAGAGGTAATAGGCAATAGGTTTTGATGAATTTTACTTTTTTACATTTGGCGAAATTAAATATCCGTTACTTGTAAATATTCTCTATAAGTAATTGGACAGAATTAATTAGGACTTACGCAAGTGTCACACTAAAAATCTGTTGTAGGGTGCGTCAGATATCAACAATTTGGTTATTTGCAGGATTTATGCCGTCTGACGCACCCTACCAATGTGCCAGTTGCGTAAGTCCTGTTAATTACACAATTAATTTTTCTGTTCCCTATTCCCTGTTCCCTGTTCCCTGTTCCCCAAATAAAATTTTTTCCTAGTCCACTAGCAAAATTAGAGATTTTCACCTATTATGATAGAAAGCGTAAAAAATTGTAAACTAGATTGACAATCTGGTTAAACTTGTGTAGGTGAATAATATTCCCCTGCCATAAACGCATAAAATCCGTACTTATAAAACATTTTGGAGATTTGCTCTCATGACCATCGCAGTTGGACGCGCCCCTAGTAGAGGGTGGTTTGACGTATTAGACGACTGGCTAAAGCGCGATCGCTTCGTATTCGTAGGTTGGTCAGGAATATTATTATTCCCCTGTGCCTTCCTCGCATTAGGCGGTTGGCTAACCGGTACAACCTTCGTCACATCCTGGTACACCCACGGACTAGCATCTTCTTACTTAGAAGGAGCTAACTTTTTAACAGTAGCAGTATCCACACCAGCCAACAGCATGGGACATTCCCTGTTGTTCCTGTGGGGACCTGAAGCTCAAGGTGACTTCACTCGTTGGATTCAACTAGGTGGTTTGTGGCCTTTCGTAGCCCTACATGGCGCATTCGGTTTGATCGGCTTCATGTTACGCCAATTTGAAGTCGCCCGTCTTGTCGGTCTTCGTCCTTATAACGCCCTTG
>NZ_VIKX01000015.1 GCF_009711935.1 Dolichospermum sp. UHCC 0259 | reverse complement strand
CCTACTTCTACCTACCCTATAAACTCTCGAAAGTGGGGGGAGAGTGAAAAACTACATAATTACGGTTGAAAATGTTTTATCTATTACCTACAATGCAACATAGTAAATTATAAATTCCGTCTATTTCCACCAAAATTTTTTATAACTTGGTAATCTTCACAAATGCTCTATCTTAGAAATCTAACTTATCATCCCACAGCCTGTCCAAAAGCCATTCTCCAAGCAATAAATTTAGAATTACCACCTCAGAAACTAGGTTTAATTATTGGGCCTAGCGGTTCGGGTAAAAGCACCTTATTAGAGATTTTATCTGGATTGGCTGATCCTACCGCTGGTGGGGTTTTTTGGCGAGAACAAGGACTCATAGCCGAACAATTACAACAATTAGCAGGTTTAGTATTTCAATTTCCAGAACGCCATTTCTGCGGGGGGACAATTTTAGAAGAATTACGCTTAGGACATCCTGAACTGGGAACAGAACAGGTTAAACAAGCATTAACTGAAGTTGGATTAGATCATTTATCCTTGTCCGCATCACCTCACGCTTTAAGCGGTGGACAACAGCGACGGTTGGCTTTAGCGGTGCAGTTAATTCGTCAACCAAATTTATTATTATTAGATGAGCCTACGGCGGGTTTAGATTGGTCAATGCGTCGCCAACTGGTGAATTTATTAGCCAAACTGAAAAAAGATTGGACATTGTTAGTTGTAACACACGATGCAGGTGATATGTTACCAATAGCTGATTATTGTTGGACATTAGATCATGGGGTTTTAAAGTCAGGAGTCAGCACTTCGGCTTCGCTCAGTGACCAGTCAGAAGTCAGAAGTCAGGGAGAAGAAGTAAAATCTGCTTAATTCTAAATTAATTTTAAGAGTAATTGAACGCAGATGAACGCAGATGAACGCAGATAAGAAGGGATGAATTCATACCCTTAATCAGTAACGCCAAAATAACTTAAAAAAATTAATTTTAACCAATGGATTTAGAATCTTTAGCGATCGCTAATTTACCAGAAATGGCAGAAATATGGCAAAAAACTCTGAATTGGCAACCGACAATTTTGCAAGAAAGTCAATTTCAACAACTTTATCAATTAATCATTGCCGGAAATCGGCAACTTAATTTAACTCGCATTACTGAACCTGATGAATTTTGGGAAAAACATCTTTGGGATTCTTTACGGGGAATTGCTCCTAAACAAGTATTTATTCCTGGGATTGAACAGGGTAAGCGGATAATTGATATTGGTACGGGTGCGGGTTTTCCTGGTATCCCCATTTCTCTAATTTTTCCTAATTCTCAAGTGACACTTTTAGATTCTACGGGTAAGAAAATTACTTTTATTGAGACAGTTTTATCAGCACTTACTTTGAATAATGCCAAAACTTTACTGGGTAGAGTGGAAGAAATTGGTCAACAAATCCAACACAGACAACAGTATGATCTGGCTGTAATCCGGGCTGTGAGTAATGTTTCCGCTTGTGCGGAATATTCCTTACCTTTGGTGAGAAAAGGGGGTTTGGCGGTAATTTATCGCGGTACTTGGACTCAAGCGGAAAATGAAAGTTTAGAAGCTGCTGTTGAGCAATTAGGTGGAGTCATTGAATTAATTGAGGAATTTTCCACTCCCTTGAGTAATAGTATCCGTCATTGTCTTTATTTGCGAAAAGTATCCAGTACACCAATTAGTTTTCCTCGTGGGGTTGGTATACCTAACCAAAAACCAATTTAATCAATGGATTTCTCGATTTTAGATTAGATTGGTGATTAGATATCTAACAGCGCGAGAGCGTCAACATCGTTATCAATGGCTGAACCCAAGGTTCAACAGTAGCTAAACGCTGATACCGAAAACAAACCTAAAATCCCAAAATCCAAGTGTTAAATTTGTCTCAAAATGGGTGTTCTGTATGGGTTGCTTCTTCAACAGAAGAACTGCTGACACCGACTGCTGTTGCTCTTGGCAAATTTGATGGTGTTCATCTTGGTCATCAAAGAGTGATTCAGCCAGTATTGCAGTCAACATGGGGTGAGGAGAATTCAGTCCGCCCCTACTCAACAGTTGTTACATTTGATCCCCATCCCCAAGAGTTTTTTACAGGACTTCCTCGTGATTTGTTAACACCACTCGATGAAAAAGTTGCACAATTGCGATCGCTTGGGGTAGAACAATTGGTATTATTACCCTTCGATAGAGAACTATCTGCCCTTTCTCCCGAAGAATTTGTAGATAAAATCCTGGTTCAACAACTGCAATGTCAACAAATTAGCGTCGGACAAGACTTTTGTTTCGGCAAAAAGCGCATGGGTACTGCTCAAGACTTGCAAATACTTGCAGCGAAATACAACATACCCGTAACAATAGTTCCTATAAAAACTGATACAGATATTTTGCCAGCAGCCGAAGATACTCGCATCAGTACCTCATTAATCCGCGAAAGTTTGGAAGTAGGTGATATTTCCAAAGCAAATCGGCTTTTGGGAAGACCTTACACTCTCATAGGTGAAGTAGTAACAGGTCAAAAATTAGGGAGAACTATCGGTTTTCCTACCGCCAACATTCAACTACCAAAAGACAAATTTTTACCCCGTCATGGAGTTTACGCGATTGAGGCGATTATCCCTAACGCAACTCCAGACAAATCTCCCACTCAGCATTTTGGAGTCATGAATATCGGCAACCGTCCCACTGTTAATGGTATAGATACTCGTGTAGAAGTACATTTATTAAATTGGTCTGGTGATTTGTATGGAAAAAATTTGCTAGTACAACTAGTCCAATTTTTGCGCCCCGAACAGAAATTTTCTTCTTTAGAAGCACTGAAAAACCAAATTCAACTTGATTGTACAGCAGCTAAAGAAATTTTTAATTCCTAATGCTGAATTGGGGATTTTCAGTGGGAATACTGTAGGAAAGGTTAAAGTATTAAAAGTATAAACTTAAAACTAAAGCGGCGGTTAGAAACCACGTCTACACAGACAAAACCCACCGACCTGGGTTTCAAATCTTTGATTGCTCATTAGTCCGCGCAGGTGGTCACTGAGCTTGTTGAAGTGCGGACTTTGTTTGTGTAGCCGCGAATTCTATTCGCCAGGGCTTCTCCTTCTACATTCCCCCCAGGTACTACATGAGAGAAAAAATTGACGCTTTAACACAAAATTTGGCTCGTACCATCGTTGGTAAACATGAAGCTATCCGCTTAGTGATAGTAGCTTTACTAGGTGGTGGTCATGCTTTATTAGAAGATGTTCCCGGTGTTGGTAAAACCCTTTTAGCCAAATCTCTAGCTCGTTCTGTAGATGGTAAATTTCAGCGGTTACAATGTACCCCTGACTTACTCCCTACAGATATCACTGGTACAAATATTTGGAATCCTAAAACTGGGGAATTTACATTTCTACAAGGGCCTGTATTTGCTAACGTCCTCCTAGCGGATGAAATTAACCGCGCTACACCCCGGACTCAGTCAGCTTTGCTGGAAGTAATGGAAGAACATCAAGTCACAGTTGATGGTGTTTCTCGGCTAGTTCCGCAGCCATTCTTTGTAATTGCTACTCAAAACCCCATTGAGTACCAAGGAACGTTTCCCCTTCCAGAAGCCCAAATGGACCGGTTTATGCTGTCTTTAAGTTTGGGTTATCCTTCGGAATCTGAAGAAATGCAAATGTTGGAAAATTTGCAAGCAGGTTTCAAGGTTGCTGATTTACAGCCTTGTATTACTTTAGAAGAAGTCCAAGCATTACGCCAAGCTTGTTCTCAAGTTAAGGTAGAAACATCTTTGCAACAATATATTTTGGAATTGGTGCGAACAACTAGACAGGATGAAGAAATTACTCTTGGTGTTAGTCCTCGTGGTACTGTAGCTTTACAAAAAGCCGCTCAAGCCTTGGCTTTCATTTTAGGTAGGGAATATGCTCTTCCTGATGATGTCAAGTTTCTCGCACCGCATGTTCTTTGTCATCGTCTGATTCCTAGAGGGGGACGGAATGCAAAAACTATAGTTGAAAGGTTATTACGATCTGTGCCTATTCCTTAATATGAAATATTATGGGGGGTACAACCTCCCAAAAACCTATTTTGACTGGGAATTTTAGATTTTGGATTTTAGATTTTAGATTAAAAAATTGGTTCTATTGCTCCCAAGATTTTGGGTAAAATATGGCTGAAACCATTGTTATGATTGAATTTGAGGTTTTAATTTTCTCAAAAATAGGCGGAGTGTTTTGCGATCGCATATTCATTTGAATCAAACTCATATACTGGCAAGATTTTAAACAATTTGAACAGGAGCGAACTATGACTTATATTACTACAGGTGAGCGCATTGGCTATGAGCGAGGAATAGCAGAAGGTACATGACTCTATGTGGTTAAAACCGCCCGTGTCACTTATACCTCAGCACTGAAGTGACTGAGCTTTACGCTTACCAGGTATTCTTGTAAACAAGAAGGTGAGCAAAATCTTGTGGTTCGACTACTACAAAAACGGGTAGGAAATTTACCAGAAGAAGTTAGGAAAAAAATTCAAACTCTTTCTTTAAATCAGTTGGAATCACTCGGCGAGGCGTTACTAGATTTTACAGCTATTGAGGATTTATTCAACTGGTTAGAATCTCATCAGTAAAAATATGTGGTGCGGGCATCTTGCCCGCGAAAAATATACAAAATAATCCAAATTAAATCCAGCACAACTTATTTTTGTCCCTTGGTTTTAGTGTTGATTAAATCAACGATAATTCGATAAACTTACAGTATTTACTGTATAACAGTATAATTAGGTTTATTAATTACAAAAAATGCCGCAGGATTTAACTTTGATTCATAGTTTGCTTCTCTTCAGCACCGCATTCATTGCCGGTGGACTCAATGCTGTCGCGGGTGGTGGTAGTTTCATTACATTTCCTACCCTAATATTTACGGGTGTCGCACCAATTACTGCTAATGCTACAAATAATACTGCTTTGTGGATAGCAGCGATCGCTAGTGCGAGGGCATATCGTCAAGATTTGAATATTGAAAAAAGACAATTATTATTACTAGCCGGCACAAGTTTAGTTGGTGGTGTGATTGGTTCTGTAGCTTTGTTATATACATCACCGGATGTGTTTAAAAAGATGCTGCCCTATTTATTACTATCAGCAACATTGATATTTACATTCAGTGAATCTCTAAAAAACTGGCTGCAACTTCAGAGTAAAAATGATATTTCTACACCTCCACCTTTATTTATTCTTCTAGTTTCTCAATTGGCAATCTCTATATATGGTGGTTTTTTTGGTGCGGGTGTGGGTATTTTAATGTTGGCAACTTTAACCTTTTTAGGTATTAAAAATATTCACTCTATTAATGCTTTTAAGACTTTATTGGGTAGTTGCATTAATGGTGTAGCTATTATTCCTTTTATGTTCGCTAATTTGATTGCTTGGCATCAAGTTATGATAATGGCGTTTGGTGGTTCTCTGGGTGGTTATTTATGCGCTCATTTTGCCCGCAGACTAGAACCTAATTTGGTGCGGAAATTTGTGATAGTGGTGGCCTTTGGGATGACTACTTACTTTTTTATTCATGGTTAAGTAGCCAGGGAATCAATTCCCTGTCTCATAGCTTAAGTCCGTTAAAACGGACTAATATATTTTCCTAGTGTTTAGTATCAATACTAAATGGACAGGCTAGAAACTTACCTCACAATGATTATATGACTTGTGGGAGGGGTGTCTTGCCTGTGCAAATATTAATTAAATATAAAACTATTGATTTTGTGACTTTGATTACAGTTTTTCCTATCTGGTAACGCTTGAATGGGAAAATAACTTATTTTTTTCCAAGAAATAAACAAGACTGTCTCAAGGATTACACCATAGGGATCACGGCTAATCTAAGAAAAGTTACATCTAAGTAAATCTATATATCTCAAGCATGATGATAAAAATTATCAAGTTTAAGATAATCACCAAAGATATCAACTTTTTTCCATTCACAATAATTAAACAATTTTTTCACTTTTTCTAAACCGTTATTAAGTTCAGGGGTTTTAAAATGCAAGCATCACAAAAGATTCATTGCCCAAATTGCGGTAGTGCGGCTGAACGTCACTATATTGCTGATAGTCAAGTTACTAGAACACAATGTCCTAGTTGCGATTATTTGATGATCACTTGCACTCGCACGGGTAAGGTGATTGAGGCTTATGCACCAGGAATTTATGCTAAAAGATAGGCAATTGAAGAGATAGTCAAGAATAAGGTAAGCTGCTTCTTTTTCCTGACTGCTAACTCCTGCTATACTCAAAACGGTTGAGACATGGACTTTTGTAAAATCCCGAAAACCCCAGATTTGTAGGGGTTTAGCACTGCTAAACCCTTACCCACAGAATCAAATAATTAAGCCGTGTTGAGTATATTACCTTTTTGTTGTTCTTAATTGTCCACAAGCAGCGTCGGCTTCTAAACCGCGAGAATAACGGACACTGACGGCAGTATTTTGTTGTTGAAGAACGTTGATAAAGGCCTCGATTCGGTCGCGGGTTGGTCTTTTGTAATCTACTTCTTCTATGGGATTGTAGGGGATTAAGTTAACGTGACTTTGAAAGCCTCGCAGACGTTTTGATAGTTCTAAGGCGTGTTCAGGTAAATCGTTGACTCCAGCCAGAAGTATGTATTCAAAGGTAACTCTGCGTCCAGTTATTTCTACGTATTCTCGACATTCTGCGAGTAAGTCTTCGATAGGGTAGGGTTTGGCGCTGGGAATGAGTTGTTCCCGTAATGCTTGGTTGGGTGCGTGGAGACTGACAGCGAGGGTAATTTGCAGTTGGTGTTCGGCAACTTGCAAAATGCGATCGCGGATGCCTACAGTAGATAGTGTAAGCGATCGCGCACCAATTCCGATATCTTGATTAATAGATTTAATTGCTAAAATCACATTTTCCGTATTCAACAATGGTTCACCCATACCCATGAATACGACGTTACTCACCCGTTCTTGAAAATCTTCTTGCACGGTCAGGACTTGATCAACAATTTCTGCACGGGTAAGATTACGTTTATAACCACCTTTCCCAGTTGCACAGAAATCACAAGCCATTGGACAACCGACTTGAGTGGAAACGCAGACTGTTAACCGTTTATCACTGGGAATACCCACAGTTTCCACAATTTCCCCGTCAGCCAATTTGAGGAGATATTTAACCGTATCATCGGGGGCAACAGAGCGGTAATGTAGAGAAGAACGACCTATGGGAATATCTGCAACTTCTGAACGCCAATTTTTCGGAAATACAGAAATATCGGCAAGCGATCGCACACCCTTATTATAGATCCAATCATGTAATTGCTTACCCCGATAACCCGGTTGTCCCTGCTGCTGTACCCAAGCAGTTAACTCCGTCACGGAAGCACCAAGGAGAGGGGGAAGAAGTTCAGATTTAGTGGAGTTAGGTGAATCTAGCTGAGATACAGACGGCGTAGCAGACATAAGAAATTACAAGTTGATGCTAATTTTCTATTCTACTATATTGTTTTTGTTTCGCGCAAAGGAGCAAAGGAAGAAATTATTCATCCGTCTTCATCTGCGTTTATCTGCGTTTATCTGCGTTTAATGATTCTATAAATCTTTATAGAGAGACTTCCAAAGTGATAATAGTAACCTCTGGTGGACAAAATAACCGTCCGGGGAAATAAGTTCCTAAACCTCGATTTACATATAATTGATTATTTCCCACTTGATGTAAACCCTGTGACCATTGCCAGTGGCGTAATATAGAATGGGTTTTTCGTAAAAATGGTAATTTACGGAGGATTTTCTTGGGGATTTTTTTGATTATTTTTGCATAGTAAATCATAGCGGGTCCCATTCCAGGAATTACGATTTGGCCACCATGACTATGACCAGATAATTGTAAATCTACACGCCATTTTTTGAGAACTTCGGCTGTATCTGGGTGATGAGATAAGACAATCCGAGGTGTAGTCGAATCGAGTTGATTCATAAGTGCTTCTGGATTAAATTCTCGTGAATAAAAATCCGCTAATCCTACTAGAGGTAATTTTTCTCCCAATGGATAAGCAATTTGATTCCAAAGTACATTAATGCCCACGTTTGTTAAAGCATTTGTAATTTCTAATTTTGAATTGGGATAATAAATGTCATGATTGCCAAGGATAGCATAGACACCATAGCGACTTTCTAGATTTTTCAGTCGTGGTGCTAGTTGATAAATTGGTTTCGCAATTGTGTTAACATAGTCGCCCGTTAAAATAACTAAATCTGGTTTTGCGGCATTACTAACTGCAATTGCTTCTGTTAACATTTTTTCTGATAATAGACCATTATCATAGTGAAAATCTGACATTTGTACCAACTTTAATCCTGCTAATGATAGAGGTAAGTTGGGAATTTTTACTGTCAATTTTTCTGTAGATAAAGCTCCAGTTAATAGTTTGTGCATAAAATTATGAATAAAATTATGTTGATAAATAAATACAAAATTCCGTAGGTTGGGTTGACGCAAGGAAACCCAACATTTTCTAAACTTTGTTGGGTTGCGCTGTCGCTTAACCCAACCTACTATTTTTAGTATATAATCTTATCTGTTTATACAGTAACAAAAGATTTTGATATTAACTGTATCCCAAGAGTAATATCTTTGAATACTCAGATCCCCGACTTCTTAAAGAAGTCGGGGATCTATGATCTATCATTCTTTTATAGCTATTAGGAAACTAATCTATCTTGTAGTTTTGCTACCATTTCCGCACGAGTAGAAACGTCTAATTTACGGAACATCCTTTTCAAAGCTTGCTTGACAGAATTTTGAGTAATCCATAATTTAACGGCTATTTCCCCATTAGTTAAACCTTGGGCTACTAATTTGGCAATTTCTAATTCCCGCGCTGTCAGGGGGCAATTACCAGCAGATGCAAAGGTTTTTGGTTGTGCTTGAAGTGTCGCCATTTTCGCTGATAAATGTAAACAAACTGCACTTAAATCAGCTAAATCATTACTATCAAAAGGCTGACTTCCGGGGTCACGAGCAAAGTTTAAAGTCCCGACTAATTGACCATTACAAACTATGGGACCAGTCATTACGTGTTCGTGACGAGTGCAATAGTTTTTCCAGTCTTCTGGGGACAAAATTAATTGCTCATGGGTGGGGGCGTGACGTTCCACAACATAACGCCCGACGGGATTAGCTTCTAAGCAGACAGCGGGAATTTCGGGAATTTCAATTTGAGTATTTAATTGGTCATTTAGGAAATCAATACCCCAATGTTGTACTGCAAAATGGTCGCCAATGGTATCCATGAGAGCTAGTTTTAATTCTTGCTCATTTTGGACATTAGCGATCGCTTGGAAAATGGCGTGGAGAGTTTTAGCCATAAGTGTACCCATTTGGGGTCTATGCGAACCTCGATAATTACCTCTATGCTAATATCAGCAACGATAAAAAGCTATTTTAACTTGTAATCAGAGGACAAGCACGATGACAGTTACTCAAATCTCAGCCCAAGAACTTTTTCAGGCTGCCTATCAAAACCGTTATACTTGGGATGAAAATTTCCCTGGCTATACCGCAGATATTACTTATAAGTATGATGACCAAGTGATCACAGGTCAAGTGCGGATTGATGCCAATATGAAGGCAGAAGTTCTGAATGTGGAAGACGAAGCTGCTAAAAAAGCCATTCACGGACAAGCTTGGGAAATCGCCGTTCACCGTGTCCGTCGGGCTTTTGAACAGACTCACGGCGCAAATACTTTTAGACCTGGTGAAACTGACGCAACCGGCGCAGTAGAGATTTTTGTTGGTGGAAAGTCGGAAGGAGATAAGTACAAAGTGCGTAACAATGAAGTTTGCCACGTTCACCGTTTAATTCACGGTACTTTTGTGACTATTGACACTTTCAGCAGTCACGACACAGGGGAAGGATATCTTTCTCACACATACAATTCTGTTTATCATGACCCCGAAACTGGCACTCAAAAGGGCGGTAAAAGCGATTTTACTGATGAATATGAAAAGGTAGGAAATTACTACATTCTCAACCGTCGGGAAATTCGCACGGAAATCGCAGAACGTATTTCTATTCAAGATTTCATCTTTTCTAACATTGAGTTGTTAGGTTAGATTTTTGAGTAGTCTTTGACAATCTCAGTTTTAAGTCTCTATCTTCCATGAACCCACAATGATTACATACACGGGTTCTAGTTGATAGGGACTTTTTCTCTTTTTTGTCTCAATCAGGATTTACAGGATTTAAGGATTTACAGGATTTGAAAAACTTTCGGTCTTTCCACATTTTATCCAATAAACAAACTTATCTCAAGGTGAAATAACTTCCCCAGCATCATAGAATTAACAGGATGAATATAGCATAAACAAAATTGGGGGTATTCCCACAACAAAAATATATAGCCAGTAATCTTTTAAAATAAGTTTAATTTGTATATATAATCCTTCTATCCATGTTATTTTAAAGTCTTTTATATTTTGTGCTTTCAATAAATCATAATCTTCAGGTTCATGATTTTCAGGACATTCTTTAATGATTTGATCATATTTAACCGATAACTCACCTAATTTTTGAAGAAGTTCATTGTCACTTAAACCACAAATCATTAAGTATTCCATTTCTCTCTGTAAGCTGGATAGTTGTACAGCATTGTTATAGAGCTTTTCTGCTCTAAGTTCATAATTTTTTGACCCTTCTTCAAGGCTAATAGCTAATGTAAATACTGATAAGATTAAAGATATAGCATTATATATGTCATTAATTCTTTGGCAAGCGGGATTTTTCACTATTGATTGAATAATAGGAATTGCAATACCATATACAGATAGTATTGAAATACTACTGATAGAAAATTGATATTTATTTTTTAGCCTTCTAGCTGCATTAAAACGTGCGCTTTTGGTTTTCCAAATTCTACTCATCAAAGATTCAGAGTATGCTTTTAAATCGGTATTATTATTACTCATTTATCCCCAACTATCACTATAAGAATCACTCAATGAATGATGTTTTTAATAAAGGAGTGAGTCGCCTATTGATTAAAACGTATCGTAGCCGCTCCTAAATCTATAGGAGGTCAAGCCCCAAAGAAGGGAGGTTGATTACATCCACCCCTGAAATAAATACAGGAGGTCTTGCAAAATTGCAAGAGGCGACTCACAGGTAGTCATTATAACATATTCTTTGAATAAAAGAAAGCATCATCTTTCTCTAGTTCCTGTAGATTCTTCTGTGTGAGGCTTTCAAATAAATCATTAATTTCTTGTACTGAGTATTTCCTTGATGAATCAAACCTTCCTCTTTTTTGAAGAAATTCCCTTTTTTGAGGTATAGTTTCGTATTTATTGTAATTATGAATATAACCACCTAAAGGATTATATTTACCTTCATAAAATGCTCTTGATAATTTTTTTAAATTAGGAGGAGGAACTCTATTAAAATCTTCTAACCTTGTAAATAAATTAGCTATTATAGAATCTATTTTATAGAAAATCGCCTCATCATTAATTGCATTAAAATAGAATATCCACCCATATTTTTGTTTATCATTAATAGCCCCAGTAATTTTTTCATTTAATTCATCTATAAAAATTTCTTTTAGTTTTTGTACATTACTTATCCCATAATTTTTATTTTCTAGGTCTTTTAATTTTCTTTCTCTATTGTGGATATATGTACTAAATTTAGATGCAATTGAATGGATAAATTTTTCTATATTTGATGCTCGAATTGTAACCTTGGGTAATTCAAATCTATATCCTAGATATTCAAATTCTTCTTCTCCACTTTTGTTATATGTTTTTTCTTCATTAAGGTTAAGATTAATAGATTTAACTTCGCTTCTAACTAAACTCTCAATTTGAGCAATTTTTTCTTGATGCGAGAAAATTAGTATATCATCTACATATCTATAGTACACATTAATACAATTATTTTTTTTGATTTCATTATCAAAGTCTTGTAAATAAATAGCAGCAAGGATATTCGATATAGATAAACCTTGTGGTATTCCTATTTTAGATTCTCCTCTATATTTTTTTAAATCTTTCCTGTTATAGTGTTTAGGCACTATTGGTGTATCTATGGCTCGTTGAATCAGGTCTATAAGTCTACGAGATTTTATTTTTAATTTTAGTTTACTTAACAATTTTTCTCTGTCAATAGAACCATAAAAATTTTTAATGTCTGCACGAAATACACCAATATTACAGGCAATTTTATCATTGGAAAATTTTCTGATCTCATATATATAAGTATTAGCTAATTTGCGAGGAACGCATTCTGGAAAAATTTGAGATAAAATTTCTTTTAGTGCATACAAAACAATTCGATCACGGACAGTTGGAATAGCTAAAACTCTTGGTTCTTTACCCCTTCCTTTAGATTGAAGTAGTTCAAGATAAGGAGAGAATATGTATTCTCCTTTTAAACACTTCTTATTAATTACTTTCAACTGAAATTTTGCTTGTTTACCAAATTGTACTCCACTCAGTCTGTCAATACCTTTAGTTAAACTAGATTTAAACTTATCATTATAGATATTTTCCAGTGATTTATTTGTAAAGTATGATTGGAGTAACTGATAGGGTGTGTGAGATAAATTGCTTATCATATAAACGTAAATATAGCGTTCAATCAATGAATACAAAATAGATACGATAGTAATTATACTGCTAACTTATACACTAACGCAAGTGTGATCGCTCCGCTCGCATCACAAAAACTATCCCCCAACTACCTAACAAGTAGTAGAATTAAGATCCAACCCCAATTCCCTCCTTAATATGATTGCAGTTGGGAATCTAAGGCTGATAACGTTTATAATGTATAGGTGAAATCTTTCACCAACATACCGGGAACTAAACTTCCTCCTAATTGCCGATTTTCATAAGTTCCGACTTCGGGAATAAATTCTTGAAAGTTGGTTAAATCAACGAGATTTTCTGCTCCCCAAAAGCGATAGAGACTTTCATCAAAGCGCAGGTTGGCTATGGGAGCAATGATTTCACCATTTTCTACCCAAAAGCAAGCATAACGAGTCATTCCTGTAATTCTGCCAGATGGGCGATCGCTCCAGTTCAAATAATGTAAATTAGAAACATATAATCCTGTATCTAAACTGGGTAAAATTTCCTCAAAAGTCAAATTACCAAGGCTGATTTCTGGAGAACGTAAGGTTTCTGAACCATTCGCACCATTAGCAGGTTTATTATATTCCTTCGCTGTGCGAGAATTAACTAAGCTATTAATTAAAATCCCTTTTTCAATTAATGTTAATTCCGGTGCAGCTATTTCTCCCAAATTATTAAATCTGGGAACTAAACCACTTTGAAAGTTTTCTTTTAAAGTGAATTTTGGGGAAAGTTGTTTTTCTTGACGTGATAAAACAGCTAAAGCACTATTACCTTGTTGAATATCGGCTTCACTGATAGCACCCCAGGAAAGCATACCCAATAATTCAGCCACCGCAGCCGGAGCAAAGTAAGTTTTGTATTGTCCTTTGGGTAATTCTTTAACTGGACGAGATAACATTTCTAGTTGCTGTTTCCCATCATTTATTTTAGCTAAATAAGCAGCTTCATTCCATTCACTTCCTGCAAAAGTTCCTTTTACGGCTTGTCCTAGTGTGTTAATTCTGTGAATCCTTTAC
>NZ_VIKX01000159.1 GCF_009711935.1 Dolichospermum sp. UHCC 0259 | reverse complement strand
ACTTCTACCTACCCTATAAACTCTCGAAAGTGGGGGGAGAGTGAAAAACTACGATGTATTTCATAACATAAAAATTCTCGCATTATCATTATCACTAACTTGGATAATTGCCCCCATAGTGATGTTTGCGCTTGCCATGCTTTTTTTACGTGATAAACCTGAGTATATGACTGGGTTAATTATGGTGGGAATAGCCCCTTGTATTGCTATGGTAATTGTCTGGAGTGAATTAGCTAAGGGAGACGCTGAATATACAGCCGGACTGGTTGCTTTTAATAGTATTTTTCAAGTTTTCTTTTACAGCGTTTATGCTTGGTTTTTTCTTGCCGTGTTGCCACCTTTATTTGGTTTACAAGCAACTATTGTAAATATCAGTATTGGAGAAATTGCCAACAGCGTTTTTATCTATTTAGGTATTCCTTTTCTGGCTGGTTTTATGACTCGCGTTATTTTAGTAAAAGCTAAAGGTAAACAGTGGTATCATCAGAAATTTATTCCAAAAATCAGTCCCCTTACTTTAATTGCTCTTTTATTTACTATCGTGGTCATGTTTAGTTTAAAGGGGAATTTGATTGTGCAGATTCCTCTGGATGTTGTCCGCATTGCCATTCCCCTAATTATCTACTTTCTATTCATGTTCCTGAGTGCTTTTTACCTAGCATGGAAAATTAAAGCCGACTATGCAAAAGCTGCTAGTGTGGCATTTACTGCTGCTGGTAATAATTTTGAATTAGCAATAGCTGTAGCTATTTCTGTATTTGGAATTAAATCCGGTGCGGCTTTTGCTGCTGTCATTGGACCCTTGGTAGAAGTTCCAGTCCTAATTAGTTTAGTTAGTGTATCTTTCTGGATCAAGAAACATTTTTTTAGGTCATCTTCACCAGTAGGATTATAATTAAATACGTTTAATCTATTGATTTATTTGAATTTAATGAAAATTGCTGATTTAATCACCTGGTTTGAGGAATGGGCAAATCCTGCTTGGTGCGAAAGCTGGGATAATTGCGGTTGGCAAGTAGAACCCGGTGTTTTGTCTACAGAAGCGCGGGTTTTGGTGTGTTTAACTCCCACTTTAGCTGTAATGGAGGAAGCGATCGCTCTCCATGCTAATCTTATATTTGCCCATCACCCCCTCATTTTTTATCCCCCCAAATCTTTCCGCACTGGAGACGCTTTAACAGAAATGGTGCGGTTAGCTTTTGCCCATAATATCGGAATTTACACCGCCCATACTAATTTTGACCAAGTAGCAGATGGAACTGCTGACGTTTTAGCCCAACTACTTGAACTTCAACAAGTATCACCCATTGTTCCTACTCAATCAGGTTTAGGCTATGGGCGTGTAGGAATACTAAAACCCACTTTGACATTACAAGAATTAATTAACAATATTCAAACTCAATTAAACCCGCCCCATTTGATTTTTTCACCATTGGCTGATTTACAACAGCAAATTTCACGGGTAGCTGTTTTAGGTGGTTCAGGTGCGGGTTATATTTCAGCAGTAGTCAAAACTAATGCTCAGGCTTACTTAACCTCTGACTGCAAATTTCATCAATTCCAAGAAAGCCGTGATCGTAATCTTGTATTAATTGATGCTGGACATTATGCCACAGAACGCCCCGCGTGCGATCGCCTAGTTCAGAAATTTCAAGCTCTTAACTTAGATTGGGTGCAATTGAGCCAGAAAGATGAAGATTTTCGCCAATTTCTAACCTAATCAGATCACAGTAATTTATCTATACTGAGTGATGCTTATTTTTCTCTCAGACTGTGAAGAGTTAGTGAATTTTTTCCCTGTATTTTTAAGGATATCATATCGTAATACCCATAAAACATCCGTAAAAATTACTAGGAAACCAAGTATCATCTTGATAATTAGTGATCATGGTCACTATATTTATGTAATGAGAATCACCAATAATAGATGCTTTACATCAACATAACCCAGAAATAATTATTGCAAACTAGTAATAGTAAATTGCTTTAATAGTCCCTTATTATCATGATTCGTTCACTGGTGAAATCGGCGTTCCAAACTGGATGTCTTAGCGTGGCATCAGAGGGTTTAATCCACCAAGTGCTAACAACCAGATGTTATCAATCAAATGATTTGGTAGCTCTTGCTGCCCTTAATGATGAAATTCGCAGTGGCAACATTAAACGCGAAGCATCTGCTCACACCCCATTGAAATTTAATGCTCTCAATCATCATCACTAACTATCTGGCATAAACCGCATAAACAACAATCAATTTAACTTTAACTGACATTTACACAGTAAGATTGCTGATTTCATGGATACAATCACCTTTACCCTCTTAAACCTGATGTAGAGATATGCCACTCAAATATCTCTACATATAAATTTACATTTTACTTCCGTAACACCTTGCTAATCTTATTCAAAAATTTATACAAAAAAAATTATTTACCGCTAAGAAACTAGAAATAATGTTATCATTCATATAGAATGCAGATTTTAACCCTAGTGAAAGTCTTCCGTAGACTATCCAAATGGTTATCTGTACTTAGCTAGATAGTCTCATTAAAAGGCTGAAAGCTATGTTGCGACCAGACGTAATATTTCTATTGACAAAGCGTGCTAATAAAGATACCTAGCATTTCCCCTGGAAACGCCAAATCAGAGAAAAATGTCTGTAGATGTTAACAGTTGCTATAGCCGTTCAACTAATGCGGTAAACTAAAGCTTAAGACCCAAAATTTCACCTAACACTAATGACTAAAAATAAGTGGTAAAATTGAGTCACTAAACTTACTGGGTTCTAACTACGAAATTCACCTCTTAGAGGCGAATGTTCTAGGGATAAAACCCGAATTTGACAGGTTTAACTACGTTGTATAAAAAGGCAGAAGCACTACATGCTACACCGCAAAATTTATCAACTGTGTTGCGACGGGCGGGAGGTATGTGTTTTTTTGCGGGATCAGCAACGCTGGATAGAGCGGGCCCGCATCATTGATATCGAAGGCGATTTAGTGACTTTACGCTATGAAACAGACGAAGAAGATGAAGTTTGTTCTTGGGAGGAGATGGTTCGTCTTGAAAGCATCGGATCTGTGACTCAGAAATTAGCTTCAGTGCAACGCGGTAACATAGATCCGCTAACAACTGAAGAATGTCCAGAAGCAGAGCGTATTCCTAACCCTTATACTGACCTAAATCCAGATTAAAAGAGCCATCAGCGTTCAGCCGTCAGCCGTCAGCGGGTTGTTGACAAGAGGATTTAAACCCCACCTCAGCAACATTCCGCCTGTAGAGGCGGGGAAATTAAACCCAGAATTAACTGAATGCTGATCGCTAATGGCTTATTAAACGCTCCTAAATTAAATTCACGTCAAGCGTTCAAAAGCAGGACAGTATCCGTCAAGGGTAACTTTGAAATTATATAAGGGGGCAGCGGGATTCCAACACCGTTGCCCCCTTTGATGTCGGCAGCTACCACAGCACTCAACATCACTCGAATTTGAGCGAAGGTTGTTGGGGTTTACGAGTTCTCGTGGGGATAACCCCCGCAATACCAAGTCTTCACCCTGCCAACGGGCTTCTATTAAACCCGTATCAGCGAATTGTCTCCAGCGAGGGTCTGCTGTTACTGTATCAGGGAGAGTGATGGTAATAACAGTACCTAATTCCGTCAACTCTCCCTCATAATTAGTTTCTGGGGCAGCAGGTTGTAAAAACGTTTCCCCAATTGGTAATTCTACTAGAGTTCCTGCTGCTGGTGAGTGGACATGATAGCGGTTTTGTAGCTCTTCTAAGCAAGTTAAATCTGCCAAGTAACTTGGAGAACCATGCACAAAAATAACGTGCTGAGGTCGTAAATTATGAATTAGCTGGGTTGTTCCTGGTCCATCACTATGTTGCGCTAAAAGATAACTTTCAAATTTCGTTGGTGCTAAATATTCTGGATTAACGGGAAGATCAATTTTTTCCGGTAAAAGAATCAACCAATTGCCTGTGTTGGGTTGGCAGTATTTACGTAAATCTGCGGAAGAGTCCGTGAGGACAATACAAGGAGATGTCCCTAAAGTGGCCAGATTTTCTGGCTTTAATCTTCTTACACGAGGCTTTACCCGTTCATCCCAAAATAAAGGTTGGTGTCGGGCAAAATTCTGGACAGCAGCGGGGAGATGGGGTAAAAGTTCTAAGTAGGCATCGCAACCAGCAGCTACAGCACCATCCACCCAAATATCTAAATCTCTACCTGTAAAGTGGTGATGGGAACGCAACAGCATGAGTAATTCTTGACCTAATCCCAAGGCTGGGGTTGGTAAAATTACTGAATTGGTTTCATCTGGTCTACTGGAACTAATGGCGCGATGAATCCTTTCTGCTAGTTGATTTTCTTGGTTACGACGATGGGTATGACGGGACGTACCATAACTACCTTCAATTAATAGTACGTCTAAATTTAAACCCCGAAGTTCATCTAGTCGCAAACCCTCAACTAAACGGGAGTTGGATAGGAAAAAATCACCTGTGTAAAGTAATTTATAATCACGGTTGGGTGTGTGGTACGTGAGGAGAATTGCCACAGCACCGGGTAAATGACCTGCGGGAAATAATTCTACTATTAAATTTTCTCTGATTTCTATAGGCGATCGCAATGGTAACGCCTGACAAAATGATACAATTCCTGGTAGTTCTTCATCTAGCCAATTTAGCGGTAATAACTTCGTCGTCACCTCACTAGCATATATAGGTAACAGGGGAAAAGCTTGATGTAGTGTTAATAATCCTCTAGCATGATCTGGATGAGCATGACTAATCAGAACTAAATCCGCTGGCATCCCATCATGTGCCGATTGAGTCAGTTCCTGCGCTACAGGAGAAATATTTGTCAAGCCGAAATCTAACATTATTCGGTGTGATCCCATCCTGACCACTAGACACACCCCTTCATCTTGATGCTGAACACTATAGGGAAAGCATTCCAACTCGTTAGCTGTTGTTCCAGCATCAATTGATATATTATTCATCATTTGCTCCTCCCCTCAATCAAACTATTGGCTGAGAAAGTTGGCTTTTAGCAATATTCCTCTGCAAAGTTCAAAAAAGTTGGAAACCTAAGTTGTCACTCTTGTTAATGTGCAGAACCGTTACCATGATAGTTATTGGAATCATAAAAGCCATTTTTCGTACCAAAGAATAAGCACGAAACCGTAAATATAACAGTTAAACCCACTAAAATTAGTTTGATGTCCATTGATTTTATCCCCTTAACTTTCGACTTTCTGATCTTAATATCGTGTTTTTGCATTTGGGCAAAATCACTAGAAATCTTTACCATACTTGGGTTATTGCCACTATATCACTTTTAATGAGTCAGGCGTTAGGAGTTAATTAACCAAGTATCCCTATGCTACCGTAGGGATAGACACAAAGAACACGAAAGAAGCAGGAAGAAAATCCCTCACAGCATAATATCCTCTCCCCGTTCAGTAAAGCGGACATCTTTAATTTTCCACTGAGAATTACTAATTAAGGTTTTGCGGACACTACTAAACAACGCAAACTGTTCACAACTAGACAGAGAAGATACTTGTCTTTTAGAATCTGGTGAGATACGAAGATCAACAATCGCAACACCATTTCTCACATTAACACGATAACCGGATACGCTGAAATCTGCTGTACTTTGTTCTTTAAATATTTTACCTATGGCTTCATTCATGGGTTCTGCTGCGGAAACATCAGCTTTTTTGGGAATTAGCTCTTGACATTGAGCATCACTTGTGTATACAGTCACGTTTGTAGTTTTACCAGAAATGGCTTTATTATCGGAATTATTGGTATATGGTTCAACTGCGGGAGTAGGAGACTTCTGTAGTTGCTTTGGGGGACTGGGGTTAATTTTGTTATTTGGTATTGTTTCTGGAGTTGGGTTATTAGCGGTATTGTTAGAATCACAACTGCTAATCACAGTGCAGGAGACAACTAAAAATAATGATAAAATAGCTTGTTTGTAATTATACATATAGTAATTCCGTTGGATTTTTACAAGACAATTCATCAGGGGAAGGAAATAAAAAACCTAAATATCAATGATAACTACTTTTCCTACCATCCTATTTTATGTCACAGTATTTAATTTCTTGACTGATTAAATCAATAACTTCTAAAATATTCATACAAACACTTGAATAAACATTAGATTCTTCACTAATATGAACATGATGAGGAAAATTTGGTAAATTAGGAAAATGCTCTACATTATCCCATCTCTTTTTTAATTGAGTTTGAGTAGAATCCATCCATTGATGACGATAGGTTTCGGTAATAAATTTATCTCCTTTGATTTTAAAAAATTCCACCACTTCTAAAAAATCACCATTAGTTAAATTTAATCTTGCTCGAAAATAACCTTGATCAGATAATGATCTTTCTTTAACAATAGTAATTTTATCAATTATAGGACTAGTGATTAATTTAGTTTTTATTTCGGTTAAATAATCCTGAACTATCATATTAAATTTAAGATTGAAGTAATGTTAAACGCTTTTGTAAATCCAACCACATTTGATAAAAAGAACTCCATTCAACAAAGTCTACATCATCGCCTAATTGTCCGGTTTGAAATTGGTGATAAAAATCTTCAGATAATAATTGATACTGTTGCTCAAATGCTTGTAAATCGGTCTCTAATTCTTGAATTTGTACCTGAATATTATTTTTTTCCTGAATAATAATTTTTCTCAGAGATAAAGCCAGGATATCACTATATCCACCTTGTTGAGAAAGTGCTTCTAGGGTTTTTAATTGATTAATTATTTCTGCTTGGGTTGTCATCATTATTTTTTCATTGTAGCTGGGGTTAATATTTATTATAACTGTGAATGTAACTGTTCACACTCCCCCACTAAAAAGGAATTAGGAAGTAACAGGGATAGGAG
>NZ_VIKX01000158.1 GCF_009711935.1 Dolichospermum sp. UHCC 0259 | reverse complement strand
TACTGTAGAAGGAATTAATAATAAACTCAAATTAATCAAAAGACTTGGATATGGATTTCGTAACTTTAGTAATTTTAGATTACGTAGTTTATTAAACTGGCACTTTAGTATTAATTCTCCATAAAAGGGACGCAAGAGCCGGAAAATCTTTTTTGGGCTGCTTAAAAATTTAATTTTATAGAAAATATAGCCTCTATTTGAGGTTCATGTTTTTCATAGATTAAGTGATATCGCCCTATGGCTAATCAGTGCCTGATTTCTCAAACCACAACAATTCATTTATTCCTTTAGGAGGATATTTACAATGTCGGGATCTTATACCTATCGTAATCATAGGCTTAAAGGGATACTAACTTACAATGATTCTACCAACCGTACGATTGATAATCGTAATTATTACAGTACCGAGACAGTAATTCATTCTCAATGGGGAGCAAATATTGTTTCTACTGTCTATTATAACTACTACCTACAGATTAACGCAGGTAATGGTAATGACACCATTTATGGTGCTAACAATGACACCACTTATGTTTCTAACTTAGTACCTTTTGGAATTGAAAAAATTTACGGTCGCGGAGGAAATGATAGCATCTACGGTGGAAAGGGAAATGATGTCCTCGATGGTGGTGAGGGCAACGATCTCCTCGACGGTGGTGACGGCAACGACACTCTCTACGGTCAGAACGGCAATGACAACCTTTTTGGGGGAGCTGGTGCTGATATTATCTATGGCGGTGCTGGTAGTGATGTCCTCTTTACGGGCAACTTAAGAACTAGTGGCAGCGATGACCTGTACGGTGGATCACATTCCGATATCTTCGTTCTCGGAGAGGCTGCCCAGGGCAGTACCACTGGTGGTTTCGATGCTATTACATTCTTTGGTAATTTCGCTGCGAATGCTTCTGCCGTACTTTTCTCAAAATTTTTACCGGATTACAAGATTACCAAGGATGTCGCTTCCACTGCTATTAATGGGCTTAAAGCGCTTTTTGGTTTAAGTAGTATGAACGTCATCGTTACACCTCCCCCTACAGCTACTTATGCTATAGTCAAAGACTTCAACCCCATTGAAGACATTATGATCATTCCACTTCAGCAGTCGGGTAGACCAAATGTAGCCATTACTGATGGGGGTAATCTTGGCGACTTGCGTTTTGCTTATGTAGATAATCAAAGCAGTACTTTTGCAGTGGCGAACCTAGATTACAGTGGATATTTCTCTGCTGGTACGATCGCTCTTGACACCTTTTATAGGACGCATCTTACCAGGAGTGCGCTGATCATCGATAAGGATGGAATTTCAATAGGAGGCAATCAAGTAACTGACGGACTAGACTCCACAATTACATCGGCTCTTTCAGGGTTGGGCACCAACAGGTTCTTAGTTGTGGGTGCTTTAGGTCCCCAAAATATCGTTGGAACCCAAAATGGCGATAATCTCTACGGATCGAAGTATAACGACACCATTTATGGTTATGCCCATAACCAGGCTGGGGTAACTAACCCTAGTGGGACTGATACGGGTGTAGACAACATCTATGGCTTCGGCGGCAACGACACCCTCTACGGTGGGTCTGGCAACGATTACCTCCACGGTGGTGACGGCATTGACTGGCTATACGGTGGAAATAACGACGACAGGCTCTACGGTGATAATGGCAGCGACAGGCTATACGGTGATTCCGGGAACGACTACCTCTACGGTGGGAACGACACCGACTTCCTCTACGGTGGTGTCGGCATTGACAGGCTATACGGTGATGCCGGGAACGACTACCTCTACGGTCAGAACGACACCGACTACCTCTACGGTGGTGACGGCAATGACTTCCTCTACGGTGGTGCCGGTAATGACTACCTCTACGGTGATGCCGGCCACGACAAGCTCTACGGTGGTGGTGGCAACGACATCCTCTATGGTGGTCTTGGCACAGATAAATTCGTTCTCGAGACGGGTATAACGGGTAGGATTGTTATTAAGGACTTCAAAACTTCAGAAAGTGATAGGTTAGTAGCGGGTTCCAATACTACAAGTTTCAATACTTCTAACCCCTTCAGGAATGTTAATGGCAATGCCGAGTACACCTTTGCGGGTGGTGCAACCTTTGTCATCGAAGGAATCGCAGCCAGCAGTCTTAATGGTCTCTTCGTTGCCTCTTAGGTGACGAACTGCTAGGCGTATCTACTTCTTCTAATATACAAGGGTGAGTTAACTGAGTAATGCACCTTGGTGTAATTGATAAATCAGTGCGTTATGCTGACTCTAACACATACTAATGGCGTGGCAAGCTTAATCTGAGTTCAACCATACTATTTTAGTAGGAGAGCGATCGCTCAACTCTGGTTTGACCAAACAAAAATGATAATCAAAGTAGGAGGTGGTATACCACCTCCTTTTTTTTCTTAAATATAAAACTAAAAGAATCTGTATCTCCAGAGAGATAAAAACCAACTGACCTAACTTTTATAGTTCAAATTAAATAGGTTTTGATCAAAAACAACTCAGGAAAATATACTTAATGAAAGCTTTATTAATCTGGCCGATAATGCCTAATTCTTTTTGGTCTTATCAGGAAACCATTGATTTAGCTGGGTTACGATCTACCAATCCCCCATTAGGTTTAATCACGGTTGCAGCGATGTTACCAAGTGATTGGGAATTTAGATTAAGCGATCGCAATGTCCGTCTAGAAACAGATGCAGATTGGGAATGGTGCGATATAGTCATCATCTCTGCAATGATCATTCAACAACAGGATTTTGGTGAATTAATTAGAAAAGGTAAAACTTTAAATAAAAAAGTTGCAGTAGGCGGACCATTTGCCACATCTGTACCAGAATTTGTGATCGAAGCCGGCGCAGATTATTTAATTTTAGATGAAGGGGAAATCACAATTCCCATGTTTGTAGAGGCTTTAGAAAAGGGAGAAGAAAAGGGGATTTTTCGCGCTACAGAAAAACCCGATGTCACCACAACTCCCTTACCTCGATTTGATTTATTAGACTTAAATGCTTATATAGCAATGACGGTACAATTTTCACGGGGTTGTCCATTTCAATGTGAATTTTGCGATATTATTACGCTTTTTGGTCGTAAACCCCGGACGAAAACTCCAGAACAAATTCTCGCAGAACTAGATGCTTTGTATCAGATGGGTTGGTGGCGTTATGTATTCATAGTTGATGATAACTTTATTGGCAATAAACGTAATGCTAAAGTCTTTTTAAGGGCATTAATTCCCTGGATGGAAGAACGTAATTATCCTTTTGCATTATTAACAGAAGCTTCTTTAAATTTAGCCGAAGATGATGAATTACTAGAATTGATGGTAAAAGCTGGTTTTGTTCAGGTATTCATGGGAATTGAAACCCCTGATGTAGATAGTTTAGTAGGAATTAATAAACCACAAAATACCCGCAGTTCTTTAGTTGAATCCTGCAATAAAATTACTAAAGCCGGATTACAAATCATGTCTGGTTTTATCTTAGGATTTGATGGTGAAAAACCAGGCGCAGGGAAACGGATTCAAGAGTTTGTGGAAGCAACTTGTATTCCCCAAGCTCATCTTAACTTATTGCAAGCATTACCCAATACAGCAATGTGGACTCGCTTGCAAAAAGAAGGACGGTTAAGGGATGGTTTAGGTGAATTTGTGGGTTCTCAAAAAGCCTTAATGAATTTTGTTCCTACGCGGCCGATGTCGGAAATTGCCGAGGAGTTTGTTGATGCTTTTTGGAATTTGTATGAACCCATGCCATACCTAAAACGGACTTTTCGCCATTTTATGATGATGGAAGGTTGGCGAGCTAAATATGAAAGAACTTTAACAAAACCAGAGTTTCAATTTTTAATGTCTATTTGTTGGCGACAGGGATTTTTGCGTTCTACACGGTTTGTTTTTTGGCAGCAATTAATAACAATGGCACGGCAAAAACCTCATCTATTATATGATTATTTAATTGCCTTGGGTACAGGTGAACATTTTTTCAAGTTCCGTCATGAAGTCAAGGCAGAAATCGAATCGGAATTAGCAGAATTTCACCAACATCAACAAGAACAAGAAGTAATAAGTTTACAGTTAGAAACTGTGAGTAATTAGGTTGACAAAATAAAACCAAACTGTGTAAAGAAAAATAAAATTCCTGAAAACTTCTTCACTCTTGCCTTTTACTGTGGAGGAATAAAAATTTGGAAAATCTATAAGCATCAAAACCATTTTCTGGTTGCTTATAACCCTTGATTACCACGATGAGCGATCGCACCAGTTAAAAAATGCGATCGCTCTTATCTGTTTATATCTTATTTTTCAGCAACTCAACTATATCCGTACTCCATTTAACTTGAAATCCACAATGATTATTTGTACCTGTGTAGGGCAGTATCACACTTAATCCCTTACCTAATATGGTAGGTTGCCACAGATTAGCAGCTTTATATTGCAACTGCATTTCTTGAAGTAGTTTGTTGACTTTAATAGCACTGATTTTTTTATCAGTGAGTTTTTCTAATTCTCTGCCAATTTCTGTGGGAGTTAAGAATTGAGTTTGCACTGTCATTTGATGTAACCTCGGTAACGTTAGTTAGAGGTTATAGTTTGGGAATTTCCCAAGGCAAGAATCAGTTAACTAAGGCTGGAAGTCTTGTATAATAGTAAATACAGAGTTTGGGGTAACTGTTCACACTCCCCCACTAAAAAGGAATTAGGAAGTAACAGGGATAGGAG
>NZ_VIKX01000157.1 GCF_009711935.1 Dolichospermum sp. UHCC 0259 | reverse complement strand
TTTTCTCCATAAAAGAGGCGCAAGAGCCAAGCAGGAACTTCCCAATCATCATGTCCAAAATGCTCACAGTTTTCTGCAATTATTCCCGCAAATATTTCTCCAAAATAACCCTGAAGAGTTATAATGTTGAGACTTTCAGGATAACCTTTACATGGTTCTGTTTCTGGAAAATCACTAAAGGGAGCTAGAGGATTTCCAGCTAATTTACGAAGACGAAAGCGAGCATCTTCATGAGCTTTTTGAACAATTGATATGAATTCATCAAGAATTACATCTCGTTGGCTTTTGTCTTCTTTAAGTAGACGATGTGTATATTGCTTATCTTGAGATTCAGTTACTGAGTTTGATAACCAGTTTGATATACCATGAAATTTAGTAAATTTTCATCGTTCCATCACTATACCGAATTTAACTCTATTTTTACCAGATTTTTTGCAATTCTAGGGGTTTGTAAAAATATTAAAAGCTAAGTATCACATACTATGTTCGATTAAACTTATTATTAGTTAATATTCCCTATAAAAATGTGATATAGATCACAACAATACCTCTTTCGGGAAATAGTGTGCAAAGTTCTTATTCTTTCTATTCCAGCAAGCGATCGCCTTCCCCACTACCATCGCCTAATACCTAAAAAGTTAACCTTCATGAATTAATTGCAGCAAAGCCTCAGTTGATATCTTACCACTCATATCAGTACCTTCCAAGAGACTATCCGCCAAATCTCGCTTGTGGTGATGCAATTCCACAATCTTATCCTCAATAGTATCCTTAGCCACCAAGCGATAAATTGTTACCGGACGTTGTTGTCCAATCCGGTGAGCGCGGTCAGAAGCTTGATCTTCCACAGCAGGATTCCACCAAGGGTCTGTATGGATAACGTAATCAGCAGCAGTCAAATTGAGTCCTGTACCCCCTGCTTTCAAACTAATGAGAAAAACATCCCCATCCCCAGCTTGAAAGGCATCTACGCTTCTTTTCCGTTCTGCCATTGGGGTACTACCATCTAAATATTGATATTTAATCCCTTGCTTCTCCAAATAATCGCGGATGATATGCAAATGGTCAACGAACTGACTAAACACCAAAGCCTTATGGCGATTTTCTAAAAGTTCACCCAGCACCTCACCAAAAAGCTGTAACTTAGAACTAGATAACTCAGTATCAGGCATCACCAAACTAGGATTACAGCAAGCGCGACGCAGTTTCATTATCTCTGCTAACACTTGTAAATGTTTTTGTCCTGCATCTGCATTACTTTCAGTTAGTTTAGATATAGCTTGACGACGCAAAGCTTCATAAAATGCTTTTTCTTCTCGACTCAATTCTACATGAAGCAGAATTTCAGTTCGAGAAGGCAATTCTGACAACACCTGATTTTTTGTGCGTCGTAATAAGAATGGTTGAATCAGTTTTTTTAGTTTATTACGTGCTTGTTTATCTTGATATCTCTCAATAGGATTTGCAAAGCGTTGATTAAAGCTTTCAAAAGAACCTAATAAGCCAGGATTAATAAACCGAAATAAATTCCACAATTCACCTAAATGATTTTCAATAGGAGTCCCCGTAGTCAGCAGTTTAAAATTAGCTTTCAGGTTCATAGCTGCCTGAGAACGTTTAGTAGCCATATTTTTAATTGATTGGGCTTCATCTAACACAATCGTTTGCCACTGCACTTGAGCAAGCATTTGAGATACCTCTTCCTGCTGTAATAAACCATAACTACAGACCAACATATCCAACGGTTGTAAACCATCTAATAATTTTTGACGGTTCGCGCCAGAAAATTGCAGAATATTTAGAGTTGGGGCGAATTTTTGCGCTTCACTTACCCAATTCATGCACACAGAAGTAGGAGCAATAATTAAAGTTGGTCCATGATGGGCATTTCTAAGAATGACTGCTAATGCTTGTACAGTCTTACCCAATCCCATTTGGTCAGCTAAACAAGCACCTACACCCCAATGTGCTAAACGTGCTAACCAACAGAAACCATCCATTTGATAGTCGCGTAATTCAGCTTGAAACGTAGACGGGAGTTCTGGTTGCAGGTCTTGCACTTCCTTGAGTTTCTGGATATGTTCCTTCCAATGTTTATCTGCTTTTAGTTTACCTACCTCGTCTACAAAATCCTCTAACCCTAATGTAGCCAAGGGGTGAAAACGCATACCTTTACCATGTTTGTCAGAAAACATCCGCAATTCGTCGAGACGTTTACGAAATGCTTGGGTTAACGCCAGAAATTGACCGTCACCCAGGGGAATAAACCGGCTGGGGGTTTTTTCCAAAAGTGCGAGAAGTTGCTGCATATCTAGCACCAGGTCGTCATTTAATTTTAATTCACCAGTGGCTGCAAACCAATCTTGTTGACGTTGAATTGATAAATTAAAGTCTTTCAAGTCTGCATTGTGACTAACCCGCAGTTTTTCCCCTTCTGGCCAAGCCATGACGACACTGTTTCCCAGTGTTTGCAGTTCTAGCAGCAGTTCTAAACAATCTTCTGCTTCTTCTATTGCCCATTCACCATCTTGTTCTTCAATTCGCGTTAAGGTAGGACAGGCTTCTATAACAGCTTTAGCAAGTTGTTTCTCTTCTGCTAAATTGCGTTTGGTGTGCAGACGTTTACCTTCAATTTCGGCAATGACTGTTTCACCACCTGCACCGGGACGGAAGTAGGGTCCACCTTGGGTAAAAGGACGGGATAACAGGGTGATTTTCAAGCCGGAATTGGCAGGTAAGAGGTGAATATGGGGTAAGGTTTGGGCGGGGACTTCTTCGGCATTTTCTAGTCCGCCACCGATGTCAGAATGAACGGTAACGATGCCAGAAACGGCATTGATAGCTGCTAAAACTTGCTTTTCGGCGATCGCAGGGACGTTTAATTTGTTATCTTTACCAATAATCTCGGCAATGCGTCTGTGTTCAGCTTTAATTTCAATAACTTTAATGCGGGTAGGGGTTTCTTTAATATGCAGAATATTCTGTGATTCTGGTAATTTGGGCGCAAATTCTAAGGTAAGACGACCTTGTTTTTCTTTTTTCACCAGTAGTTCCGGTTCTCCTTTGACGATTTCTACCCGGATATTAGGCGTATCTTCCCAAAAAACTACTGGGTGTCCAATTAATGCCAAGATGGCTTTTTCGTTGAACATATAGTCAACTTTGCCATAATAGCCCTCACTATATGCCTCAATACAACCACAGACCCGCATATCTTGGGGTGTGACGTAATCAAACTCAGCTAATCCACTGCTAAGACGTTTAAGGGCTATGGGACGACCTTTACTCCATTCTCCTTTAGCATTAACTTTTTGTTCCTTGGGTTGCAAGACACATCTGCTGGGATAGAAGGTAATGAACCATGCTAAACGCAGTTCTGATTCTGGTTTAACCGGGGTTTGTGGTTGTTTTTGGATATTTGCGAGGGCATTGAGGCACATTTCCCAATCTGTTTGGGGTTGGATTACATCTACGATGGTTTGAATGCCGCTATCTTCTCTTAGTGCTGCTGCTTGTTGTTTATAGTTGCTGCTGGGTTTGAGTCGGGATAGGAGTTCAGCGGTTTCCATTGCCAACCAATGATGACAGGATGCGAGCGATCGCCTATATAATGGTTCTAGTATATCAGGTAATTTTTTCTTAGCACTCTCAGCATCCATCCAGTAAAGGCACAGAGAACAAAACAATGTTTGTAAGCTATTTTCTTCTTCCACCGAAGCAATATAGGCACTTACTACAAGTTCTTTTTGAGTAATATCACCTTGCTGGATTTGCAGTACCATTTTCAGTCTGGCATAAATAAACGTGATCCAATGATCTGATTCACGGGACATTAATGTGGCATACTCTTCTGCTTCTTTGAGGCGTTCTGCTGAACCATCTTTTAACAATGCTAGGATAAAAAATAAGCCGCCAATTGTATTAAAATATATTTGGCGTTTGCCTGTGGCTTTTTTTATAGCTTTGAGGGCATCTGTATAATATTTAATGGCTTGTTCATTTTCACCTCGAACAAAATTCAACCAACCCCAATAAATAGCAGCGTTATTTTGATTTTCTTCTGATACACTTTCTAAAATTTCTTGTGCATCTTCAGTATCACCCCTTAACAGTAATTGTTCTGTCAAAATCAGATGTAGATAATCTGAAGCATATTTTCCATTTTCATAACATTCTTCGTCTAGCATCATAAACGCATCTTCACAGTTAACCAATTTTAAGGTTGAATTGAAGAGGATGCTAGATATACCACGTTCATATAATTCTTGTGGTAAGGTCTTAAACCAATTTTCGTCAAATGGGTTATTGCATATCTGCTCAAAAATATTTTCTATGACTATTTTTTCTGTATGATTACTGTGATTTTGGTAATCTTCAATTTGCTTATTAATAAAATTAAGGTCTTGGCGGTAAAGACCAATGCGGATTTCTCTGATACACTGGCCAAGACTGCGGAACATCCGCGATTTCTTGTTCCAGTGATTACTTACAGGTAGTTTTTCCTCTACGGCTTTAACTAATATATCGAAAGTCCCTGTTTCTATTGCATGACGAGTAGCAATTTCTGTGAGTAACGGATTGCATTCAGGACCTAACTTGTTTTCCTTAACTAGCAAAAGTGCTATTACCAATTTTTCAATTTGGTAATTGAGGGTTGTAGTAGTCCAAGGTCTATTCTTTTCGTCTAAGGCAGCAGTTTGGGAAATACAACTGAGGAATGAACCTTTGTCTATCGGTGTATAAATTACCGAAAACAATTGGATAATCTTTTGGATAGCAGGGGATAAATCGAAGTATTTTTTAGTGAGTTGTGTTTGTAGTTGGGTGGAATTAGGGTTAAAATCAGGCATGGTGCTAATAATTGATACCGTTCTTAGGTATCTGGTGTAGATGTGCCAAAGCTGTAGAGCTTTTTGGTGGAATATATATTACCTTTTAGGTTATCAGATACATTGCTAGATTTTTTCAAAGTTTGGATCATTAAACAGACTTCAATGTAATTATGAGTGCAAAGGTCTGGTTGTAGTTTTTGTGGGAGGCTGCAAGAGGTAATATCGTTCAGCCAACGGATTGTATAAAGGTGCGTTAGGTTCAATCCATAACACACCCTAATTAAGCTAAATTAAACTAGATTGCAGATAAAACTAAGGATACAAACCCCGATCATTTAAAGCCTGCGCGACTCGACCTACACCCAAAGTATAAGCAGCTAATCGCAGATTTACCCTCCGTGCTTGCGACTCATGAATCACCTTGCGGTAAGCCTGAACCATCAAATGTTCCATTTCCCGATTGACTCTTTCTTCGTCCCAGAATAGGTAAGAAAGACCTTGTACCCATTCCAAATAACTGACCACCACACCCCCAGCATTGGCTAAAATATCCGGTAACACGGTAACACCTTTGGCTTCTAGAATGCGGTTAGCTTCCAAAGTAACAGGTCCATTAGCAGCTTCTGCGACAAATTGGGCTTTGATTTGATGGACATTTTCTGCGGTAATTTGGTTTTCCAAAGCGGCAGGAATCAGGACATCACAAGGTAAAGTTAATAAGTCTGCATTACTAATGGGTTTTGCTTGGGGAAATCCCACCACACTGCGGCGGTTTGCAGTAGCGTATGCTTTGACAGCGGGAATATCAAGACCATTTTCGGCAAAGATACCCCCACTAGCACTGGAAACAGCGATAATTTTTGCTCCTTCTTGGTGTAGCAATTCGGCGGCTGCCCCGCCTACATTACCGAAACCTTGAATTGCCACCCTGACTCCTACTAGAGATTTACCATGATCTGCGATCGCTTCACGAACAATAATCATCACACCGCGTCCAGTCGCCATGTCTCGTCCCAGCGAACCACCAATAGATAAAGGTTTACCTGTAACTACTCCGGGGACAGAATGACCAACATTGACAGAATAAGTATCCATCATCCATGCCATTTCCCGCGCCGATGTTCCCATGTCTGGGGCGGGTATATCTACAGATGGTCCAATATCTTTAATTAATTCGCTAATATAACGGCGGCTAATGCGTTCTAATTCCCCCACACTGAACTTTTTGGGGTCTATGGGAATTCCCCCTTTGCCACCACCGTAGGGAATACCTAACAATGCACATTTCCAAGTCATCAGCATAGCTAGGGCGGATACTTCTCGTAATGTCACTGCTTCATGGTAGCGAATACCACCTTTATAGGGTCCTAAAATATCGGAATGTTGTACCCGATGTCCAGCAAAAACCCGCACTTCCCCATTGTCCATTTTTATGGGAATGGAAACTGTGACAACTTTTCGAGGGTGACTGAGTATTTCTACGATACCTTGATCTAATTTTAATTCTTTAGCAGCCCATTCTAAATAGCTACAGGCTTGATCATAAGGGCAAATATGCGCTGGAGAATGATTTTCTATAAGTGGGAGAGACGTTGTCACCATAATACCTACTCCTCATCACCGTATGTTTGTGAACCGGATTGATATTGTTAGCTTACCCTCTTTTTTGGAAAAAATATCAATTTTGTAGTTTCTGTTACAATTTTATTTTAAGTTATATGCTGTGAGACGCTTGGGCAAATACACTGCAAAAATATCTAAAATTTTGATGACTGGGTTGGGTGACGCAGAAGTTGTTACCCAACCTATACTAAACTAATTAGGGCTATGAGGTAGGGGCGCAGTCCCTGCGCCCAATCAGGATTAATACGCCACGCTACGCTATCAGCAAACCATATTTAAGGTTTTAGAAAGTAGCCGTCTGAATGGCTTCTTCTGGTCCAACTAAAGACAGATAAGGTGCTTGTAAATATTTACGAGCGGCGGTAATTGCTTCAGTTGCAGTCACATTATTAATTAATTCGGGAAACTTTTGATCAAATTCAATTCCTAAACCTAAAATTTCATACCAGCCATATATTTGAGCAATATGTCCATTAGTTTGTTTACCCAAAGCATATTGACCGATAATTTTGTTTTTAGCAGTTTGTAATGCTTCTGCTGATAGTTCGGTGGTACATAATAATTCTACTTCTTGGCGGAGTCCATTAAAAGCAATTTTGGTATTTTCCGGTGCAGTGCCAATATAAACTACAAAGGAAGCGGGAAAAAGTCGAGTTGAATAAATAGCAGATACGTCATAAGCTAAACCTTGCTTTTCTCGTAATTCTACAAATAAACGACTAGAAAGACCATTGCCTAAATAGGTAGCAAGTAACTTGAGAGCCGCATATTCTGGGTTAGTTACTGATGGTCCTAAATAACCCAACATGATAATTGATTGTTGTGTATTTAGGGGTTTAAGACAGGGTTTAGGTAATGCGGTAATTGACGGTAAATTAAGAGTAGGTTGAGCGGAATCTGGTATTTCCCAATCACCAAAAATTGTTGTGACTAATTTCTCAGCTTGTTCTGCTGTAATCCGTCCAGCAATACTAATTACAATATTATCAGGACGGAAATGAGTTTGATGATATTCTACTAAGTCAGCACGGGTAATGCTACTCATGGTTGTTTCATCACCTAAAACTGACATCGAGTAGGGATGATTTGGGTACATTACCTGACGCAGTTGTTCAAAAGCCAGGTTAAAAGGCTGCTCCTTTTGGGAACGAATATCTTGGATTGCTAACCGCTTTTCTAGTTCTACTTGATTTTCGGGAAAAGTAGGCGATCGCAATAATTGTCCGGCTAATGTTAAAATATCAATAAAATCAGCAGTTACAGTTTTCAAAGATAGCACAAAATAATCTGTAGCCGCATCTGTCCCTAAACTAGCTCCCACCGATTCGACTTTTTCCGCAATTTCTAAACTCGATAAACCATCACATCCCTTTGTCATTACCGCCGATAACAAATGCGCTAAACCAGCTTTTTCTCGATGTTCATAACAACTACCAGCGCGAATAAAAATCCGTCCCGCAATAATATCAGCAGCTTGATTTTCTGAGACTAATAAAACAATGCCATTACTTAATACAGTGCGATGAATGAGAGAGCGACTATTAATAGTTTGCATTTTTCACTTAATAATTAACAAGGTTGGAGAATTGTCACAGCATAATTAGCTGTTGAAAGATATTGTTGAGCTAATTTTTGCAGTTCTTGAGCATTGAAAGACTGGATTTCTTGAGGATAGGTAACAGCTAATTCAGCATTAGCAATGGTATGATAATAACCATAAAAATTAGTTAGCTGATTTGGTGTCTCCGTAGAAAAGGCATAATCATTACATAAAAACCTTTGAATCCGATTGAGTTCTGACGTGCTAATTTCTTGATCTTGTAATGCTTGTAAATGATTACAAATCAACTCTTCAACTCGTTCCAGATATTCTGATTCTAACCAAGCTGTAATTGTCAGTAAACTTGATTCTTTCTGTAACGAGAAATCACAGCAAATGTCCTGTACAAGTTGCTTTTCTTCCCGCAAATCAGATACTAACCGAGAAATTCTCCCGTAGTTTTTCACTCTCCCCCCACTTTCGAGAGTTTATAGGGTAGGTAGAAGTAG
>NZ_VIKX01000156.1 GCF_009711935.1 Dolichospermum sp. UHCC 0259 | reverse complement strand
CTCCTATCCCTGTTACTTCCTAATTCCTTTTTAGTGGGGGAGTGTGAACAGTTACATTGCTATCGTGATGTTTTAGTACAATTTCAGATTAAGGCTAATTTAGTTGTGCCATTACTACAGGGAGAAGATTTATGGGGTTTACTGTGTATTCATCAATGTTCTGCACCTCGTCATTGGGAAACTTTTGAAATTGAACTTGTGCAACAAATAGCCAATCAATTAGCGATCGCTATTCAACAAGCGCATTTATTTGAGCAATTACAACTGTCTCTAGTTCAAGAAAAAGAAGTCAGTAAAATGCGATCGCGCTTCATTTCTATGGCATCCCATGAGTTTCGCACACCTTTAGCCATTATTGCCTCATCTACAGGTATTTTACAAACCTTTATCGATCGCCTGACCCCAGAAAAAAGACAGGGACATCTAGAGGTTATTCAAAAAACTATCAAACATATAGTTCAACTCCTAGATGATGTTCTCATGATCAACCGGGCTGAAGCCCAGAAAATGGAATTTAAACCAGAACTATTAGATATAATTTCCTTTTGTTTACGGCTGAAAGAGCAAATAGAAGATACTAGCAGCCGCCGGACAATTAACTTTTCTCTCAATAGCAGTCAGCCAATATTAAATGATACTTTATTTGTGCAGTTCGATCCCAAACTCGTGCGCCAAATTCTCACAAATCTCCTCAGCAACGCTATTAAATATTCTCCTGAAAATAGTCCAATTGATTTTAGGTTAGAGATCGAAAATAATCAACTAATCTTTCAAATTCAAGATTATGGTATTGGCATTCCTGAACAAGATCGAGTTGATTTATTTACATCTTTTCATCGAGCCTCTAATGTTGGTAGTATTTCCGGTACAGGTTTAGGTTTGGCAATAGTCAAAAAATGCGTTGATCAACACAACGGTGAAATCACATTAGATACAGAAGTAAAAAAAGGAACGACATTTATCGTCAGGATTCCTCTTTAAGGAGTCAGGAATCAAGGAGTCAGGAGTCAGGAGTCAGGAGTCAGGAGGAAGAAAGAAGAAGGAAGAAGGAAGAAGGAAGAAGG
>NZ_VIKX01000155.1 GCF_009711935.1 Dolichospermum sp. UHCC 0259 | reverse complement strand
CTCCTATCCCTGTTACTTCCTAATTCCTTTTTAGTGGGGGAGTGTGAACAGTTACTTTTTATCCTGTTAATCATTTAATCCTGGAAATCCTGATTCAGACAATATATTTTTAATCCTGTTAATCATTTAATCCTGGAAATCCTGATTCAGACAATATATTTTTTTATCCTGTTAATCCTTTAATCCTGGAAATCCTGATTCAGACAATGTATTTTTTAATCCTGTTAATCCTTTAATCCTGGACATCCTGATTCTGACAATATATTTTTAATCCTGTAAATCCTTTAATCCTGGACATCCTGATTCTGACAATGTAGGGGCGCAGGGTCTGCGCCCTTAATGATATCGTTAAGACCAAGAATCTAAATCTAAAGATTGCATTCCTTCACTCTTAACATAATCGAGTAAACCTCCCAACTGCCGCCAAACAAAAAAGCAAGTTAGCAAACTCATTGGTAAACCTATACTTAAAGCCATTCCCGTAGGAAAACCAAATATCTCAAAACCAGAACAAAGAAATAAGCAAGAACCACCAGTAATACCAATAAATGGCACTAACAATTGTTTATAAAAAGAACGGGTATTAGTCTTTTCTTTAGGAGATTTATCTTGTGGCCATTGCTGGACAATTACCTTTAATGTCCCAGATAAAGCTAACCCAGAAGTTAAAGCCGTGAAAAAACCAACTAATAGTAAAAAGTAAGGCGGTTGCAGAGGGTAATAATACATTCAAACTCCTGGTTGTTATTAAAATTCGTTTTTATTTGGTAACAGATTATTTGGCTAAAATAGCTGCTACACCTTCTTTGGAGAACTCTGTTAAGAGGCTAATTGCTACATTTAGTAAGCGATTTGGTGGTAAATCATCCTTGACTAAATCCCACAGACGTTGGACTTCTTCTGTGTGCAAACGGTCATCTTCAGTGATAGCTAAGACCAACTGCCGACGGAGAAATTTACCCTCTTCAGAAAGGATGAATTCCAACCCCATTTTCGCCGTTGGTAAAACATCGAAATTGCTATCAGTGCGAGCAATCGTAATCAGATTTTCTAACCTTTGCCACTGAAATTTACCATCTTTAAACAACACATTCAATAGCCGTCGTCGTAATGCGGGAGATTCCCCAGTTAATAACCGCCGAGCGATATAGGGATAACCCACTTCCACAATTTTGAAATTAGGGTTAAGACTGAGGGCAATTCCTTCTTGTGTCACCAAAGAACGAATAATCAAAGCAAACTTTGCCGGCACACGGAAAGGATATTCATACATCAATTCCGAGAACTCATCGGTAATGGTTTTGAAGTTGAAATCTTGGACATTTTTACCAATAGCATTTCCTAATACCGCTTCTAAGGCGGGAATAATCGGCGTAATATTAGTATTTGCTGCTAAAAAGCCCAATTTAACAAAATCTTCTGCTAAATCGGCGTAATCCTTATTTACCAAATGTACTAGAGCATCAACTAAACTTTCCTTAGTGGTTTCCTCCAATTGATCCATCATGCCAAAATCAATGTAAGCCATGCGACCATCGGGCATAGCGAACAAATTCCCAGGATGAGGATCGGCATGGAAAAAGCCATGCTCTAATAGTTGTTGTAACCCAGTAGTTACACCTATTTGAATGATGGCTTCTGGATCTAAACCAACAGATTGGATATTCGCAGTATCTGTGAGTTTAAAGCCATTGATCCATTCTAGTGTTAAAACATGAGTGCTGGTATAATTCCAGTAAATACCGGGAATTTTTACCTGGGGGTCATCACGGAAATTATGGGCAAATTTTTCTGCATTGCGACCTTCATTGATGTAATCAATTTCCTCAAATAGCTTTGTGCCAAACTCGTCCACAATTAAAGTTAAATCGTGACCGAGATTCAGCGGTAGCCAGGGAGCAAGCCAACTGGCAACCCAACGCATGAGGTACAGGTCTTTTATCAGTAGCGGGCGGAGATTAGGGCGTTGTACTTTTACTGCCACTTCCTCGCCACTGAGTAACCGACCCCGGTAAACTTGACCCAAACTAGCGGCTGCTACGGGTTGAGGAGAAAGCTCTCGAAAAATTTCGCCAATTGAGCGATTTAATTCTGTTTCAATAATCTGATATGCCAGATCATTATCAAAAGGTGGTAACTGGTCTTGTAACTTGATTAGTTCTGCTAAGAAATCTTTGCGGATTAAGTCGGGACGAGTCGAGAGGGCTTGACCAACTTTAATAAATGTCGGACCCAGGTTGGTGAGTAGGGTTCGCAACTGGGTAGCGCGTTTCCCCTGATTTTCCTCCACCTGATCTTGCCATTCGTCCCATTTGAGACTGAATATAAATCCGGCAAAAGACCAGATTATTCTCAGTAGTCGTCCCCACGCTAACCAAGGACGGTAACGAAAGTAACGAGCCGCTCCGCTTGCCCAGGGCAGTGCCTCTGGATTATACTGCTTTAATTCATCAGATTGATACTGACCCACGCCTTTATTTGCCTCTTCAACTGGGAATTTTACATCGTCGCTTTGATCCTGAATGCTAACTTAGTTGTTGGCACCGGAAAATTGTACTTTTTAGTTTAGAAAGAAACTTTAACCGGATCTAGGAGCAATAGGTGAAGAAATAAGCCTATCTAGCCAGATTTATTTATCTTTATTCTTAATTATACTTTATAAAAGTACAAACTTTTTGTGTGTATTTAGGGTATTTTATATTTTCTTAATGACTCATGCAAATTTGTACTCTTAAGCATTTGCATGATAATGTTACAGAACAAGGCGATCGCGAAGCGCTGCTGCAAGCAGATCGCTCTACGTTTAATCTAAAATAGTAGAAAAGCAGAAAAAACTTAGTACGAACACCAAAATTTTCTCTAATGACAGCATATATGCTATCATGTCCGCATGGCGATTAAAATTGTGGTAGATACAAGCGTTTTTATTAGTGCGCTTATTGTATCAAAAGGTTCTAGTCGGGAACTAATTCGACGCTGTTTGAAAGGAGAATATCAGCCTTTGATGGGAAATACTTTATTTTTAGAGTATGAATCAGTCATGCAGCGAGAAGAGATTATCAGCAAATGTTCTCTAACTAAGACAGAAATTTATACTTTACTTGCATCATTTATAAATGTCAGTCAATGGATATCAATTTATTTATTACTTATGGCGACCTAATTTAAAAGATGAAGCTGACAACCATTTAATTGAATTAGCGGTTGCTGGTAATGCTCAAATTATTGTCACCAAAAATGTTAAAGACTTCCAAAATGCTGAACTCGTATTTCCTAACTTATCAATATTAAGACCGGAAGAAATTATTAGGAGTTAAACAAAAAATGGCTACTTTAACTATTCGCTTACCCAACGAAAAACACATCAGATTAAAAGAATTGGCACAAACCAGAGGCATTAGTGTAAATACACTGATTGAAGAACTTTCTACTATAGCTCTAGCGGAATTTGATGCCTATACTCGATTTAAAGCAATGGCTGTAATGGGAAATCCAGAAGACGGGTTAAGAATATTAGATAAACTTGATGATCTCACGGAATAGGGCGATCGCGAAGCACTGCTGCAAGCAGATCGCTCTGCCCTTAATCTAAAATAGGCAATGAAGGGCGGGGAAACCCCGCCCCTACTGGCTTGGGGGATAAAAAACTTTACCTTATAACGGAATAAAAATTAAATGGCATTTCGCAAGCGTCGTCTCAAATATTTGGTATCAGTAGGTTAACAAAATTTGGGATTTAAGATTTTTTCCTACTGAATTTAACTTCCATAGTTGTTTAGCAATGGTATCATTCGAGTATTACAAACAGTAAAGGGCGATTTTACTATGACCAAAGCACCTGTTGCTCCTGTGGTGCTAGTCATTCTAGATGGATGGGGCTACTGTGAGGAAGAGCGAGGAAACGCAATTACCGCTGCCAAAACTCCGATTATGGACAGTTTATGGGCAGTATATCCCCACACCCTCATTCACACATCAGGAAAAGCCGTAGGGTTGCCAGAAGGTCAAATGGGCAACTCGGAAGTTGGTCATTTGAACATTGGCGCTGGTCGAGTCGTACCCCAAGAATTGGTACGGATCTCAGATGCTGTAGAAGACGGTTCTTTAGCCGCAAACCCAGCCCTTGTCAAAATTTGCCAGGAAGTCCGTTCTGCTAATGGCAAGTTACATCTAGTGGGGCTTTGTTCTGATGGGGGGGTACATTCCCATATTACCCATCTATTTGGATTACTTGACTTAGCAAAGGAACAGCAACTTTCACAAGTTTGTATCCACGCCATTACTGATGGTCGTGACACTAAACCGACAGATGCTATCAACGTCATTCAGCAGTTGGAAGACTATATAGATCATGTTGGCATCGGTGAAATCACTACTATCAGTGGTCGCTATTATGCAATGGATCGTGATAACCGTTGGGATCGAGTCCAACGCGCCTACGATGTGATGACAACAGATAGCGCTGGCAATGGACTCACGGCTGTAAAGGTATTGCAAGCAGCTTACGCTGAAGGTGTGACTGATGAGTTTGTTCTCCCAGTCCGGTTGCAACCGGGCGCGGTAGAATCTGGTGATGGGGTCATATTTTTTAATTTCCGCCCCGACCGCGCTAGAGAACTAACTCAAGCCTTTGTTAGTCACACTTTTAGCGGTTTTGAAAGACAGCCTATTCAACCGCTTTCTTTTGTAACTTTTACCCAGTATGATCCAGAATTGCCAGTTTCTGTGGCTTTCGCACCGCAAAATCTGAGTAATATTCTGGGTGAAGTTATCGCTAATCGCGGTTTAAAACAGTTTAGAACGGCGGAAACTGAAAAATACGCTCATGTCACCTACTTCTTTAACGGGGGACTAGAAGATCCTTGTGAGGGGGAAGACCGGGAATTAGTCAGTAGTCCAATGGTAGCGACTTATGATCAAGCCCCGGCGATGTCAGCACAAGCTGTGACAGATGTGGCGATCGCTGCCATCAGAAAGGGTATCTATTCCCTAGTTGTAATGAACTATGCTAACCCAGACATGGTAGGGCATACAGGGCAAATTCCAGCGACAGTCACAGCGATTGAAGCAGTAGATAAATGTTTAGGTCGTCTGATTGATGCTATTGGTAAAGCAGGTGGTACAGCAATTATTACTGCTGATCACGGCAATGCTGAGTATATGCTAGATGAAGGCGGTCATCCTTGGACAGCCCATACTACCAACCCAGTTCCTTTGATTTTGGTAGAAGGCGAAAAAGCCAAAATACCCGGATATGGAACAAATGTGGTATTAAGAAATGATGGCAAATTAGCCGACATTGCCCCGACAATTCTGGATATTTTACAAATATCTCAACCACAAGAAATGACAGGGCGATCATTACTTAAAGCCGCAGAATATGATTTACAACTAACTCGTACTCCTGTACAAATAGGTTTGTAAAATCGTAAAATCCTGGCGACTGGAAGTCGCGGCTACACAATCAAAGTCCGCCTGCGCGGACTCAAGAAAAATCAAGACTTGAAACCCACGACGGTGGGTTTTGCCTGTGTAGATGCGGTTTCTAACCGCCAATTTAACTTAAACCCTACTTGTTATAAACAACATTTCTAAATATGGCAATTACTAACATCATTCAAGGCATTTGGGCATTTTCCGCCCTCGGTTTGATTATTCTCGTTTTGTTACATAGTCCTAAAGGTGATGGCATTGGCGCTATTGGTGGACAAGCACAATTATTTAGCAGTACCAAAAGTGCCGAAAATACTTTAAATCGAGTTACTTGGGCATTAGTTGTAGTTTTTATGGGTTTAACTGTGGTTTTAAGTGCTAATTGGTTGCCCAAATAATTGAAACTGAAAATGGGAAAAATTACCCAAAATCAAAACTTTTGGCGAAGATTAATAGTTCGACTTCGCTCACTACAAGCAGCAGTTCTGACTTTAGCAATAAGTACAGGACTGTTGGTTGTTTTGACTAACTTTCAAGTTAATGCTGTTTTGAGAGAACAGGGAACAGGGAATAGGGAACAGGGAAGAAACATTCAAGTATCTAATTCTGTGCCTATTGTACAAAAATCCCATCCTTTACCACCAACTCTGGCTCAATGGCAAGATAAAACAAATAGTGGAGATTATTTTGATCAAATTAAATCTACGAAAGTTGGTTATTTAATTTGGTCAAGTTTTCCGGTGAAAGTCAAGATAGAAACACCAACTGATATTAATGAAAAACAATCGCAAATATGGGTTAATAGTGTTTCTCAAGCAGTGCAAGAATGGAGTATTTATTTACCTTTGCAGGTAGTAGAAAAATTGGCTATTGCTGATATTACAATCTCCCGAAAAGCACCACCCTTGCAACGTGAACCTAATGGTAAGATACTGCGATCGCGTTCGGCTTTAACTACTTATGATTTATATACTGAAAATAATATTCTATCTCACCGGTTTACAATTCTGCTGAGTCCTAGTCAAACTGGTGATTATGTATTGTCCGCAGCCCGTCATGAACTTGGTCATGCTTTGGGTATTTGGGGTCATAGTTTTCTAGAAACTGATACGATGTATTTTTCTCAAGTTCGCAAACCGCCGTTTATTTCTGTCAGAGATGTGAATACTTTGAAACGGGTTTATGAACAATCTACAAGTTTAGGGCAAAGTTGAGTTTATCTCACACAAAGGCGCAAAGGTAAATTTTGAATTGCGCTTACACGATGGAGATAGTTCTTCCTCGTCGTTTTTATGATAACAAATTTTTTGGTCGGTGTCAATAGTTTTGACTCTATTATTGCGAGGCTGTGGAAACAACAAGTAAATTTGATTTTCGACAGCCTCCTGCTTTGATTAAACTCGGCGCAGGTTCATTAGTTCTTGAGGAGATGCAAGCATATCAATCGCTACGAAGAAGATTTTTCCATCGGGATTGATTAAAAACCGCCAAGAAATATTCATACCGACTGTGACACCAAACCAAGGAGTTTGCACTACTCCTGTAATTTTTAGTTGCTTAGAACCGTCTGGTTGAACTTCGCAGATACCTTGTTGTGGCATCATGTTTAGTCCTTGTGCTTCTTCACGCATATATTTAGCGATCGCTTCCCGGCCAATAATTGGCTTTTGGAAAGGTGGTTGTAGCGCACCGTCGTGAGTGAATAGGGCGATCGCATCATCAAATTTATCTGCATTCATGGCTTCAATGTAGCCTAATACAGCGGGTTCGGTAATACCATCAATTTTAACTGAGGAAATAACTGGAGTTGTCCGTTGGAAAGCAGGTTCTGTAGCTGCTTTGGGATAACTGCTAGGCCCAAGATCAGAAGTATCAAATCCCATATCTACTACGGTATTCCGCAAGACGGTGATTTGCTGACCTTGATCAAGTTTCTGTGTGGCTTCTAATACGAATTTTACACCAGGAGACATTTGATAGCCAACGGGGATAGGAGTGATGATTCCCTGTTTCATCAATTCTCCTAACTCGAACCAGAAAGCGAGTTTGGTATTGACGCTGAAGAAACCATAGGAACGGCTAATAGGAGTATCAGCACGGCTGGCTAAATCCCGCATTACCTTTGTTTGCTCTTCACGAGACATTTGCTTGATTTGGGTAAGCAAACTTTCAGCTAGTTGCAAGCGTGCTACCCCAGGTGCAGCAGGAGTAATGGTTTTACCCATTTCGGTGTAAGCATACCAAAGATAAGCTAATTGATCATCAACGTTAAGTTGATCAAATAACGCTATAGTTGCAGGAATAGGACTAGGAACTTGAGTATTAGAAAAAATAGTTTGAGCAGACTGGATAGTTAAAGCCATAGTCGGAATCTCCAAAATTATGTGTTTATCAGTCTTTATAAAGACATTAGCTCAAAATGTTTATCATGAACTTAATATCTTATGTAAAGTAATGTAATAAAAATCTTAAATTTTGTAAACAATGGAAATTACGAATTGACAAAATATACAGTTAATGATAAAATTGTACGTTTTCACGCGGAAGCACAAAGAGGAATTTAGGAGATAACTTGTGCTAATTCATGAAGTTTATCGTTTAGTTAAACAGATTAGTCAGGGGGGATTTTATCAGACTTTTTTAGCTGTAGATGAAAGTCAATTTCCGCCAATTCCTTGTGTTGTTTATCAAGTTTCATCTCGATATCAACCGCTGGAAATTTTTCAATTTCAGGTACAGAAATTAACGGAATTAGGTAAACATCCACAAATTCCGACTTTAATCACACATTTTACAGAAAATGAATATTACTATTTAATTCAAGAATTTATTGATGGTGATAATTTAGCTGGTTTATTAGCAAAGCAAGGTAGTTTTAATGAAACTCAGATTTGGCAGATTTTAAAAGGTTTATTACCAGTGATTAGGTTTATTCATAATCACCAAGTTATTCATCGCAATATTCAACCAGAAAATATTATTGTACGGACTAAAAACCAAAATCAAGATTTATTAGATGATTTGGTTTTAGTGGATTTTGCTGGTATGAAAGTTGCCAATATCAATGAAGATCAAGATAATTTAGTTGGTAGTCCAGAATATATTTCTCCAGAACAAGCACAAGGTGAAGCAGTTTTCGCAAGTGACCTTTATAGTTTAGGTGTAACCTGTATTTATTTACTTACTCAAGTTTCTCCTTTTGAATTATTTGATATTACTAATAATACCTGGGTATGGCGAGATTATCTCACCTATCCCATTAGTGAACATCTAGGACAAACCCTTGATAAGCTGGTAAAATTTGATTTACAAGAACGTTGGCAATCAGCAGATCAACTTATATACAATTTGGGTATTAAGGATAATTGTTTATCTTTATCATCCCTAAACAAAAGTTATTTATGGCAACTTGATTATACTCTAGAAAATCAAATTCATAGTTCTATTAATACTGTGGCATTAAGTCATGATGGTAAAATATTAGCCAGTGGAGAAGATAATAAAAGTATTAAATTATGGAATTTAAGCAATCAGCAATTAATAGGGAACTTTCTCGGACATACTCAATCTATAACAGCAGTTATTTTTAATCATAATGATACAATTTTAGCTACGGCTAGTGATGATCAAACTATCAATTTGTGGGATGTGAAGACATTAACGAAAATTCATAGTTTAACTGGACATTCCCACGCTGTTAAATCCCTAGCATTTCATCCTCATGGACAAATTTTAGCTAGTGGGAGTTGGGATAAAACTATTAAAATCTGGGATATCAATACAGGTTTAGTAGTGAATACTTTAACAGGGCATAAATTACAAGTAAATGCTGTAGCTTTTAGTCCCCAAGGACAGCTTTTAGCTAGTGCTAGTTATGATCGCACAGTTCGGGTCTGGAAATTAGAAGACGGAAATTTTCACTTATTAACAACTCTTTTTGGTCATACTTGGGCAGTTTTGACAGTGGCTTTTAGTCCCACTCATCCTCATTTGTTGGCGACTGGTAGCGGTGATAATACAATCAAATTATGGGATATTAGCACTGGTGAATTAATTAGCACACTTTCAGGTCATTCTTGGTCAGTAGTGACTGTAGCTTTTAGTGCTGATGGAGAAACGCTGATTAGTGGCAGTTGGGATAAAACGGTGAAAATTTGGCAAATCAGCACAAAATCAGAAATTGCTAGTCTTGTCGGTCATGTAGACTCGGTATCTAGCGTTGCTATAAGGGATGATGGGGGATTAATTATCAGTGGTAGTAAGGACAAGACAATCAAATTGTGGCGAAGATGATGGGGACTGGGGACTGGTGACAGGTGACAGGTGATAATTTGACTTAATTACCCATGACCAATCACCAATTACCCACTGCCAATTACCAATTTAAAATAATCAGGCGCTACCTGTGAAGGCAACCTCTGGAAATTTCAACTGTGCTTCTGCCATTGGGCGTTTTCTGCCTTCTTCTTGCCAGTAGTTAATCACTTCTGTGGCTTTGTTCAGCAACTCTACCCGGTCAACATCTGTGATCCAGTGTTTAGATTCTAACTCTTTTTTTAGCTCTTCCCAGGCATCGTTTCTGGGCCAAAAAAAGTATTTGGTTAAGGGACTAGAACCTTTACCGACAACTTGATCTACTGCTAGGGCGACGTTTTCGTCTAACCAGAGAATTTTCAAAATGAACTTGGTCAATTACACCTCCGGGGAATATCCGGGTTTTACTTACTAAGTTTGCGACCCCTTATTTTAACTCAATCTTTGAATAATTGACCATTTGTGGTGGCAATTAGTTTTACAGCAATTTTCGTTCTTGTGAAATATAATGGGGGCGCAGGCCCTGCTTTTTACAGCAATTTTCGTTTTCGTGAAAGACAATGGAGGGCGCAGTCCCTGCTTTTCACAGCAATTTTCGTTCTCGTGAAAGACAATGGAGGGCGCAGGCCCTGCGCCCCTACGGGTTTTGCTGTATTCTGCTATATCATTAATTTTGTTGCATATTACGTCAGAAGTAGATGATTAAACTAATTGGTATTTTTCTGAGTCTATTCCTGGTTTTTGGCTGGAATACACCAGTTATGGCGGAATCTCAACCTATTACTGCCCAAGAGTTGCAAGTAGGGGATGAATTGGCGAGTAAGGCTTTTGCAGCTACGAATGAGGGTGATTTTGTGACGGCGGAAGCTTATTGGACAGAAATTATTGAAAAATTTCCTACGAATGCGGGTGCATGGAGTAATCGCGGTAATTCTCGTGTCAGCCAGAATAAGTTAGAAGCCGCATTGATGGATTATAACAAAGCTGTAGAACTTGCGCCGAATGTGACAGATCCTTATTTGAATCGGGGGACGGCGTTGGAAGGTTTGGGAAGATGGGAGGAGGCGATCGCTGATTATAATCGTGTATTAGAATTAGATCCTCAAGATGCTATGGCTTATAATAATCGTGGTAATGCTAAAACAGGTTTAGGGAAATGGCAAGAAGCGATTTTAGATTTCCAAAAAGCTACAGAAATTACCCCCAATTTTGCCTTTGCTAGGGCTAATTATGCCCTGGCTTTATATGAAACTAATCAAACTGATAAAGCTATCCGCGAGATGCGAAATATAGTCCGTAAATATCCGCGATTTGCTGATATGCGTGCTGCTTTAACGGCTGCTTATTGGGTGACGGGAAATAAGGGAGAGGCGGAAAGTAATTGGGTAGCTGCTTATGGACTAGATACCCGTTATAAGGATATGAATTGGGTAAGGAATATCCGTCGCTGGCCACCGAGTATGGTAGTAGCTTTGGAGAGATTTTTGAAATTACAATAAATTAATAGGGTTTGCTGATAGCGAAGCGTGGCGTAAGCCATAAAAGTTGTCTGTGAGGGCTAGGAGTCAGGAGTCAGGAGGAAGAATTAGAAGGAGATAAGAATAGTCAAAATCAGTTGTGTAATTAATTTGTGTCCCATTACTTATCCGATTATTGAAGGTGGCGTTACCTCATTAACGCACTTTTCAATTTCTACAAAATTAAACTTATAACCATTTTCCTGCATTTTCTTTTCTTTGGTGACTTTTCCAAAATCGGCAAATTCAGGAAAGTATATGTCTCCCACAAAATTACCTTCAACAATAGTTAAATAAAGTTTATCGGCAAATTGGATGGCTTCAGTATAAATCTGTCCACCACCAGCGATAAATATTTCTTCTGTTTCACTCATTTTCGCCCAAGCAATTGCTTCTTCTAATGAATGTAAAACTACAGCACCAAAGGCGTGAAAATTGGGATTTCTGGTCAGAACAATAGTTGTACAATCGGGAAATGGTTTAGTCATGGTAGAATAACTTTTACGCCCGATAATTACAGGATGTCTTCGGATCATTTGCCGATAATAAATTTCATCACTGGGAATATTCCAGAGACTACCCGAATTAATATGTATTCTGGCTGAATTTGCTAAAATTCGATTTTCAGAAATGGCAGCAATGAGACTAATTAACGGCATAAATTAATAATAAGCTGTCACGCATTTAAATTGCTGGTTGAGATAAGGTAATTGGTGATTGGTAATTGGTAATTGGTAAATAATTTTCTTCCTCCTGACTCCTGACTCCTCATATTATTCTTCGACGCGATAACCTAGTTCTGCTAAACGCACCCGTGAATGTCGCCATTTGGGTTGAACTTTGACAAATAATTCTAGATAAACTTTCCCAGTAATTAGCTTTTGAATTTGTTGTCTAGCTTCACTACCAATAGCTTTGAGCATTGTTCCCCCTTTACCAATGAGAATCCCTTTTTGAGAATCTCTCTCAACATGGATTGTGGCAAGAACACGGGTAATTTTTGGGGCTTCTTCGACTAAATCAATGCCTATGGCTACGGAGTGGGGAACTTCTTGACGGGTTAATGATAGTATTTGTTCTCGAATTAATTCACCCATAATAAATCGTTCTGGCTGGTCTGTAACTAAATCTGGTGGATAGTAAAATGGTCCTGGTTCGAGATGACTAATTAATAAATTTTGGAGTTGGGATAATTCCGCGCCGGTTTTAGCAGAAAATTTCACGCTTTGCCATTGATAGGCATCAGCTAATTGAATATAACTATCATCTATTTTTTGAGCATCTTCTGGTTGTTGATCAATTTTGTTAATCCCCAGAATCACAGGTGTTTGACTATTAATTAGTAGTTCTGCCACATAGCGATCGCCTGGACCACAGGCAACAGTTCCATCTACTACAAATAATATCACATCTACCGAGTCAATGGCAATTTTGGCATTTTTTACCAACACTTCCCCTAATTGATGATGAGGTTTATGAATACCGGGCGTATCCACAAAAATTAACTGGGCTGTTTCTGTCGTTAAAATCCCCTTTAAGCGATTGCGAGTAGTTTGGGATACGGGGGAAGTAATAGCTATTTTTTGCCCAACTAATTCATTCATTAAAGTGGATTTACCCACATTAGTCCGACCGATAATACCAATAAAACCCGATTTAAAACCATCAGGCGCTTCGGGAATCATTACCCCACCGAAATCAGTAAAAATATTATTATCAATATCAGAGACTTGTGATTCTACTTGCATTTTTTACAGTTATGATTAATAAATTATTTTGACTGTGATGAAATTAATTATCGCATATTTATGGATATAGATCCCCGACTTCTTTGAGAAGTCAGGGATCTGGTGTTTGTTTTTCATAGCATAAATAGCCAACCATAATTATATTAAATACAGTATCTCCATCTAAACTCACTGAGTATGACCGCATCAACAGCCGTAAATCCTTATTTAGCGGGCAACTTTGCCCCCATAAACACCGAAATATCTACTGATACCTTAGAAGTAATTGGAGAAATCCCACCAGAATTATCAGGGATGTTTGTTCGTAATGGACCCAACCCTCAATGGAGTCCTATTGGTCAATATCACTGGTTTGATGGTGATGGAATGTTACATGGTGTCCACATTAAAGACGGGAAAGCCACCTATCATAATCGCTATGTGAGAACTAGAGGATGGAAGATTGAACATGAAGCGGGTAAAGCTGTGTGGAGTGGACTTTTAGAACCACCGCAAATGGACAACCCTCACGGACCGGGGAAAAATACCGCTAATACAGCCTTGGTGTGGCACAATCAACAGCTTTTAGCACTATGGGAAGGAGGTGCGCCTCATCACATCAACATTCCCGATTTAGCAACTATTGGGGAACATACCTATAATGATAAACTGGTTTCCCCCTTTACTGCCCATCCCAAGGTAGATCCAGTCACCGGGGAAATGATGTTTTTTGGTTACGGTTTGAGACCACCTTATCTACAATATGGCGTAGTTTCCGCCCAAGGGGAGTTATTACGAACAGTACCCATAGAAATACCCACAGCGGTAATGATGCACGATTTCGCTATCACAGAAAATTATACCATTTTCATGGATTTACCCCTGACATTTAGTATGGAACGAATGATGCGGGGAGAACCAATGATGATGTTTGAGAGCGATCGCCCCAGTCGGTTTGGTATAATGCCTCGTCATGGTGACAACAGCAATATTCGCTGGTTTGAATGTCCCTCTTGTTATGTCTTCCACACCCTCAACGCTTACGAAACCGGAGACGAAGTGGTACTTATCGCTTGTCGCATGAATTCTACTAATGTCCTGGTTTCTGACGATACACACCGTGAGGAAAAAGGAGACATTCCTTATTTACACCGTTGGCATTTTAACCTTTCTACAGGTGCAGTTACTGAAGAAAAACTAGATAATGTACCGGGAGAATTTCCCCGTGTCAACGAAAACTTATTAGGAAGAAAAACTCAATATGGCTATGTAGGAAAAATGGCACATAGTCAAAATCCCTTATTTGATGGTCTAATCAAATATGATTTTGAAAATGGTAAATCCCAAACCCATGAATTTGGTAAAAATCGGTATGGTGGAGAAGCCGTATTTGCACCTCATCCTCATGGTACTGCTGAAGATGCAGGATGGTTAGTAACATTTGTTTATGATGAAAATTCTCAAACATCAGAACTCGTAATTATTAACGCCCAAGATATCACCAATGAACCCATAGCGCGGGTAATAATTCCCCAGCGTGTTCCCTACGGATTTCACGGTATTTGGATCTCGTAAAATTCAGTAAAATTCAGATCCCCGACTTCTTCAAGAAGTCGGGGATCTTATTCCTTAGTGATTTTTCTCAACTAAATCAGCAAACTTTTTTAATATTTCCCAATACCTTTCACCTGCAACAAAGGATAAATCATTATGACTGGCTTTATCTACCCAAAAAGAAAGTTTTGGAGATGATACAGCCGCAAATAATTTTTCTCCATGACTAAAAGGAATAATTTCATCAGATTTACCATGAATGATCAAAACTGGACATTTTACTTTTTTGATTTTGTCGAGATTAGTAAATTTATCAAAAGGTAAAAGTGGCACAGGAACAACTACCCGAAAAATAGAAGTAAAGCTACTTTCAACTATTAACCCAGCTACAGGGTTTTTAGATGCTAAATCTACTGCTGAACCACCACCAACGGAACGCCCAAAAACTATAATTTGTTGAGGAGAAATATTTAAAGTTTGAGTTAAATAATTGTAAGCAGTATCAATATCTTGATAAGCAGCTTTTTCTGTAGGAGTTCCTTCACTTGTTCCATAACCACGATAATCATAAGCAAAGACACTAAAACCCAAATCTCGGATTTTTTGTAAATGTGGTTTTATATATCCTAAATCTTCAGCATTACCATGAGCATAAAGAATGGTATATTTAGCTTGAGAATTTGGTAAATAGATTGCAGAAATATTTTTATTCTCTGCGGTTTTTATCTTGAGAATATCCTGATTATCTTGATAACTGGATGGTTGCGGTAGAAAAATCATGCTGTCAGCGCGGAAATAAACATAGAAAGCAAAAAAAGCGTAAATAAAAATGAGAGATTTTAACATTCGTTTCCAAGTTAAATCGCCGATAAGCAATTTTTTTAATTGCTGTTTATCCATGATAGAGAAATAATAAATTACAGCGATTTTCGGGTAAATTGCGTAGGTTGGATTGACGCAAGGAAACCCAATATTATTAATCCTTTTGTTGGGTTGCGCTGTTGCTTAACCCAACCTACAATTTTCTATATATCCTCTTGATATTTTACTAGCAACGTAGGAATGTAATCATAGCCATCAACACCAATAATAGCAATCATGTTCTGGCGATTTTGTTGCAGTAATAATTGAAATTTTTCTGTAGTAATTTGCCCTTTAATAATAGTTAATAAAGCAGCAGGTTGTCGCCATTCATCAGAGGCAATTTGCTCTAAAAGATACATTCCTAAACTACCAGAGTAAACTGCCTTTTCATAATTAGCAAGATGATAATTAGCTTCAGCTAAATATGCTAAATTTCTGCCTTGTAAATATAAATCACCTGAAACTTGAGCAATTCTAAAGGCATTTTCTAAATATTTAATTGCTGTGGGATATTGTGCAGTCACTAAATAAGCAATTCCTAAACTACTAAAACATAAAGCTTGACTTTGTAAGTCGTTTAATTTTTCTGCTAATTTTAAACCTTGTTCTAGATAGTTAATAGCAGATTCATAAACTTCAGGTTCACTAATTTCTGTTTGCTTGGCTTGCATAACTTCGCTATAACCTAGATTTACCAAAGCATTAGCTTCTCCAGTTTTGTCTCCTGTTTGTCTACTGTAAATTAATGCTCGTTGACTATAATTAATGGCTTCACCATAATTTTGTTGTTGTACATAAGTCCGACTGAGGTGATTGAGATTGGCGATTTCACAGGCTTTATCTCCGGCATTTCTAGCTATTTCTACGGCTTGTTGATGAAAATCAAGAGAGCGATCATATCTGCCCAAACCGCGTTGAGAATACCCCAATAATGTCAAAATCCGGGCTTTTTCTTGAGTACCTTCGGCAGAACGCAAGGGGGCATCTAAATAATCTAAAGCATCTCGTAAATAACTACCAGAAAATGAAGCAAAAATGCCACCATAAAGAGGAAAATAAGGACGTTGGGCAAAGGTTCGCAAAATTTGCAGCATGATTTGGGATGCACCATTGCTATATATTATGGTTTGATTTTGAAAACCGCTGGCTAATTGACTCCAAATTACGGCAAAGGTTAAAAATGTGGAAATAGATAATTTAGGACCTGCTTTAATATCATAAGCTTGTTGATCAAACCAATTAATTAAACCTCTTTGCAAAAACTGTAAAACTATTGTTAATTCTACCCAATTACTCAAACTAATTTGCTGTTGTTGTTGAGCAAATTCTAGGGCTGATTGTTCTTTTGCGAGAATCTGAAAAAATACTTGGGGAACTTCACTATTAACTACTTTAGCCCAACTTGCCCAAGGACTATTTTCTCCAGGTATACCACCAAATCCTATAGAACTTTTGCGTTCATACATCCAATTTAGTAAATTTGCTTGGATTTTTTGCCAAGAAGTTATACCACGATTAATCCCGTCAGCAATTTGCTGAAAATCTTGATTAGCACCGGCAAATTGTTGTAAAGATTTGGCTAATTGTTGAAGTTGAGACAAATTTAAGGGATACTTTAAATTGGGATCAGTGGCTCGTAACAAAGCTGTTAATCGCTCATCTGCGGTGGCTGTGGTAATTTCCCGCATAGATAGGGATATCGCTTCAGTGGCTTTATTTTGTTCTTGCCACCGTTGCCATTGGGTTTGGATGGTTTTAGCCGCGCGTAAACTTCTAGTGGCTTTGGCTTTTTTCAGTTCATCGGTTTCCGAGTCTACCTGAGATTGTATGATATTGAGGCGATCGCTCAAAACTAATTCAAACACCTCCCCAGTCCCAGAAGTGATACCTTTGAGCAACATTTGATAAACCTGCTCTACAGAGCTAATTTTACCCTTGAGAGTGGTTTCGATAATATCGTTAATTAAAGCGAGATAATGCTCGCGTAATGGTAAAGAGTCTGACACTTTAGCTAATAGAGAACATCACAACAATTCTCATTGTAGCCTTGATTATAATCATATTTGACTTGATAATTTTTGAAGCCCTACCTAAATCTGTATTTTCTATACCTTTGTATTAGTGGAAATTTCCTAAAGCTATAACATTACACCTAATACAAGCAAATTAAAATCATCATTAGGATGTATTTAATTATGGAGAAAATTCGAGACACTAGGCAAAACATATTGAGGATATAAATTGATGGACCCGATTTCTCTTATTCTTGCAGCCTTGGTAGCTGGCGCAACAAAAATAGCTGATAGTGTAGCTCAAGATACTTACAACGGATTGAAAGCTTTGATTAAGCGTAAGTTTGAGAATCAAGGTAAATCAGATTCAGCTACTATTCTGGATAAATACGAACAGAAACCTGATAAGACTAAAGCTCTTTTAGAAGATGAATTAACTGAAGTTGGGGCTGATAAAGACGAAGAAATTATTAAACTAGCTCAAACATTAATGGAGCAATTAAATCCTCAAGCAGCCGCAGAAGGAAAGTTTAGTGTACAAATTTCTGGAGGTACAGTTCAGGGTTTGACACAGCAAAATACTGGAACAATGACTCAAAACTTCAGTTAATCTGTGGAGTGCTTAGAAAATGACTGCTGATAATTTTGTTAATATCTCTGGAGGTAACGTTCAGGGGTTTATCCAAGAAAATCATGGAATTGTCTCTCAATACTTTATTTCCCAAGTATCTGAGTCATTTAGTAGGCAAACATCTGGTACGCAACAGCCCTTAACTCAAGTAGAATACGGACAGAGGAAAGTTTTACTCAGCAAAGTCAAAGAATATTGGATTGAAGGGGTTTTAGAAAAGTCATTGCATACCCAAGCAATGATTGAACTTGGTCTAGAAAAGCGCTCAGATGCAGTAGAGCGTCCATTTAGTAGCTTTGAAGAATTACCAGAAGAGTCTAGACAAATTTTACCTCCGGGGACAGATGCAACTGAGGTATTCAATCATATAGGAGAGGGACGAACTCTGTTGATTTTGGGAGAACCAGGGGCTGGGAAAACCATAACCCTCCTGAAACTAGCACAGAATTTGATTGCTCGTGCTGAGGCAGATTTGAGTCGGTTGATTCCAGTAGTGTTTAATTTATCTTCTTGGGGGAGTAAACACCAAACCATTGCCGAGTGGCTCTTACAAGAACTTTGGAGCAAATATCAAGTTCCCAAAGAAGTTGCTAAAGACTGGGTTAAAAATCAAAAATTGCTACTGTTGCTGGATGGTTTAGACGAGGTAAAGGCCGATTTACGAGAAGCCTGTGTCGAAGCTATCAACCAATTTATGCAAGATTACGGACAAACTGAAATAGTGGTTTGTAGTCGAATTGCCGATTATGAAGCTCTTTCTAATCGTCTGCAATTACGAGGTGCAATCTGCATCCGCGCTTTAACTCCTGAGCAGGTTAATCAATATTTAGACACTGCGGGTGAACAACTACAAGCAGTGAAATTTCTGCTGAACGAAGATACCGGATTGCAAGAATTAGCCAAGTCTCCTTTAACGCTGAGTATCATGACTCTGGCTTATCAAGGCAAAAATGTGGCAGAACTACCTCAAACGGGTTCGGTAGAAGAACGCCGCGAACACCTGTTCAATGCTTATATTGAGCGAATGTTCAAACGCAGGGGAGTTAATCAACAATACCCAAAAGATCGGGTAATACATTGGTTAACTTGGTTGGCTCAAGGGATGTCTCAAACATCTCAATCTAACTTTCTCATTGAGAAAATACAGCCTAATTGGTTGCAGTCTCCTCTGGAAAAAAGACTTTATCGCATTGGAACTATCCTAATTGGGATAATCGTTATCGTATTGATCTGGCATTTAAGTAATATTTTAGATTCAAATAACGACAAGATTAACCGTCCCAACGTGGTGATGATTGACGCAGCAATGTGGGGTCTAATTTTATGGTGGAATTTCGGCAGGGGTAAAGCAGAAATAGAAACTTTTGAAAGTTTGACATGGCCTTGGAAAAAAACCGGAAAAGAACTACTTGATGGCTTAATTTATGGACTCAGGTGGAGTCTAATTTTGTCCCCAATTGGGGTGGTGTGGTGTGGTCTAACTTGGAAAGAGCCAAAATGGCCAGGAGGTTACGAGAAAATAATAGTATTTGGACTAATTTTAGGATTAATTTTTGCGCTGCTGATAGGATTAATTCGGGGGTTGAGAGGTGCAGAAATAGAGACAAAAACTGTTCCCAATCAAGGCATTTGGATATCTGCTTATAATGCAGGTATTATTACATTAGTTAGCTGGTTGATTTTGTTCCCGATTATTTATAAATGGTTTCCTCAAGGGGTACAATCAAGAACTTCTATAATCAGTTGGGGACTAATTTTAGGTCTACTTTTTGGCGGTGGAATACCCTGTATCCAACACTTAAACTTACGACTTATTCTCTGGATTAACGGTTTTATCCCCAGTAATTTGGCTCGCTTTCTCGATTATGCCAGTGAGCGCATTTTTCTGCAAAAGGTAGGGGGTGGTTACATCTTTATTCATAGGATGTTATTGGAACATTTTGCAACGCGAATTCACTCTCCACAATCTGAAATCAGGAACACTAATAAAACTATAAAAATCATTTTTGTTGGGGGAATAATTATTGTTGCTAGTCTTATTTATTATAATATTTGTTTGAATTCTGCAAAATATCAACTGCAATCCCAAGCAAATATGCTGATTTCAACAATGGATTCGGTTCGCAAATATAATAATGATAAAATTACACCTTTATTAAAAACCCAGTCAGAAGAAAACCTTTTGCTGGAATCAATTCCTAGCGTTGCAGTAAATCGAGTGTTTGATATATTTACCAATGTCTATAAAGATGATTATGGAGATTACCGTTATAAAGATGCGATGATTAATCCGACTAATCCTAATGATAAAGCGACGCTTGAGGAATTCAAAATTATTGAGACATTGAAACAACAAGATTTAGGTAATCAAGGGAAACCAGCGGGTTCAAACATCAATCAAGGATATGTAAAGATAAATAATGAAAAGTATTTCTACACATCTCGTCCCATAAAAATTACTGATAAGAATTGTTTGAGTTGTCATTCAACTCTAGAGAAAGCACCTCAATCATTACAACTTCTTTACAAGCAGGGTAAATATCTTGCTAATCAAGGGTTTGATTGGGAATTTAATACAGTTATTGGAGCTAAGGTTGTTTATATTCCTACAACTCAAGTGCATAACATAGCTAAAAGGGATTTTATCATTCTGCTAGGAGTTCTGATGGGAACATTTGCTGTGATGATAATTATGAGAAGGATATTTATCTAACACCCAATCAGTTTCACTCCTGACTTCTGCTGTATTATATCTTCCTGCCATGTAGTAAATAAGTCATCATTTCCCCTTTACCTTTAATTTTAATTAAACCCCGTTTTTCTACTAAATACTTATCTTTTAATATCTGATAGGTAGCTTCACAAATCTGGATATTATCAGGGATACCATGAGATTCCATTCTACTGGCTGTATTCACCGTATCACCCCACAAATCATAGGCAAATTTCTTTAATCCAATTACCCCTGCTACAACGGGTCCGGTACTAATACCCATGCGAATCTGAAAAGAAAGGTTATTTTTTTGATTAAACTTCAGTACAGATTTTTGCATATCTAATGCCATATTGGCGATCGCTAGAGCATGATCACTGCGATAATCAGGTAAACCAGCGACAGCCATATAAGCATCACCAATGGTTTTAATTTTTTCGATGCTATGAATTTCTGCTAATTCGTCAAATAAGCAAAAGATTTGATTTAATAATTCCACTAATTCCGATGGTGATGTCTGACTGGATAACTCTGTAAACCCAACAATGTCGGCGAATAATACTGTGACTGCATGGAAATTATCGGCAATAGTTGTCGGTTGATGTTTTAATTGTTTAGCAATTACCGCAGGTAAAATATTTAATAATAACCGTTCTGACTGTTCTTGGGCTATTTCTAATTCTCTTTTAGCTCGAAATTCTTTTTTCTTGAGTTTTTCATATAAATAAACTGAAAAAACACAAATTGTTCCCGTCCAAAATAAATATAAACCTTCTTCTATATAATGGGCAAGTGGTAGTTGAAATTTCGGTCTATAAACTGCATATAATCCTAAATAACAAACCATTGTTCCCACGTGTGATATTAAATGTAACCGCCATTGAACGGGAATAATTGTTGCTTGAGTAATAAACATCAAGTTCCAAATATTTGTCATTGGTTCGAGATAATTAAACAATATGGCTGTATCAACTTGAATAGCGCAAGTTGCCGACCAAGATAAACTTAAAAAGATGATCTGTGAGTAACGACGGGCTAGGGGATTTTTACATAAAAACCAACAAATAAGAATAAAAGACTCAAGTAAAATCCCAATTCTCAAAGCGTGTATTTTTGCAGGTATGCCCTCATTTACCCAGATAAAAAAAGCAGTTAATGTTAAACCGATAATGAGCATGAGTTGGGCTTGTAATTTCATGCGGTTAAGCAAGAAACTTTTGCGCTGTTCTCTATAGGATTGGGCAAAATCTTCGTCAGTCTCGAAGTCAAATACTTCTGGACTGATAATTGCCTCTAGCTGGGTTTTGATAGCATTGATATTAGTCATCATGCCCGTTTTGCGTTATGAGTAGTTAAATCAGTGTAACCGGACTAAGAAAAAATAAATGGCTCGTCACCCGACATTAACTTTTGATCGTGGTACATTAATTTTACACCCACCACCACGAAGTAAAACATGGATAGATTATGCAACCTGGGATGATAGGGTGGAAAAATTCCGTATTCCTGCGATTAGATATCGTTCCTTAGTGGAAGCACTCCAAGCTGAAGCCACAGATTTTATTGATGAGGCCAAGGCTTTTTATCCCTTGGATTTGGTGGCTAGTTTAGAAATGACTCCCTATCCCCATCAAAATGAGGCATTAGCGGCTTGGAAACTGGCAGGACGACAGGGAGTAGTTGTGTTACCTACGGCGGCGGGAAAGACCTATTTGGCGCAAATGGCGATGCAAGCCACACCCCGCACGACGTTAATTGTCGTTCCCACGTTGGATTTAATGCACCAGTGGTATGCTCATTTAGTGGCGGCTTTTCCCGACGGAGAAGTGGGTTTATTGGGGGGTGGTTCGCGGGATAGAACAGCGATTTTAGTGGCTACCTATGATAGTGCGGCGATTCATGCAGAAAGTTTGGGTAATAAATATGCGTTCATAATTTTTGATGAATGTCACCATTTACCTACGGATTTTAACAGGGTTATTGCCGAATATGCGATCGCACCCTATCGCTTAGGACTGTCCGCAACCCCAGAACGCACAGATGGAAAACACGCTGATTTAGATATCCTCATTGGTAAAGAGGTTTATCGCAAATGCGCTGAAGATTTAGCCGGAAAAGCTTTAGCCGCTCATGAAATTGTGCAAATTAAGGTTAAATTATCTCAACTAGAACGAGAAAAATATAATCAATTAATTCAAACTCGCAATGATTTTTTAAAGCAATCAAAAATATCTTTAGGAAGTTTGCAAGGTTGGCAAATGTTTGTACAAATGAGTGCGCGTTCTCAAGCTGGACGACGAGCCATGTTATCCCATCGTCAAGCCAAAGAAATTGCTTTAGGCACAGATGGGAAAATCCGGGTACTTGTAGACTTATTAGCCACCCATTATCCCGAAAGAATTTTAATTTTTACCGCTGATAATGCGACAGTTTACCGTATCTCTCAAGACTTATTAATTCCAGCAATTACTCATCAAACCCCAGTCAAAGAAAGACATGAAATATTAACTAAATTTAAGGAAGGTGAATATAATACCTTAGTTGCTTCTAATGTCTTAAATGAAGGTGTAGATGTCCCCGCAGCCAGCATTGCCATTATTTTATCAGGAACAGGTTCAACCAGGGAATATATTCAACGGTTGGGGAGAATATTACGAAAAGGAAATTTAGCAAATAAACAAGCAATTTTATATGAAGTCATCGCCGAAGACACCAGCGAAGAAGGAACTTCCGCCAGACGCAGAGGAGAAAATAACAGTCAGGAAGAAAAACCACAAAGAGCAAATTTACAAGTTATTTATAATAGTGAAAAGAAAAGCGATTTAAAAGCAGCAGAAGAATTAGAAATTAATTATTCAACCGAAAAGAAAGATGTTACCAACAGACCTACTGATACACCGCCAAAACGGCGAAGAAATTATCCCAAAAAGACTGAAACTTGATCAAAAACATTTGAGTTTAACAACTGAATTAATTAATTTTTTCCAGGAAGCAGTCGGAAAAACTCAAGGATTACTAGAACGTCAATTAGCAGACTTTGAAGGAGACACCACAGATTACCGCATGAAACGAGGTTTAGCTTATATTCTCAAAAGTGGTTTTTGCACATTTGAAATAGTTAGTCCTCTCGAACCACCAATGTTAAGAGCGAAAGTATTTGCATTAGCAGCAAAATCCGTTGCTAGTCGAGAATCAACCGATATGATTTTAAATAAAATTGCTGATGATTTAACTCAAGAACTTAATCAAGAAGTTTTACCTGCTCAAATCAAAAATGGACTTTATGCTGATTTATCAGAAAACAAAATATTAACCACTTTTGATACTCCTAAACCAGAAGAAGTTTTACATCGTTATAATTTATCTCAAGTTCAAGGAATTTTTTATAAAGCTAGTCAATTAGTATTAAATGCTCATCGCAATGTTCCCGGAGAATATAAACTCTTATTTCGTTATTTAAAGCTATTTCAACTAATGGCTTATATTGAAGGTGATGCTGATCATGGTTTCACAATTAGTGTAGATGGTCCGACAAGTTTATTTACTCCCAGCACCCGCTACGGTTTAGCCATAGCCAAACTAATTCCCGCCTTACTTCATGTTACTAAATGGAGTTTATCAGCAACCTTAAAAACCCGTGACTTTTACACAAATGAATGGAAAACCGGACGTTTCACCCTCAATTCTGAATGTGGATTAGTTTCCCACTATCCCCCCGGTAAACCTTATGATAGTATGTTAGAAGAATCTTTTGCGAGTAAATGGGATGCTTTGAAAAGTGGTTGGATATTAGAACGAGAAGTAGATTTAATTCCCATTCCTGGTAGTGTGATGATTCCCGATTTTCGGCTAGTTCATCCAGATGGACGGGTATTTATATTAGAAATAGTCGGTTATTGGCGACCAGAATATTTACAAAAGAAATTTGCTCAAGTAAGAAAGGCTAATTGTGATAACTTAATTTTAGCAATTTCCGAAAGATTAAACCTAGAAAAAGCGGGAATCAAACTAGATAACGTACCCGCCAGAATAATTTGGTTTAAAGAAAAACTCTTACCAAAATCCGTATTAGCCGTCATGGAGTGATGACAATTTTGTATGAAACTAATTCATCCGTTCTTATCTGTGTTCATCTGCGTTCATCTGCGTTCGTTCAATTATTCTAGAAATCTAATTCCAGTGAATCAGGTGCGTCAGATAGAAGATATCTGTTTTTTTACCAAATTATCGAGTCTGACGCACCCTACAAACTACTCTCTGCGCCTCTGCGCCTCTGCGTGAAAAAAAATCATAAAGGATATTACTTCCCCTTACCAGATTTAAGAGATAACAACATCTCCATTTGAGTCATGGATTTACTAGGACTATTAACAGTCACACCAACACCACGAATAGAATCGAGGATAGCAGTAGCGTCCGCCGGTAAAGGCTGACTTTGAGCAGATAAACGCTGAATTATGGTTTTGGTTTTGTCCATATCTAAATAGAAATAACCACCATTGGGTTTTTGCAAAGAACCTGTAACCTTTTTAAAGGTATCACTTTGATCCAGTGCTGTACCTTTGCGATCTGCTAGTGTTTCCGCAATGGGTCCACCAATAGCCACAAATGCTGTATTATCATTGAGCCAACCATGTGACACTAGAGCGCCTTGTGCGGGGATTTGCCATTCTGTGACATTTTTACCACCAATGTTTCTTTGAGCGACATTGAGAGATTGCTGTTTGGCTAAATTATCAAGTTTGGTGAAGGTAGCTTCGGCAGTTTTGCGATCGCTCGTATCCAATACTAACGCACCACCAAAACCCACATTAGCCAATAAACCTTGATTAGATTGAATTGCACCTAAACCAAACTCTCCATTCATCCAGCCAAAAATATCTTTATCTAAATCAATTTGCAGAGCTTTTAGTTGAGTCCGTGCTTGTTGAATTCCTTGATTTAATTCAGGATAATCTTTGGACTGTTCCACAAAAGTTTCCCAACTTTTACTAATACCTTGTCCACTGGCTAAAGCCAACGTTTCACTAGGGAATTGTCCCACAATCTTAGCGGGAGTAGCTTGATATTGGAATTTATTTAGTTGGGGATCTAAATTCACAATTGCTTTTAATCTCAAGCCAGCATCATCTATTCCCACCCCTGCTGTCAATGATTTAACCTGCTTAATTTGCGCCAGAGTTTGTGGGGGTAATTGTTTAGATTGAGGATTAAAAGCTGTTAATTGTTGGATCATATTGGCATAATCAGGCACATAAATTTGCGCCAAACCATTCTTAACATCCACACCTTTGCTCAGAATATCATTTGCACCTTCTTTAGTCACAAAAGAAGGTTCACCTTTATAGGTATCAATCGCTTTTTCTACAGATTGTTTGTTGGATGTTAACAGTAAATGGTCATTATTCACAACCGTTACATAAGTCGGTTGACCTTGACCTGTAGATTCAATAATTTTTTGACCTTTGTAGTCCGATTCCTTAATTTTGACGTTTTTTTGGTCTTTTAACTTATTCGCAAATTTCAAAGCTGCTAGTTTATCTTTAATCCCCACCACCAACAAATAATTTGGTGCCTCAGACGAGCGAAAGTTGTTCTGAGATACTTTCTTGGCATCTGGTGGTAGTACCGCAATCATCACCCCACCCACCCAAGGTTTAATATCTGCTTCGTAGGAAATCTGACTATTACTCAACATTTGTTGGTTGAAGTTCTGAAACTCTTTTGCTAGTAATTTCTGTGCTTCTGGTGTACCAAACTGTTGCAACTTATTCCAAGATTCGGGATTAGTGTCAATATAAGTTGCCATTAATGCAGTTGCAGGTACTAATTTAGCACTACCTAAAGGGCTAGAACTATCAGTACCACCCTTGAGATACATATAAGCTGCTATACCCCCTGCTATAATTACAGCAGTACCAATTACGGGGATTAAGAACGATGGTTTTTTGGCAGACACTAGTAAATACTCCTTGTGGTTGTAAATTATGTAACAGATTCAATGAAATGCTAATTGGTGTTGGGGAAATTTATCTAAGGGAAGATTCATGAAAAGAAGTATATTTTGGGGATTTTGTCAGTTTAGTTGATATTAGTGGATATTGCACATTGAGTATAAAAGGGTTGAACATACCCGGCTCCTAGAGACAGTTTACAATTAAGTGGTAAAAAACTTAATTCTCATGAATTCTTTTTTATCACTAATTTTGGCTATTTTTACGGTATTTACTGATATAATGGGAGGTTTATGATCAGCAAAAATTTGTAATTGGGTTTAAATAATACTCCACTATGGTCAAGACTGAATCCGCAAATGATATCTTATTCCTTTGAAAACAATAGTCAATTCGTCACCCCCCAGTTATTCTAAAACTATATGGAAAATGAGTAGTATTTGTAATCAATAATCATGGATCACGGATGAATAACCTCTAGAACAGAGGCAGCGAAGAGTACCATACTGAGGTTTTTAAGTGTGATAACAGTAGCTAAAATAGCTTTGTCAATATGTGGATTCAGATAGCGCCGCCGTTACCAGAATCAAACAGGCAAAAAATGTCATACTACGCTACACTTCTTTATTTGTATGACTTACATCCCATTAAATGTTTTAGGATTAAAAGGCTAGAAATAATAAATGTTGCAGTTTTATTTTGATACCGAAAAAACCGGACACAAACGTTTTGAATTACCAGGGGCAAAACCACACTATAATCCTGACCGACCTGGACAGGTAGAACATATTTTTCTGGATTTGAGTTTGGATATCCCGAACCAAAGTTGCTACGGAAGTTGTAGTATTCGCCTATTGCCAGTACGGAATGGCATTGATAGATTGACTTTGGATGCTGTCAATTTGAAGATTGAATCGGTACAGGTAAACGAAGTTGCCCAAAAGTTTGAATATGATGGCGAACAACTTTGTATTTACCTATCACAGCCTACAGAAATAGGTCAGCGGTTGTTAATTGCGATCGCCTACGCTGCCGAAAAACCCCAACGGGGCATTTATTTCATTCAACCTGACAAACACTACCCCCACAAACCCACCCAAGTCTGGACACAAGGGGAAGACGAAGATTCTCGCTATTGGTTTCCTTGTTTCGACTACCCCGGACAGTTATCAACATCAGAAATTCGCGTCCGTGTTCCTCACCCCTTGGTGGCTATCTCCAATGGTGAACTCATTGATTCCATAGAAGAGGCAAAATACACAACCTACCATTGGTCCCAACAACAAGTTCATCCTACCTATTTGATGACTTTAGCAGTGGGGGATTTTGCCGAAATTCGGGACGAGTGGCATGATAAAGCTGTCACCTATTACGTCGAAAAGGGACGAGAAGCAGATGCTAAACGCAGCATGGGCAAAACTCCCCAAATGATCGAATTCTTGAGCGAAAAGTATGGTTATCCCTACGCTTTCCCCAAATATGCCCAAGTTTGTGTAGATGATTTTATTTTTGGAGGTATGGAAAACACTTCCACAACTCTCCTGACTGACCGATGTTTATTAGATGAACGGGCAATATTAGATAATCGCAATACCGAAAGTTTGGTGGTTCATGAACTCGCCCACCAATGGTTTGGGGATTTGGTGGTGATTAAACATTGGTCCCATGCTTGGATTAAGGAAGGGATGGCTTCCTATTCGGAGGTAATGTGGACAGAACGGGAGTATGGCGACCAGGAAGCGGCATATTATCGGTTATCGGAAGCGCGGAGTTATTTCAGTGAAGATAGCAGTCGCTACCGTAGACCAATGGTAACTCATGTTTATCGGGAAGCGATCGAACTTTACGATCGCCACATTTATGAAAAAGGATCTTGTGTTTATCACATGATTCGCGCCGAATTAGGCGATGAGTTATTTTGGCAAGCTGTGCAAACCTTTGTCCAAGACAACGCCCACAACACTGTGGAAACGATAGACTTATTAAGAGCAATTGAAAAAGCCACAGGCCGCAATTTAGCTTTCCTGTTTGATCAATATGTCTATCGTGGTGGTCATCCTGATTTTAAAGTAGCTTATGCCTGGGATGGTGACGCAAATTTGGCGAAGGTGACTGTCACCCAAACCCAAGCCAAAGCCGAGAGTAAGGATTTATTTAATCTGAGAATCCCCATTGGTTTTGGATATAAAGAAAATCCCCAACTCACAACTTTTACAGTTAGGGTACATGAAAAAGAACAAAGTTTTTACTTTCCTTTAACCCAAAAACCGGATTTTATTAGCTTTGATGTTGGCAATAATTACTTAAAAACTGTCAAATTAGAATACCCAATTTCCGAATTAAAAGCCCAATTAGAATTTGATCCTCATCCTATTTCCCGCATTTATGCAGCAGAAGCTTTAGCGAAAAAAGGCGGATTAGAAGCGACTCTTGCCCTATCCTCAGCTTTGAAAAATGATCCTTTTTGGGGTGTACGGGTAGAAGTTGCCAAAGAACTAGCAGAAATTCAGTTAGATCAAGCTTTTGATGGTTTAGTTGTTGGCTTAAATGATCCTAGTCCCTTTGTGCGGCGGGCGGTAATTAGTTCTTTGTCGCAAATTAAAACTCATCATAGCTACAAGGCTGTGAAAAGTTTTGTCCAAGATGGCGATGCCAGCTACTATGTAGAAGCTGCGGCTTGTCGAACTATTGCCACCATAGCAGCGGCGCATTTAGAAGATAAACCCCATGAAGACAAGGTAATCAAGTTACTCAAATCTGTGTTAGAAGAAAGGGCAGGTTGGAATGAAGTTGTCCGTAGTGGGGCTGTAGCTGGTTTGGCTGAGTTCAAATCTTCAGAAACGGCTTTAAATTTACTCCTGGAATACACGAAAGCTGGGATACCGCAACCATTACGCCTGTCCGCAATTCGCGCAGTGGGCAAAATATCCACTGGTCAAACTCCGGCTAATATAGAACGGATTTTAGATCGGTTAGCGGAAATTGCCAGAGAGACTTTCTTTTTAACTCAGGTAGCAGTTTTAACAGCCTTGGGACAAATGGAAACACCAAAAGCGATCGGTATTTTGCAATCTTTAGCCAATCAAACCGCAGATGGGCGAGTCCGTCGCTATGCTGAAGAAGAAGTTGGTAAGGTGCAAAAAAACATCGGCACAGACAAAACCCTGAAGCAGTTACGAGAGGAACTTGATCAAATCAAACAACAAAATCAGGAATTGAAAAGCCGGTTGGAAAATCTGGAAGCCAAATCAAAGTAAGTATGATTTACGCGCTGTAGTGAGGTGAGGGTTTGTAACTGTTCACACTCCCCCACTAAAAAGGAATTAGGAAGTAACAGGGATAGGAG
>NZ_VIKX01000154.1 GCF_009711935.1 Dolichospermum sp. UHCC 0259 | reverse complement strand
TTTTCCGTATTTACTTATCTTTACACACCTTTAATTTTTTTTGTTTACCTACTTAATTCGATATAGTATTTTTGATCAAGGTGGCTTAATTACCTACACAGAAATGCTAGAATTTTTAGGAAAATGGGGTTTTGACCCTATTACAGAATTACCAAATCATCGCGGGATTCATCAATTACCTTTTGTTTATGTTTTTGGACGTTCTAACTTTACGGTTTCCTATTTTGGCGCAAATATTTATCCAGAAAATGTCACAGTCGGACTAGAACAACCAATTATTAGAGAATGGGTAACGGGTAAGTTTGTTATCCAGGTAAAAGAAGATTTAGATAAAAACCGCTTTTTATCTGTAGTAGTAGAATTAGCACCAGGAATTGAAAATCAAGAGGAAAAAAGATTATCTATTACTGCGGCTATTCTTGCCCAATTATTACGTTTAAATAGTGAATTTGCGAATTATGTTCCTCTACAATATCAAACTCCTGTAGTAGAATTAAAACCCACTGGTGATCTTGAATATTTTCCGATAGGTGTCAAACACAGATACAGCAGAAGCTAGACGTAGGGGTAGCGCCCCCGTGCCTACCCCAATATTTGGGGCAACATGCCAAGTAAAGAAGAATGTCCAGAGTTAGAGTATTGTAGCGCCCCCGTGCCTACCCCAATATTTGGGGCAACCACAGGGGGTTTGCCCCTACAAAATTGATTACTCTAGAAATTTTTAAATGTTCAATTAATTTTGCACGGGTACTTAATTACAAAATTTGCCAAGCAGTACCTTTATAACCATAGTCAAAAATATCTGGGTGCAGTATTTCTGCTAGAATTTCCACAGAATCTACTAATCGCGGACCAGGACGGTTAAAGTAAGCGTTACCGTCGGTAATAAATACTCTTCCTGTTTGCACAGCGTGGAGTTTTTTCCATTCTGGACGTTGAGTGAATAATTCTGCTTCTTGCTGGGTTCGTTGCAAATCAAAGCCACAGGGCATGAAAATAATCACATCTGGATTACTATCTATTAATGCTTCCCATTTGACATGAGTAGCAGGTTTACCCGTGAGGCAAAATAATGGTCTTCCTCCTGCTAAGTTAATTAATTCAGGAACCCAATTTGCAGCAGTCATCAAAGGATCAATCCATTCAATACAAGCGACTTTAGGCATTTCGGCGGTGGGAAGTCCTTGGAGTTTACGCTTGCAAATTCTGACACGGGCTTCTAGATTTTCCAGTATTTCTACTGAATCTACGCCAAATGCGTGGCTAACCCTTTCAATATCACCCCACATATCCTGTAATGTGTTGGGTTGTAGAGAAATAATTTGCGGTGAACTGTGGGTAAGTTGGGCAACTGCTTTTTCTACCTCTGGTAAACTGACAGCACAGACATCACATTGATCTTGTGTGATGATATGGGTAGGGTGCAATTTCTCTAAAACATCTACTTTGATTTTATAGATACCCAAAGCAGATTGTAATAGATTGCCGGCTTCGTTGTGAATAGAATGGCTGTTAGCGTCACCATTTAAACGGGACTGGGTACAAACTGGAAGATTGACGATTTCGGGAGGATAGTCACATTCATGCGATCGCCCTACCATAGCATCAAATAAGCCCAGTTTGGCCACGATTTCCGTAGCACTGGGAACTAAAGAAATAATTCTTATATCGTTACTTGTATCAATCATAGTCTCACCCCCCTGGGAATAGGAGTCAGTAGTCAAAAGTAGAGAATGGTTGTTAAGTTGTTTTTAACAGATATTTCTACCTTCATTTTTGCATATTTTTAGAGAGACGGTATCTATCTTGAGGATGTTAGTATTTGGATTTCACGCCAAGACGCAAAGGTATAGGGTTTGACTCTAGACATGGATACGCAGTTGCACATCTTAATTAGTAGTTGTATTTCAAAACGAAAATTTTATCTGAATCTAAATATCCAGATTAATAAGGTTCATGAATTGATTTACATTCCCAAAACATTCCCGGACCAACGGTTAAAATTTGCTCATTTGGCATCATTAATTCCCAATAAGCAAGCCCAGAATCATCTTCTAAATCTGGTTCTAAAATTAGTTCGTAATGATCCTCAAATGATAAAGTGAGTTTAAGATTATCACTATCAATTACAAAATTAGTTAGTTTTTTATTTTCTAAAAATTGTAAAGACATTTTAGCACATTCAGCAGCATCTTTATAATTTACGAACATAGATGAATAACTGCAAAGACCGTTTCCTATCATTAAATACCAAGGTGTTGCCCTAGTGTTAAGTTGCCAAGTTCCTTTGCGTAAATGTGCTAATTTAGGATGGGAATAGGCAATCATTTCACCAAAATGTAACCGTAATTCATCCCCATAACTAAATGTAATTTGATGGCAAGTTTCGCCAATAATTGGTTGAATAATTTGATTTAGATTTAGTATTGAATTAGCAAGAGATGTTTTAGGAGTCATAATTAATATCCTCTAAAAATTCTTTAGCTTTCTGACGGAGTTCTGGATAAGTAAAATCACCTCTATCGTTTAAAGTTCCACCATAACCATTTCTTTTTTCTTCCTCCAGAAATATACCAAAAGCATTTCTTAATTCTGCTGACATCCGAAACTCTCTAGCAATTGAATCAACTTGTTTAATATCATCTTTTTTACCCATAAGTATAGAGACACCCTGATTTCATATTTTAACATCAAAATATTGTAATTTGTCAGAATCAGGATTTCCAGGATTTAAGGATTAACAGGATAAAAAAGATCCCGGACTTTTATCATAAATTGATGGTATTAATAACATTTTTATTTTTCGCTAAGATGCAAAAATGCAAAGTTAAATTCTAGACATAGATATGAAATCACGCTATACTGAAGATGCAAGCAATGATTGGTGTGTCTATGAAAACAAGTCAACTATTGAAAATAGCCCTAGTTCCCATCTTGGCTATATCTACCCTTCTATCTATATCAAATACAGCACTAGCAGACTATTTGAGAGGTGAAGGTAGAGGAGGTGACTATATTTATGAATTATGGTCTACTGATGATGGTAGCAGTTACTACTTAAAAATTTGGTCTGATAAAGCAAATCCCAAAAAAGATCCAGCCTCTAAAACTAGAGACTTTAAATCTAGTAGAGAAGCATTAATTTATTTTGATTGTAACTACGCTGGTAAAAGCTTACCTGAGTGTCCCAAAAATAGATAATTAGTTTTAGATCCCCGACTTCTTGAAGAAGTCGGGGATCTGTGTGTATTATAAAGTTAGTCCGCACCCTCAATTGGGGCAAAACCTTGACGTTGGATGTTTTCTGTGATATGACGTGGTTCTAGGAATTGCAAGAGGTAATCTGGGCCTCCTGCTTTTGAACCGACTCCAGAAAGTTTGAAACCGCCGAAAGGTTGACGGGAAACTAACGCTCCAGTAATATTCCGGTTAATGTATAAATTCCCAACTTCAAATTCCGCTTGCGCTTGTTCAATGTGGGAAGGTGTCCGAGAATAAAGTCCACCAGTTAAAGCGTAGTTTGTACCGTTGGCAACTTCTATTGCTTCTTGAAAATCTTTAACTCGAATTACTGCTAAGACGGGTCCAAATATTTCCTGTTGGGCGATCGCTCCATTGGCAGGAACTTCCGAAAAAATCACAGGTCCGATAAAATAACCTTGGCTGGGTGCGGGTAACTCTAAAGCTAATTTCGCTTCTTTTTTCCCCATCTCAATATATTCCAAAATGCGAGATTGGGCATTAGCATCAATCACCGGACCAACCTGGGTACTGGGTAATTCTGTTTCTCCAATATTTAAAGACTTAGTTGCTTCTACCAACCTTTCTACAAAGGCATCATAAATCGGTTCGAGAACAATTACCCGTGAACAAGCAGAACATTTTTGTCCACTATAACCAAAAGCAGATTGGACAACGCCGACTACAGCCTGGTCTAAATCAGCACTTTCATCCACAATGATCCCATTTTTGCCACCCATTTCGGCAATTACCTTTTTAAGATGCTTTTGACCAGGTTTGAGAATTGCGGCTTCTGCGTAAATTCTACAACCTACTTCCTGAGAACCAGTAAAAGCAATCACATGAGTATCGGGATGATTAACGAAATAAGCGCCGACTTGCGAACCCTTGCCGGGAACGTATTGAAAAACACCTTTGGGGATGCCGGCTTCTATTAATATTTCTGTCAACTTTGCAGTAATCACAGAAGAAGTTTCTGCTGGTTTGAGTAAAGTACAATTTCCTGAAACCAAAGCAGCAACAGTCATACCGCAAGCAATAGCCAAAGGGAAATTCCAGGGAGAAATAACAACAGCGATTCCTTTGGGTTGGTAAATATAACGATTGGTTTCTCCAACAACGTCATAAATTACACCCTTATCTAACCGTTCCATTTCTGCGGCATAATAAAGACAAAAATCAATTGCTTCCGAAACCTCCGCGTCAGCTTCCTTAACAGGTTTTCCCACCTCCAAAACTATCCAAGCGGAAAGTTCGGCGCGTCGTTCCTCCATTAACTTCCCAGCTTGACGCAAAATATCCGCACGTTGTTTAACTGGGGTTTTCTTCCAAGCGGGAAAAGCAGCCTTAGCAAATTTCATTGCTTCTTCAGCTTGTTCAATACTGAGTAAACCCACCTTACCAACAACCTGACTAAAATTAGAAGGATTAAGAGAATCAACAAAAGTTGTAGTATTCACATATTCCCCATTTAGCAAAGGTAAATAAGTTTTTCCCAACTGCTGACGCACATTTTCAAAAGCTTGATTTGATTTTTCCCTTTTTTCTGCTTCCGCAAAATCTGTATCTGCGACACCGAAGAACCCCCCCTCAGTCCCCCCCGCAAGCGAGGGGGAAGCAGGAAGTGGAATTGGGGGTGCTAACAACTCCTCAACGGGACGATTTTCCAGATTTTGGCGGAGAAAGGAACTATTTGCGGTGTTTTCTAATAAACGACGGATTAGATAAGCCATTCCTGGTAACAAGTCACCGTAGGGACAATAAACCCGCACACGATAACCTTTATCTACTAAGGCTTTGGCGATTTTATCACCCATGCCGTACAGAACTTGCATTTCAAACCGACGACGGGGAACATTGAGACTTTCGGCTATAGCGATCGCGCGAGATTGCGATCGCACATTATGACTACCTATGGCAGAATAGACATATTGGTGATTTTCTAGCAATAGCTGAGTTATCGCCTCAAAATTGGCATCGGTGGCGACTTTATCATTGTAAACCGGTTGTGGCCAGTGTTTTTGAGCCGATTTGATGGTTTCTTGATCCCAATACGCACCTTTAACTAGACGAATGGTGAGAGGATAACCCCGTTGTTTTAACCAAGCAATAATATCTCTAGCATCTTGTTCACTATCCCGCAGATATGCTTGTATTGTCATCCCAATATCTGTGCGTTGACGAAATTCCTCTTCCAGTAATAGCTTTTTGAGAATATTCAATGTGATATCTTTGTAGGCGTATTGTTCCATATCAAAATGGACTGCTGCACCTAATTCTTGAGCGCGACGGAGTAAAGTCCGAATATGATTGCTGACTCGTGCTTCACTACCTTGGGCATCCAAAGGATCAAATTGGGAATAAAACGCCGTTAATTTCACAGAAACCTGGACTTTGGGGATATTTTCGCCGTCAGCTTCATCAATAGCCGGAATTTTCCCCCAATTTTTAGATGCTTCCACCAACTGCTGCATCAATTCCAAGTATCTTTCTAAATAAGATTGCGCCTCTATTTCCGTAATTACCGCTTCACCAAGGAGGTCAATGGTGAAAGCCATTTTCTCCTTTCGCAGTCTCTCAACGGTTTTGATGACTTGCTTGATATTTTCCCCAGAAATATACTTGTGTGCTAAAGTTTCTACAGCCGTTCCTACAGTTGTGGCGGCTACCTGTGCCGGCATAGAATCAGGGTTAGCAAAGTTTAAGATTCCTTTTAAAGCTGCGGGTAGTTCTACGGAATCATCTCCCAAATATTCTTGCATATGGGAGGCAATTTCTGATTTACTATGTAAAGCGGGCAAAGTGTCTATAAATCGAAATAATTGTACCCGTAAACCCGGATTACTCATAGCCCAATCGAGTAATTTATCATCCCACCGCATTTGATCCCGTAAAGCAGCAAAAAATGAGCGATTTTCCTGGGTAGCAGCTAAAACCTGTTTAGCAATTTCTTGGGTTTTCGCTTCGTAAGTGTTGTTTTCTACTTGTAATACCATAAATTTGTTAGTTGTTAATTGTCCGTTGTCAAAAGATATTGTTCTGGAGTAGTGTTGAATGATTGCGTAAAAACGAATTATGGTGTTATTTCTAACTTAGTAAACACCATTTTGTAAACCTTCCTAATAATTTTGAATGTGATTTTATTGAATATTTGGAAAAACTGGACTTTAGTAACTTTGGGTATAGCTATAGTTTTTTTGACAGGTTGTACAAATAAGCCCACAAAGGCACAATTAGAAGGATGGCGGCAGGAAGCAAGCGATGCCAATGCGGAAATTCTAGCAGATAAAACCAAAAAAAACCCACAGCGGCAATGGAATTTAGTTATTCAGGGTCAAACAACAAATTTTAAATCAGATACCTTGAGTTGGCCGGAGTTGCTTAAATTAGCTAAAACAAATGTTAATACAATTGACGCAAATAATATTATTAACCCCAATCAAGTATTTAATTTTCAAGGAATACATATAGCTACACTTTTAAAACAATTTGGCGTTCCCCCTGGAGTAACAGAAGTGACCTTTGTTTGCTACGACGCTTATCATGTCACAGTCAAAATAGAAGACCTACTCACCTACCCAATTATCTTAGCACTGACTAAAAATGACAAACCAATTCAACGTGACCAAGGGGGGCCAATTTATTTAATCTATCCCTATACCCAGTATCCCCAACTTCGACAAAAATATAACGAAGGAGATTGGGCATTTTATGTGACTCATATTATATTTGGTACAGAGAAGGTATCACTCCGAGTAGGCGATCGTCAACTCAACTTAGCCCAACTTGATAAACTACCACAAGTCACCCTTAACCAAAACGTAGGTTATCGCGTCCGCTGGCCTAGTAACAAACTTAAACTACATGGTGTCAGAATTAAAGACGTACTGGCTTTAGCTGGTATCAAACCGCAAACTTCTGTAGTCGTCACAGGTAAACCAGCAATTTACCGCAGAACAACGGAAGCTATAAAATTAGCGTCTACAGAAATAAACAAATGTAATATCATTTTAGCTACTAGATGGGGTGAAGATAAACAGCCAATCCTCGCAAACATGGGAGGTCCCGTAACTCTAGCTTTTGGTGATGATTGTTCACAGGAAACCAAAAATAAACGCTGGGTAACTTTCGTAGAAGAGTTAATTCCACAATTATGAAAATATTTACTTTTCGTTCTATTCATACTCAAATTATGACTTCAATCACCCTACTAATTCTAGGTTTGATTGCTGCGATAGTTACGGTATGGGTAAAAAGCGAAAATACTCTCTACCGCGAAGAAAAGTTGAATGATGCTAAAAGTATTTCTAAAGTTCTCAGCTATACATACTCTAATGAATTATCAGAAGAAAATTGGAGTCAAATTCGCTTAAACATAGATTTGATATTGCGAGAAAATCAAGATTTTGTCTATGTCTTTGTTTCAGATATCCGCCAAGACAATCAAATTGCGGCTGCTTCCCCTAACGAATATCAAAACCAATATATTCCTAATATTGTTCCTTTAAGTGTCACCAAAAAAGCCTTAAAATCCTCTAAAGAAACTCGCATTATCGAAACATTTATCCTCAAAGATAGTTATTTTGGAGACAACTTACGGGCTAAACGAGGTGATGCAGTAATTGAAGTAGCTTCAGATATTCGCACAATAGCAGGTAAACACCTTGGTGTTTTACGAATTGGTTTATCTCTACAAAAAGTAGATCGTGCTGTTAATAATGCAGTAAATCAGGCTTTCATAGTAGGTTCTATAGGATTGGCTGTAGGTTGGGTATGTTCCTATATCCTAGCCCGTCAGTTGAGTAATCCTGTACAGCGTTTACAGTCCAGTGTCGCCCAAATTGCTGGAGGAGATTTACAACATCGTGCAGATATTAATAATCGTAGAGATGAAATTGGCGCATTGGCAAATTCCTTTAATGAAATGTCAGCAACATTGCAAATATCTTTTAGTAAATTACAAAAAACATTAGACTCATTTGAGAAATTTGTACCCGATAAATTTGTTTCTGTTATCGCCCCTGAAGGCATAGAAAATATTACAGTTGGGATGGCTTCTACCCGCAAAATGACAATTTTATTCTGCGATATTCGTGGTTATACTTCTATGTCAGAAGCTATGGAACCCATAGAAATATTTACCTTTTTAAATGACTATTTAGCTTGTATGGGAAAAGCCATAGATGAATCCGGGGGATTTATTGATAAATACATCGGTGATGCTATCATGGCTTTATTTGATGATGATTGCACAGACTGCGCCCTCAAAGCCGCTATTTTGATGCAAAAGTCTTTAGATATATTTAATCATGAACGATCCAAAAAAGGATTACCAATCATTGCTATAGGAATTGGTATTCATCGGGGTACAGTAGTCATGGGTACAGTTGGTTTTACCTCCCGTATTGATTCCACCGTAATTGGTGATGCTGTCAATGTAGCTTCTAGAATTGAGGGATTAACAAAGCAATATAATTGTAATATTCTGATTACAGAATCAGTGGTGAATAGTTTATATAAGCCTGAATTATTTTCTTTAAAACTCGTAGATGAATCCGTCAAAGTTAAAGGTAAAGATAAAGCTATTTCTATTTATGAAGTTCTGATTGAATAGGAGGAGTCAGGAGTTAGGAGGAAGAATTAGATATGGTCTGCTGATAGCGTAGCGTGGCGTATGACTCCTACGTCGTCACGCAAGCTATAGCCATATAAACCTAGAACTGATATATATCAAGAGTTTGAAGGTAAAAAGGTGAAACTTGTGCAAGGAATAAGCGTTGAAATTACCAAAACCCTATCACTTGACCAAATTCAAGACTATTTTTCTCTTCTTCTAATTCTTCCTCCTGACTCCTGACTCCTGACTCCTGACTCCTGATATATATTACAATTGAGAATCCTCTTTAATAAAGCCGAAAATCTCGCCTCTACACCATCCATTAAAAACCATCCATACTTACCCCACCAGGAATCAAACCAAAAAATTCCCCCAGGAAGATGTGCTGTAGGGGCGCTAATATTAAAAGTCAAATCATGATAATACATCCATTTCTTATCCTGTTTCCAGCCGACAATATCACCAAATTTATCCCAAATTTCTAGTGAAGAATTACTATCTTTTAGCAAACTTTGATAAATTCGATTTTGAACAGAAAAACCAAACCGTCCCTGACTAGAATTTAACCATAATTGATCAATTGTGCGAATATCTTCACAGGGAAAATTTTTAATGTCTTCCTCACTTAAGCAACCATCATTTTCTTTTCCCACCACTGCTAACATCACTCTTGTTGTTTCTACGTCAGCTTCTTGCCATTTTTCCTCTTTGAGTAAATCCCGCAATTTTGTATAGTTCATTCCCACTGCTGACACTTTTTCATGAAGTTTGGGAAGAGGGCTAACTATACCTAATAAATTCCTAAATTGACGTACCGACTGGGGGCGTTTTTCAAATTCTAATGTCATTCCTTGGATAATAGCATCATTTACTCTGTCACTAATTTGGGGATTAAATTGTTTTGGTGGTAGTAAAAGTGGATTATTTCTCCTATACTCAGCCGGAATCGGGATTTGTTTAGTCAGCAAAGTATATAAGGTAGCAGCTAAAGCATAAACATCTGTATACTGACCAAAATTACCGATTTTTCTATATTGTTCAGGAGGTGCGTAACCATCTGTTCTTTCATTAGTCATATTACTAATTTGTCCGCTGCTATATTCTCTTGCTAATCCAAAATCTATTAATACTGCTTCGGTTTCTGTCTTTCCTTGACGTAAAATAATATTACTAGGCTTAATATCTCGATGCAAAAATCCTTGATGATGGACATATTCTAAAGCTTGGCCAATTTGGTCAATATAACATAAGGCTTCTTGTTCTGATAATTTATCATATTCATCCAGATAACCCGCTAAATCTTTGCCATCAATATATTCCATTACCATTCCCCAAAGTCCATCTTCTTCGATGACTTCGTGAACTTTGACAATATGAGGATGGGAACATTTAGCTAATCGTAATGCTTCATTAACAAATTTAACTTGTTGCTGTTGAAAATTTACTTTACTTTGTTGAATATGGTTAAGAGTTTTAATGACAAATATTTTATCTGTGGCTATTTCTTTAACACTATAAGTTACACCAAATCCCCCACTACCCAATACGGCTTGGATAACAAATCTACCGTTATTTATATATTGATTAGGCTGCCAAAGTTTCATTGAGTTATGATTGAAAAATAGATATGGAAGAATTGTTTGAGTTAGAAATGCCTAAATACTAAATATTAAGCCTCTTTAACTCCTGAATTGTAGTGTATATATTATATCTTACACTTTATAAGTTGATCTGTCAGGCTTTAACTAAACATGATAGTACCTATGAATCCCCAAAACTTGCTGGATGTTTTATTTTTTCATTGGCAAAATACATTTCAACTCTTTAGTGTAGATAAAAGATTAGTAAATAAAGCGTTTACTAATTTAGTTGCAGCTTATTCTAGTCCTAATCGTTATTACCACACATTAAAGCATATTTATCAAATTATTAATACCATTGATACTTTACAAGTTTATACCCAAGATTTACCTTCTGTAAAACTCGCAGCTTGGTTTCATGATATAGTTTATGATACTCATGTTCAAGATAATGAAGAAAAAAGTGCTGACTATGCTGTTGAGATATTAAAAAATTTAGCAATTCCCACTAATAATATTAACACAGTTCATCAGTTAATTTTAAATACTAAATATCATCAAGATGATGATGTAAATAGCCAAGTTTTACTTGATGCAGATTTAGCAATTTTAGCCGCTAACCCTATGGAATATCAAGCATACTCTCAAGCTATTCGACAAGAATATGCTTGGGTATCAGAATTGGAATATATTGCAGGTAGAAAACAAGTTTTAGAAAGATTTTTGCAGCGAGAAAAAATTTATTTTACCCCCTTAATGTTTAATAGTGCGGAACAATATGCCCGGAATAATTTAGCAACAGAAATAACTTATTTGCTTAATGAGAATAACCGAATATTACAGCACCCCAACTAATCATAGCCCCACCTAAAATCAAGTATGCAGCATTAATACGATAACGAATGACTAAAACTGCGGAAGTAAGAGAAATTCCTAAGCTAAAAAAATCCACATAATAAGTTTTCGGTAATATTAACGTAGCTATTCCTAATTGAATTGTAGTTATCACCATTAATGCCACAGCACTCACATTGACAGCATCTAAAAAAGGTTTTGTCCAAGCTGAATTACGAATAGTATTTATGAAAGGATTTAAAGCAGCAACCAATAAAAATGAAGGGATAAAAATTCCCAAAGTTGCCACAATTGCCCCAGGAAAGCCAGCAATTACATAACCGATAAATGTCGCCGTAGACAGCACAGGACCAGGAGTAAATTGCCCGATAGCAATAGCATCTAATAATTGTTGTTGTGTTAACCACCCGTATTCTTCTACTAATCCTCCTTGCAAAAATGCTATTAATAAATAACCACCACCAAATAGCATACTACCAACTTTGAGAAAAAATAACCCCAGTTGCCACAAAGGTACAGCCAGATGATTATTGATAGCTGTATTTATAGTCGTGGTAGTTTGTAAAAATGTTCCTGTGGTTAAACCAATGATCATTAAATTATTTTGATTACTACTGCGTAACCAAATCATTCCTAATATTCCTCCTAGGAATAAAGCTATAACTTCGTTAACTTTAGCAATTCCAGTTATCAAGCCAACTATTACAGCAATAATCAGTAATTTTCGAGTTTTTATTGCTTTTTTACCTAAGCCCCAAATCGCATTTATAATAATTACTAAAACAACAGGTTTAATTCCATAAAGTAAAGGTGCAACTTGGGGTAAAGTTCCATAATGGACATATATCCAAGCCAATAAACCTGTAATTAAAACCGCAGGAGAAATAAAACAAATTCCGGCAACAATTAATCCTAACCACCCCGCATAAATATATCCGATATGAATAGCCATTTCAGTGGAATTGGGTCCAGGAATTAAGTTTGTTGCCCCTAACAAATCTAGAAAATGTTCCTGTGTTACCCATTGACGACGTTTCACTACTTCATCTTCTATCATGGCAATGTGGGCAACTGGCCCACCAAAACCAATAATACCTAATTTAAGGAAAAGTTGAGCAACTTCGGTTAAGCGATTTAATGATAAATTATTCATAGAGTTTAACTTTTAAAGCTTTGTCTGGATAATCACTAAAGACACCATCCACACCCAAGTTAAAAAATAATTGATATTCTTTTTCAGGATTTGCTTGACAGTCTAAGGGTAAGAAAAAATCCTCATTTCTAAAAGTCCAAGCGTGAACTTGTAAATTAGCTGCATGAGCATCTATAATTAAGGATGTTGGTGATAGTAATTTATCATGATTATCTCTGGGAACTAATAAGTTTTTATGTACACCTATTGATTGGGCATATTTAGCAATTTCTTGTAACCCTTTTTGACTTAGTAAATCTGCATAAGTTCGAGGATCATTATTCATAATAAAATCGTAAGGTTTGCCAGTGTCATTAATTAGTTGGACTAAGGGTAAATCTGTTTTTTGAGATAATTGTTTGAGGTTATTAACTTCAAAAGATTGAATAAATACAGGTAAATTAATTTTTTGTAAGTTGAATAATAAAGTTGGTTCTAGTGGTAAACCAATTGTTTGAAAATAACTAGGATGTTTTGTTTCGGGATAAATGCCGATATTGCGTCCAGTTGTTTGACTTTTATGCTGGGCTAAATCAATAATTTCTGCAAAGGTAGGAATAGAAAATATTCTTTCATAGACTAGGTTCTGCGGGCGTAATTTGGGAATACGTTCTTTAGCTGTTAAGGTTTTGATTTCGGCTATGGTAAAATCTTCGGTAAACCAACCTGTTATAATTTCACTATCAATAATTTTTGTGGTTTTTAAATGAGCAAATTCGGGATGATTAGCAATATCGGTAGTTTCAGATATTTCATTTTCATGACGGGCAATTAAAATACCATCTTTGGTAATTACTAAATCGGGTTCAATATAATCAGCACCTAAATCAATTGCTAATTCATAACTAGCTAAAGTATGTTCGGGTCGGTAGCCACTTGCACCACGATGAGCGATAATAATAGGGGGTTTGTTTGTGAAAGTTTGAGTCATAATTGCTGGCTACTTTTCTTATAATTTAGGACTTACGGACGCTCACTAACTTACTATCAGATGAATGAACGAAATTGCCTTGTTTTCGGCTTTGGCAATAACTTATTTAGTAGGGTGTGGTTCGGCAAGCTCACCAACCACGTCAGATAGAGGAAATCTGTTTTTTACCAAATTATCGGGTCTGACGCACCCTACAAGAGATAAAATCTACATCACATATTTAAGAAACTTTGTCAATGCGTAAGCCCTATAATTAAATTCCCACTGTTATTATTTTTTGTTATGAAACTGATGATGTCAAATCAACCGGAAGTAAAACGTATAGAAGAGTTACGCCGCTTGTTACAACAAGCTGGTTATGCCTATTATGTTTTAGATGCGCCACTTATGGAAGATACGGTCTATGATCGGCTGTATCGAGAGTTGCAAGAATTAGAAACGCAAAATCCTGAATTAATTACTCCTGATAGTCCGACTCAGCGTGTAGGTGATCGCCCCGCCACCCATTTTACTTCAGTCCGTCATAATATTCCTCTATATAGTCTGGAAAATGCTTTCAATATTGAAGAATTGCAAAGTTGGGATCAGCGGTGGCGGCGATACTCACCTACTCAGTATAATACCGGAGAAGTAGAATATGTATCTGAGTTAAAAATTGATGGTGCAGCTTTGGCTTTAACTTACGAAAACGGCTTTCTAGTCAGGGGGACAACGCGAGGAGATGGGGTAATGGGTGAGGATATTACCCAAAATGTCAGGACTATTCGCTCAATTCCCCTCCGTTTGAATTTTGACGGGTTGGAAAATATTGCTAAGGTGGAAGTTCGAGGAGAAGCATTTCTACCTTTACAGGTATTCAAGGAAATTAACGAGAAGAGGCAAAAAGCTGGAGAACAGTTATTTGCTAATCCGCGTAATGCTGTGGCAGGTACGCTCAGACAATTGGATTCACGGATTGTAGCACAGCGACAGTTAGATTTCTTTGCTTATACTCTGCATATTACGGGCTTGGATGATTCTAGTATTGCGAATACCCAATGGGAAGCTTTGGAATTGTTGCAAAAAATGGGTTTTCGAGTTGATACCAATCATAAACTCTGCCATTCTATTGCTGAAGTTGCTGAATATTACCAATATTGGGATACAGAAAGGCTGAATTCTCCCTATATGACGGATGGCGTTGTCGTTAAATTAAATACTTTTAGACTCCAAGAACAACTGGGGTTTACACAGAAGTTTCCCCGCTGGGCTATAGCCTTAAAATATCCGGCGGAAGAAGCCCCAACCCGTGTAGTAAAAATTACTGTCAATGTTGGCAGAACTGGGGCTTTAACTCCTTTGGCGGAAATGTTGCCCGTACAATTAGCGGGAACAACTGTTTCCCGTGCTACATTACATAATAGCGATCGCATCGAGCAATTAGATATCCGCATTAGCGACACCGTAATTGTTCGCAAAGCCGGAGAAATCATTCCCGAAGTCGTCCGGGTCATCAAAGAACTACGTCCCTCTGGTACTCAACCTTTCATTATGCCTTCCCATTGTCCCGTCTGTGGTCAACAGGTAGTGAGAGAAACAGGAGAAGCTGTTACTAGATGTGTAAATGCTTCCTGTGCGGCGATTCTTAAAGGTGAGGTTGAACATTGGGTCAGTCGTGACGCTTTAGATATTAAAGGTGTGGGAGAAAAGTTGGTGTATCAACTTGTAGATAAAGGTTTGGTACATTCCATTGCTGATTTATATGAATTAACAACAGATAAATTATGTGCATTAGAACGCATGGGACAAAAATCAGCGGAAAAATTGGTGAATGCGATCGCTCAATCAAAAACCCAACCCTGGTCTAGAGTATTATATGGTTTAGGCATCCGTCACGTTGGCAGCGTCAACGCCCAATTACTGACAGAGAAGTTTACCACCGTCGCTGAGTTAACAGCCGCCAAACAATCGGATATTGAAGGCGTTTATGGTATCGGTGCAGAAATCGCCCAATCAGTCTATCAATGGTTTCGGACTCCAGCCAATCAAACCTTAATTTCCCGTATCCAGACCATTGGCTTACAATTAGCCAACAGCACCCAAAGCAAAGCAGTAGAGGAAATTCATCAAAATTTTGCGGGAAAAACCTTTGTCGTCACCGGCACATTACCAACCTTAAAACGGGATGAAGCCAAAGCCTTAATTCAAAAAGCAGGTGGTAAAATTACTGATTCAGTTAGCAAAAAAACAGACTTTTTAGTTGTGGGTGCAGATGCCGGTTCTAAGCTGGAAAAAGCCCAGAATTTAGGAATTAGCCAATTGACAGAGGCACAACTGTTAGCCATGCTGGCAGAATAGTTAGAGCAGGAGTCACCGAGTCAGGAGTAAAAACCTGTTGTGGACGGAGTTTCATGAATACCTACGGTACGTTGACACGAACAATTCATATCCTAAGCTAGGACGCATCTAAATTTGATTTAGTGAAGTTAGAAAATAAGCCATCAAACTCTTCCCTGTTCCCTGATCTCAACCAGCAATTTAAATGCGTGACAGCTTAACCACCTTGACCGTTGCTATACAAATGAACACAAATTGTTAAATTTTGTGACAATTCTGGTAGTGAATTTCAACTATAACTTGTGGGAGCGAGAAATCATGAATTCCATTTTTGCTAAAACACTTGCTATCGCTGTAGCTGCAACCACCTTTTTCGTCAGTGTTCCTACCTTTGCAGAAAGCCAATCTGCGCCCAGGAGCAAAAAACCTGATATTAGTACAACCAATGTAGGAACAATTATTGATGTTGCCAGTAGTAACAGTTCTTTGAAAACCCTAGTAACAGCTATTAAAGCAGCAGGTTTAGTCGAAACTTTATCCGGTCAAGGACCATTTACCGTATTTGCACCCACAGACGCAGCCTTTGCTGCCTTACCAAAGGGAACTTTAGAGAAACTTTTGAAGCCAGAAAACAAAGGAACTTTAGTCAAAATTTTGACCTATCACGTAGTTCCGGGTGCAGTTTACGCTAAAGACATCAAAAGCGGTGCAGTAAAAACAGTGGAAGGTCAACCAGTAGACATACAAGCTGAAAAAGGCGTAGTGTCTGTAGGTAATGCCAAAGTTACTAAAGCAGATGTTAAAGCTAGTAATGGCGTAATTCATGTAATTAATAAGGTGCTACTTCCTCCTGATGTGAGGTTGTAGAATTACAAAAAAAGGGAACAGGGAACAGGGAACAGGGAACAGGGAACAGGGAACAGGGAACAGGGAAGAAGAGAGAAACTTCCTTCTTTATTCTTTCTTCTCTTTCTTCATCCTGACTCCTGACTCCTGCTGTATTATTTCTACCGCCGTTGTGAATTATCAAAACGGTATTCAGTCCCAACTTTAAGCTGATTGCCATTATAGCGGGGAGTCATTAACAAAGAAGAATCGTAGGGGTTAGGTAAATCAGGTGTCCGCAGATAGGGATCATTTAAGGTTTGTTGAGCCATAGCATCAAGATAAAGAGTATTTACTAACTCAGCATCTTTAACGATTTCATTGTCAGTAAAAGTAGTACCAAATTTTTTCCCAGGTCCAATTAAAGCATCTACTTTACGTTTTAAACTGCCATTTTCATAAAAGTTAGGATCATGGCGAAAATAAGCCCGTTCAAACATACTACTGGTTGTTTCAGTTTCAGCTTTAGCAACTGAAGGCAAGACAAAACTAGTAGCAAGAAGTACCAGTACCCCACTCAAAACTGGAAATTTTATACCCATATTATCAACTCCTCTATGTTTGGGTGAATCTTCTATTTATGCTTAATTTGAAAACTCTCTTGAGTTTAAACTTTGGTGTAACACAACTTTTATTGTAATTGTTTGTAATGTCTTATGGGAGGAGACAGGAGTTCAGGAGTCAGGAGTCAGGAGTCAGGAGTCAGGAGAAAGAAGAAAGAAGAAAGAAGGAGGAAGAAAGAATAAAATTTTTTACCCATTACCCATTACCCATTACCCATTACCCATTCCCTAATCTCACCCTTTCCGACCGGCAAAGGAAAAAAATTCACAGAAATTTAACAATGTGTACCAATAATTTGGTAACTTAGTACATAGTTTGCAACAATTAGGGAAAAATTACGTTGAGTTACCATCCAGATGCCATTGCCGCCCACGGTGGAGAGTTAATTAACCGGGTTGCTTCCTCAGCACAAAGAGAAATATTTCTCTCCAAAGCTGACTTTTTACCGCGTGTGGAACTTGATGAACGAGCAGTTTCCGATTTAGAAATGATTGCCATTGGTGGTTTTAGTCCTTTGACTGGTTTCATGAACCAAGCAGACTATAACCGAGTCGTCACAGAAATGCGGTTAGCTAACGGTATTGTCTGGTCAATTCCTATTACACTGTCTGTAACCGAAGAAGTAGCAGCCCCTCTACAAAAAGGCGGTTTAGTGCGTCTGGATAACCCCAGAGGCGAGTTTATTGGGGTATTGGAACTGACCGAGAAGTATACCTACGACAAACAACTAGAAGCCATCAATGTTTACCGCACTGATGATCTGAAACATCCTGGGGTACAGGTAGTTTATAACCAAGGTTCTATCAACCTAGCAGGTGATATTTGGTTATTACAACGCGATTCTCATCCCCATTTTCCCAGCTACCAAATTGACCCCGCTGCGTCACGGGAAATGTTTCGAGAAAAAGGCTGGAAAACAATTGTGGGTTTCCAAACTCGCAATCCTATCCACCGCGCCCATGAATATATTCAAAAATGCGCTTTAGAAACTGTAGATGGTCTATTTTTGCACCCACTTGTAGGGGCAACTAAAGAGGATGACATCGCCGCTGATGTGCGGATGCGTTGTTATGAAATTTTACTAGAACACTATTACCCTGTAGATAGAGTAATTTTGGCAATCAACCCGGCAGCTATGCGTTATGCCGGTCCAAGAGAAGCTATTTTCCATGCTTTAGTGCGGAAAAATTACGGCTGTACACATTTTATTGTTGGACGTGATCATGCTGGTGTGGGTGACTACTACGGCACGTATGACGCTCAGTATATATTCGATGAATTTGCCCCTGAAGAGTTGGGAATTGTGCCAATGAAGTTTGAACACGCTTTCTATTGTAAGCGCACCAAACAAATGGCCACAACTAAAACCAGTCCTAGTAGTCCAGAGGAACGAGTTCACCTGTCAGGAACAAAGGTTCGGGAAATGTTACGTCGGGGTGAATTACCACCACCAGAATTTTCTCGTCCAGAAGTTGCGGCTGAGTTAACCCGGTCTATGAAAATTTCACCTGTATTAGTTTAGATTAAGATCAAAAACTTTACTGTACAGACTTTAGCCTTTAAGCTATTAGCTAATGGGCTAGGGTCTGATAGCTAACTATGGAACGGCGTAGGTTTTTACAACGGATTAGCGGCTTATTAGCGGCATTGGGAGTGGCGGAAACTGAGTGGTTGAGTTTGGGAAATCCCTATTACCAAGCTTTAGCACAAACTAACCAGCGAAAGTTGGCATTATTGATAGGTATTAATCAATATCCACAAAGTCCTGCCCTGGGGGGTTGTATAACTGATGTGGAATTGCAAACAGAACTGTTAATTAATCGTTGTGGCTTTGCAGCAGCGGATATTCTAACTTTAACTGATGAACAAGCTAGTAAAGATTTTATTAAAGCGGCTTTTTTAGATCACTTGGGTAAGCAAGCCAAATCTGGAGATGTGGTGATTTTCCATTTTTCTGGCTATGGGACTTGTGTGAATTTGGGGACGGGAATATTAGCAAATGCCATAGTTCCTGTTGATGAGAATAATTTATTAGGTACAAAATCAAGAAACTATTTATTGACAGAAAGTCTGTTATTATTATTGCGATCGCTCCCGACAAATCAAGTTACGGCAATATTAGATACCAGTTACAACCATTCTCCTGATTTAAAACCCACTGGTTTACGAGTGCGGACTCGTCCAGAATTATCAACGGCAATTTTACAAATCAAAGAATTAGAGTTTTTATCCCAACTAAAAAATCAGAAATCAGCTAATAATCATCCTCTAATTATCAATGCTACCTCAGAACTAAATCAGCAAGCCGGAGAATTTATTTTCTCTAATGGCACTGCGGGATTATTAACTTATGCTTTAACTCAATATTTGTGGGAAACTACCCCAGCTAAAACAATTTCGGTTTTTCTTTCTGGTGTTGCCACTTCCATGTATCAGTTGGGTGGAAAACAACAACCAAGTTTATTAAATGACTCAAAGAAATTTACAAATAACTTAATTATTGATTATTTTCCCATTGATAACTTGAGAAGTATTGGCGTGGTTCAAGCCATAGAAGAAGATGGTAAAATATTCAAGTTATGGTTGGGGGGATTACCTCTCCACGTTCTCACTAATTATGGCGTAAATTCTCGGTTAATTCTGGATACAGGGGCAGAATTAACTGTTAAATCACGAAGTGGGTTAGTAGCTAAAGCTAAATTGACAAATAAGGAGATTGCTAATCTACCTCAAGTTGGGCAAAGAGTTCAAGAAAGTATTCGCATATTACCCCGCAATATTTCTGTAAATGTGGCTTTAGATGAGAATTTGGAAAGAATTGAAGTGGTAGATGCTACTAGCGTTTTTTCGGGAATTAGCCGAATTGCTAATATTGTTACCACCCAAGAAACCGCTGATTATGTATTTGGTAAAGTTGCCCAAATTCCTAGCCGTTATGGTCTTTTTTGCCTGGGTGGTGAACCAATTATTAATACTATCGGGGAAGTTGGGGAAGCGGTGAAGGTGGCAGTACAGCGATTAACACCGCAATTTTCGACTTTGTTGGCATCAAAGTTGTGGCAGTTGACAGAAAATCAAGGTTCTTCTCGTTTACCTGTGAGGGCAACTTTAGAGGTTGTGAATAGTATTGTCCCCCGTGTGTTTATGGTGCGGGACACTTTGGGAACTGCTAGTCAGGACAACATTTTACAACTACCTGGCTATGAGGGAATTGCTATGCCGACAATTCCTGTGGGGAGTCGCTTGCAATATAAAATCGAAAATTTGAGCGATCGCCCTATATACTTAATTTTAGTGGGTTTAAATAATAATCAAAATGCCTTTGCTTATTATCCTTGGGAAGTTTTTCCAGCCACAGAAATTCCTCCTACCAAACCCCAACTAATAGAAATTCTCATTCCTCCAGGCCAAACTATGAAAATACCAGATAATCAATCTGTATCTGGTTGGTTATTGCCGACTCGTTATACTTTTTGTGAACACCAAATTATCCTGAGTACCGCACCGTTTAAAGAAACTCTCACAGGATTGGCGATGCCTTCGGCCAGCGCAGCTATCGCTAAATATCCTACCACAGATCAACAAGCTATTAGTCCTATCGTCAATCCTTTGGAAGTTGCCCAAGCCATATTACAGGATTTACATAACGCTAGTAAAGTCGAAACTGATATTAATATTACGGCCAATGATGCCTATGTTTTAGCTGTTAATCATTGGGCAAGCTTGAACTTTAGTTTTCAGGTTGTTTAGGAAGTAGGGGCGCAGGGCCTGCGCCCAGTCAAGATTCACTGATTCAGCAAGCCCTATTTAAAATACTGTATTTTTACTATGAAAAGCTTTCAAACTTTCAGCTTGCTGTTGTATACGCTCACTAATGCGATCGCACGCTAACTCACAAAGTTCAAAAATAACCGGGTCGGCAATGTCATAATAGGCGCTCGTCCCCTTGGGTTTACGAGATAAAATTCCTGCTTGAGTTAACACTTTCAAATGCTTAGATAGATTGGCCTGCCCTAACCCCGTTGCTTCCCCAATCTCCATCACATTCATAGAACCTGATTTGAGACAAGTTAAAATTTGTAACCGACTTCCTTCGGATAACACCTTGAAATAGTCAGCCACGGCTGCAATAATAGCTGGATCACCTGTAGATGGCTTTGTTTTCGGCATTATGGCAACTCATCATCAGCACAACAATTCATCACTACTTAAGATTATAACTAAATATCAATAATTTAGGAATAGGAGATAAAAAAGTTCACCAAATCACAAAAATGCGACAAAATCACTATATAGTTATTAAGTGAATTAATCAAAAATTATACTTTCCATTTAACAAAACTTTCTGGTTCGTTATTAATTAAAGCAGATTTACGCCCCAGTTCCAACCAACGGACAGACTTAGGATATGCAGTATTAACTCATGCAGATTTAAGTTATGCAGACTTACGAACCGCCACTTTACATCATGCTAACTTAGATGGTGCAAAATTATGTCGAGCTAATTTAGGGCGCATAATTCAATGGGGAGAAGTAACGACAGATTTAACAAATGCTAGTTTAAAAAATGCAGATTTAAGTTATGCAAATCTGAGTTATGTTATCTTGAAAAATGCTAACTTACAAGGAGCAGATTTAACCGGAGTAATTCTCACAGATACAGATTTTGAAGGAGCAATTATGCCAGATGGGATAATACATGATTAGAAGTTTTATAAGATCCCCGACTTCTTTTTGGATCTTGCAAATAAATTATGAATTCATCTCAGAAGACGGGGATCTCGTTATTGTCGTGTTCACATTTGATTGAGAATAACTATATACTAATATCTAACCCCTTATTTGTGTTTCCTATGGTTGTAAGTGCTTCGACCACCAAAATCACTTGGGAACTCTTACCCGAAGACTTCGTTTTAGACGATGAACCTGTGGATAATGTCAATCAACCCAGTCTAGCGGCAGCACTCACGGAAAGCCTAGAACTCACCGGCAAACTTATAGAAACTGCGATCGCTACTACCAATTACGGCATCTGTGCCACAGTAAATGATAAATTTGTCATCAAAGCCCCTGACTGGGTTTACGTGCCGCAAATTACAGTGCCTAGAGAACAAATCCAACGCAGCTACACCCCCCATAAACAGGGACAAATTCCTGCGGTGGTAATGGAATTTCTTTCCGATACAGATGGCAGTGAATATTCTAATAAACACACCTATCCTCCCGGAAAATGGTTTTATTATGAACAGGTTTTACAAGTTCCTAACTACATCATTTTTCAACCAGATATTGGTGAATTAGAAATATATCACTTGCATGAAAATGGACACTATAAATTACGTTCTTCAGATGAAAATAACCGTTATTGGTTAACTGAAATGGAATTATTTATTGGTGTTTGGCAAGGAAAACGCGAAAACCGTCAAGGTTACTGGTTACGCTGGTGGGATAAAGATGGTAATTTGCTACTTTGGGGTTCTGAGTTAGTGCAACAAGAACGACTTGCAAAAGAAGCAGCTTTAAAACGTTTGGAAGAGTTAGAAAAACGCCTGCGAGATGCTGGTATTTCTGACTAACTTCTATTCAGAATTCAGATCCCCGACTTCTTAAAGAAGTCGGGGATCTTTGCTTTTAATTTAACGAACAGTTCCCCGCAAATTCTCAGTATCAATGGGTTTAATTAAATAAACTAATAATAAATTCCCAATAATGCCCATGAATAAAGGAACTTTACGCAGTAATTTTACTAATTTAGGTTGAGAACTGCGTTCAATTTCTGATATTTGCAAATTGTAATCAGAGCATTTTTGTAACCGAGGAAAAAACGACTCCATGACCTTGATTGCCAATTATTCCAGAGTTTGGGTTGCGATCGCAATGTTTCTTGACTTGGTTGCTTAATTCCTGGTTTGGGGGCTTTAATGGTTGATGGGGATACGCTCTGAACCATGATTTCTCTCTCGATTAGCTAAATACTTAGATAACTAATAAGTTATATTAGCAATGAATCTCGGTTTACAAATAATTCATATAAGATGAGAGAATAGACCTATTTAGTCAAACCGTTATTAATTCTGTATGTTAAACCTAGCCAAAATTCAAACCCTAGCTCAAGAATACAGTCCCCAGGAACTTTTTGCAGCTTTGGTGTGGCAACGTCGCTTTAATGAGTTTAATGGGGAGGAGGTTGTTAGGGATCTTAGTCAACATTCTCATCTATGGGCAAGTTTTCTGTTTACGAAACCGATTTTTGCACCAGATGAACATGGTTTAAGTTTTGGTGGTTTGGTAGATACCTTATTGGCAATGGCAAATTATCGCCCGATGCCAGAATCGAGTATAATACACTTCGTAGCTTATCCTGGCGATACTCTCTACATTTTGACAGAAAACCAAGATACTATCGTGTCTCAGCTTTTGGATTTGGGTAAAAAGTGGCGTGCAGATTCAGTGGATATTACCGATGGTAATAATGAAGAATATGGTTTGCGACTTGGGCGACAGTTACGAATGAGATTGGAAGCAGGTTTGGAAGGTGAGTCGCTTTGGCAACAGCGAGATGGTGTAGTTATTACTTATTGGTGGGATTAATGACTAAAAAAAATGTCAATCTCTATCCTGTAAATCCTTTAATCCTGGACATCCTGTTTCTGATGAAATAAGGCAAATGTTAAGATTGATGTACCGGTTTTCTGGAGTTATGGAGAATGCGATAGCGACGCGCTCCGTAGGAATCGCCATATAATATATAGGACTTAATAAATATCATTATTAAATCTACCAGAGAAGCCTGAACCTCTGCATCTTGATTTGCTGGCGGTGGTGGGAAATAAATATTACTTGGTGGGCAATTCTTTTGTGAAAATGATAGAGATAGAGTAAAATTAAGTTATACCCTCAGTTAGAAAAGAGGTATAACTCAATGACAAGCATCAAAACAGCTATTTCAATTGAAGAATCACTTTATGAGGAAGTAACCGCTTTAGCAAATGCAATGCAAATTCCTCGCAGTAAATTATTTGCTATAGCAATGGAACAATTTTTGCGTCGTCAAAAAAATCGCCAATTAGTAGAAAGTGTTAATGAAGCTTATGCAGATGATCTAGATGAATCAGAACAAATAATGTTAGCAGCAATGCGACATCATCAAGGACAATTAAAAGAAAAAGAATGGTAATTAAGCAAGGTGATATTTATTGGATTGATTTGGGAGAACTATTAGGATCAGAACCAGCTTATATCCGTCCTTATGTAGTCATCCAAAATGATTTACTCAATAGTTCTCAAATTAGAACAGTCATAGTTTGTGCATTAACTTCTAATTTGCGACGAGCTAAGGCAATAGGTAATGTTTTACTAGAGTTAGGAGAAGCTAATCTTGATCGGCAAAGTGTGGTAAATGTATCACAGATTTTTACAGTAGATAAAGCTTTATTAACTGAAAAAATTGGTAAGCTATCAAAAGAAAGAATTAGACAAATTTTAGCAGGATTCGCAATAGTAACAGAACCACAAGAAATAGATTTTGATAAATAAAAGCTGCATTTTATTTTTACCCTCATCCCCAATCCCCTATTCCCTTACAAATACTTCTCCAACAACAAACCTAGCTTCTCCTTAGTTGCTGCTGGCGCTTTCTCCAAATTCGTCAAAATCGCATACTTCAAAGCCGAATGCGCCTCACTAGCAGGGGGATTTGCACTCAACCGCTTCACAGTTTCTTGAATTACCTTTTGTGCATTTACCGCATTCTTATGTAAATTACCAATTACCATTTCCACCGTCACACTATCATGATCGGGATGCCAACAATCATAATCCGTTACCAGTGCCAAAGTTGCATAAGCAATTTCCGCTTCCCGTGCTAACTTCGCTTCGGGTAAATTTGTCATCCCGATTACCGTAGCATCCCAACTCCGATAGAGATGAGATTCAGCCTGAGTGGAAAAAGCCGGTCCCTCCATACATACGTAAGTACCACCATCGTGTAACGTGACATCTGGTAAATTTAAAAAAGCGATCGCATCCCCCAAAACCCCAGCCAAGTTCTGGCAAATCGGCTCACCAAAAGCAATATGCGCCACAATCCCCTCACCAAAGAACGTAGAAATGCGATTCTTAGTGCGATCAATGAACTGATCAGGAATTACCATATCCAGGGGTTTAGCTTCAGCCTTCAAAGAACCCACAGCGCTCGCAGATATTAAGTATTCTACCCCCAATTGCTTCATCGCGTAAATATTAGCCCGAAACGGCAACTCAGAAGGTAACAACGTATGATTACGACCATGACGCGCTAAAAACGCCACGCGAGTCTCCTCTAAAGTTCCGAGAATAATCGCATCCGACGGTGAACCAAAAGGAGTAGAAATCTCTATTTCCTCCACATTTTTCAGTGCTTCCATCTTATACAACCCGCTTCCACCAATGATGCCAATTTTAGCTATCGTCATAAACTATCCACTTTCTAATTAATTGAACTAACAAGTAATTTTACTGAAAACCTGTCTATTGATAAATGCACAAAATCCACAAATACTGATTTTTGATAATTCCGTAGAGATACGAATACAAAAATCCCTGAATTAATATACCTTAGTTTTATAAACGATAAAAAATAAAGTTCGTAGTCAAGAATATGCAAAATAATAATAACTCCAGTCCAGTTTTATTGGAAACTGTCTTACAACGCATATTTTCCGTTCGCACAATTACAAAACAAGATCAGCAGCTACTCATGTCTAGCCTATTATTAAAAGAAGGATTAGACGATCATGATCGTAAACAAATCAGTCGTGTATTTGATGGGTTACTTAGTGGATTGATTAAAGCAGTAGATTAATTTTTGTTGCTAAATAAATCAAGGAAAATATGTATAGTTATTTGCAATTCTTCTGCACAAAGATCCCTGAATTTTTCAAAAAATTAGGGGTCATCAATCTATTTTAGATAAATTAATAAATTTAAACCAGGAATTGTCCGCGACAGCGTCCAACCAGCGAGAATAATATAAAGTAACCCTAAACTCCACTGATACCAAGCTAAAGTAGAAATAATTCCTGGTAAATGTTCATCGCGTAAACGAATATCATTAAATCCTAATCTTACCAAATTATTCAAACTAAAATCATAATAATTCAGCCAATTCCAACGTTTATCCCATAATAGCGGCATATATCTTTCCCGAAAACTAGGATTTCTGGGAATAACGGGTAATCTCCCAATTAATAATCTTAGCTGTCTTAATGTTCCATCTTCTCGAAAATAAGAAACATCCATTAAATCATGATAACGTCCTTGTTCATAAAGTCGCCATAATAAAATCCCAGGTAGGGGAAAAATAATCATAAATAAACACAATAAAGTTAACCAAGGACTGCCAGAATTACGAAAAATTGCCAATAAACTACCAGATATTAAACAAATAAAACTAACTAATATACAAACAGTTTCATAATATCTAGGAATAATTGCTACAGGAGACAAACGACGAAAACGATCAACTAACCAAAATAATACACCAAAACAGGAAATAACCACACCACCCACACCAAATACTAACCAAAAATTTGTCCCATAACCACTTAACAACAACAATAAACTCAATAACAACCAATTTAAATATCTAACTACCCACCCACTCAAAACTAGAGGTTCAGTAGCAACAATTTTCTCACTTAACTGATTATATATTTCCAAATCCACATCAGGTAAAACCAGTAATTCGCTAATATTCCGAAAATGTTTGATTTGACGATATTGATTAATTTCCGCCGCTTGAGTTGCTGAAAACCCTAAATTTATTAACCTATTCGCAGCAGCAGTATTAATATTAACAGCTACCAACTGATGACTTAATTCAATTAATCTTAACCGTTGTTTTGTATATTCCAACTGATTTGCATCACTAACCTGCTGTTGTAACCGGAAATTTTGACTTAAATTCCGCAAAATATTTTGATTACCTCGTAATGTTAGCACAATCAACTTTTTACCAATTTCGCCAACATTACCTAAAATTTTGGCTTGATTAGAATTAAAAACTAACCCAGAAACATTTAAAAATGCGGTTTTTGCAAACTTGACATCACTAAAATCAGCTTGATTAAGAATACTTGCACTCTGCAAATCTACAGATTCATTAAACTCAGATTCTCTAAAAATTAGAGCTTGCTTAAAAATAGCATCTTTCATTAATAGAGATTGATGAAAATTCACCTGATTAAAATTAACTTGATTATTAAAAATCGTACTAGAAAAATCAGCTTTTTTCTGCCAATAACTACTATTAAACTTCACTATTTGTTGAAACTTTCCTTGATTGAATTTCACATCCTCACAAAATACATCACCTTGAAAATTAGTGGAATCTAGAAACTTAATATTTTGAAAATTGGCTTTTTCAAAGAAAATGCTACCTTGAAAACTACTCAGAGCGTGAAAAATAGCTCCACGAAAACTCACAGTTCGACTAAATCTAGATTCATCCCAATTAGTAGGTTTTAAAAAGTTTGCCCCTTGAACATTTACAGGTTGGAGAAAGAACGTATTCGAGAATTTTACTTCCCCATGAAAACGACTTTCTACCATGATTAAAGCCCCACGAAATACAGAAATACTACTAGAATTATTAGGCTGATTATTCAACAAAGATTTACAATCTTTAGCATTAGGAAAAGCTCTTGCTAAAGATTGCAAACATATTGAACGTAAACTTTCTAACTGTTCCTGTTCTGTATGTGTAAAAATTTGGGCTATTCCTTGAGCATAAAGAGGAGTTCTTAAGCCCAAATCACTACCATAAAAATCACCTTCAATCACAGAATTACTCAAATCTAAACCCAAAGCTGTCGCCCCAGTTTTTTGTAATTCTTTTCTAAGTAATTGATAAAAATTATCCCGAAAAATAGCATTTTCTGGACGTAAATCAATCACCATTTTCCTTAAATCTACAGTTAAATTACCATCTCGCAAAATTGGGGATTTAACTCGTTCTTGTAATAATTCCCAAGTTAAAGTTATAGGTTCATTGGGAACTGCAAAAGTAGAAACAGGAAATAAAAATATAGAAAAGATGCAAATAAACAATATTACTGCGGATTTAGATATGATAATTCTTCCCAATTCCGCAAATAATAGGTTTATTTTTTTAATGGTGTTTTTTATTTGCCAAAGTTGAGAAAAATCCCATCTTTGTAAATAGCTAAAGTGACAAAACAATCTCAACAAATTCCCTACTCAATTATTAATTCAATAAAACAACCTTACCCAGCACAGAACCAGTTTCCACCAAAGCGTGTGCTTTTGCTGCTGACGCTAAAGGGAAAGTCTGACTAACTTCAATTTTTAACTTTCCTGCATCTATCCAATTAGCACATTCTTGTAAAATATCCCCATGATGTATTAAAGATTCCACATTTCCTATCAACAACGGTGTTAACATTAATTCTAACCCAATGCGGAGATTTCTGTTTCTAGCAACTTTCCAAACAGTATTAGCTTTCGGTTCTAGAATAGTCACAATATCGCCATAAAGTCGCACCGCAGGAAAAGATTTTTCCAAAGTATCACCACCCACAGTATCAAAAACTAAATCTGCACCTTCACCATTAGTCCAATCTAATACAGATTCAACAAAATCAGTTTCTTTGTAAAAAATCACCTTATCAGCACCAAGTTGAGTGACAAAATTAGCCTTTTCTTGTGAACTAACCGTAGTCGCTACTTCAGCACCTTTGAGTTTAGCCAATTGAATAGCCACATGACCAACACCACCCGCACCTGCATGAACTAATACCTTTTCTCCTGGTTCAAGTCTCCCCCGTTCATATAAAGCTTCCCAAGCAGTTATTAAAACCAGAGGTGCTGCTGCTGCTTCGGTGAAAGAAACCGATTTGGGTTTCAATGCCGCACATCTCTCGTAGTTTTTCACTCTCCCCCCACTTTCGAGAGTTTATAGGGTAGGTAGAAGTA
>NZ_VIKX01000153.1:3617-16057 GCF_009711935.1 Dolichospermum sp. UHCC 0259 | reverse complement strand
TATCCCTGTTACTTCCTAATTCCTTTTTAGTGGGGGAGTGTGAACAGTTACTTCATCAGGTACACTATTTATTTCTAGTTTTTCTGATAAAGTTGCTTCAACTTTGTAAAAGTTTGTAAGTTCACGGCAAAATTCCTGCATAAGATGAGGGCTACCATACGCTTCCGATGCTAAACGCAAGGCAATCTCTTGAGATAACTGTACATTAAGTAATGGAAATCCTTCATTTGGAATCTCTAATAACTCTTCATGACTCCAGCTTGGAATGGTGATTGACTCAAGCCTTCCAGTAATTTCTCTTTCTACTTTGACTGCATCATATCTACGATGAGGTATAGCGATAAGAATAACAGGAAGTCCATCAAAAATCAAAGGTTTTAGGGCGCGAATAATATTTCCTTGAAAGTCCCTATCAAAGTAGTGAAAATCATCAATAATTAAAGGAATATTTGTCTTCCGAAGTTGGGTTATTGCGGCGGAACGTGGGCTAAAAGAAATACTTTTACTTTCTGCTATACCACTATTTTCAGAGTATTATGATCCCAGATTTCCTTTTCCTTTTATAACAAAAGCCATATTGGCTTCCGCTTCAATTTCCCCTTTAATTGATGATGTAGTTTCCTTTGACTTTTCTCGCTCTACATCAGTGTAACCTTTAATTCCTGCTAAAATATAATGCCAAAAATCATCCTCTTCTCCAATCGTTCCCCCATCTATCCAAAGATTTATTTGATTTTTGGGAAATACTTTATTATACTCAACACGGCTTAATTACTTGATTCTCCGGGTAGGGGTTTAGCAGTGCTAAACCCCTACAAATCTGGGGTTTTCGTGATTTTACAAAAGTCCATGTCTCAACCGTTTTTAGTATAGTTAAAACTGTTTTACCAGACTTTGTTGCACCTGTTATGGTCACTAGTTTGCACAAATTATCAGTTGCCGAACGTAATTTATTTTCCAAATTTCTTTCTGAACGAGCCACATAAGTATGCAGTGGCATTCTACCTGGTACAAATATCTGTGAACTTTTATACTCTTTCATCGCTGCTTTCCTTCAAAGTATTACCCGAACAAATGCAATTATAACCATATACTGTAAGTAATTTAGGTTAGTTTAAGCAACAGCGCAACCAAACAACAGCTTTAATAACCAACCCACTCAAAAAAAATCATTGACAAACACCACCAATCACAACTAACATCGAATTAGATGCTAATTAAACTTGCAGCCATGATCAATCTTAGTAAAGATATACATTCCCTCACCGAATTTAAGCGTAACACCACTGAATTTCTACAACAGATTAAAAAAACAAAACACCCCTTAGTTCTCACTGTCAACGGAAAAGCCGAGTTAGTTGTTCAAGATGCAGAATCTTATCAAGAACTTTTAGATGCTGCTGAGTTAGTAGAAACATTAAAAGGTATTAAACTTGGCTTAGAACAAATGCAGAAAGGTGAAGGAAAAAAAGCCGAAGATTTCTTTAATGAATTGTTTAATAAATGAGACAGTTCCCAATGAATGAGAAATATCAAATTATCATCCAACCAGAAGCACAAAAAGCCATAGAAGAAGCTTATTTCTGGTTTATTAATATTTCTCACCAAAAGGCTAGAACATGGTTAGAAGGATTATATAAATCTATTCTAGCACTAGAAAAAATGCCTTCTCGTTGTTCTCTAGCATTTGAAAATGACTTTTTTGATCAAGAAATACGACAACTTATATACGGAAAGGGACGAAACGCCTATCGAATTATTTTTACAATTGTTGATGATAATGTTCAAATTATTTTTGTGCGACACACGGCTCAAAAACCAATGATCGACAAAGAATCAGAATAACTAATGTAGGTTGAGTTAAGCAACAGCGTAACCCAACAACAGCTTTAATCATCAGGTTTAATAATGTTGGGTTTCCTTGCGTCAACCCAACCTACTGAAGCAATGCTATAACTAAAATCAAAGATTAGGCATGAACCATTAAATATTGGCCATTACCGTTGTATTCACCATCGCAACTGGCGAAATTAGCAACAAACCAAATTAAATAAAATCTCCAGATGCGGCGAAATTTGGCATAGTCAATACCGTAATCTAAATCTTTAACTATTGCCTGAGAATCATCAAAGTTTTTTAACCAACTTGCAAAAGTTTGGGAATAATTAGAACCATTAAGATACCATTGGTCAATAGTTTTGAGGTCTTGATTATAGCTGGGAATCGCATCATATTTCCAGTAACGTCCATGAGGAAAAATGTATTTGTGAGTGAAAACACTGGATATATTATTCGGGGTGCGGACTGTAATAATATGAATAAAAACTTTGCCGTTATCCTTGAGAAAAGATGCCAGTTTTCGGAAAGCTTTTGTTAAATTACCTACATGACAAAAAACGCCAATTGAGAGAATTTTATCAAATTTTGTTTCAAATTTGGCATCGTTTAAATCTCCTTCATAGAGAGTAAAACGACCAGAACTAAGATAACTTTCAGGATCTTGCATTTTTTGACGCATATATTCACATTGATGGTGACTCAAGTTAATTCCTGTGAATTTAACATTGGGAAATTTGGCAAGAATATAATTAGCTACGCAGCCCCAACCACAGCCAAAATCTAAAATATTATCACCATCTTTGATTTCTAATTTGTCAATTACATCATCAATCATTTGCATTTGTGATTGTTCGAGATTAGCTGCTCCTTTTTCCCACAATCCCATGCTATATTTGGGATAAATGAGTTTTCCATCACCTAACATGGGATTCAGCATAGCTTGAGGTAAGTCGTACTGAATCTTCATTAAATCCCGCGAACCTTCGGCAGTATGGTCTGTTTCTGTTAATACCCATTCGTAGGGGGCAAGCAGGGATGGGAAATATTTAAAAAAGATGGGCATACAACTATCAAAAAGCGATCGCAACACAGCATCCGGTACTTCTAATCCATTGATATAAGACTCGGCTATTGCCATTTGCACTGCGTTAACTGTACTAACCGCAAGACGGGTTGCTTTGTAAGCAATTGGACTTTTAGTATGCACATCTCCCACTATGGGAAGATGTCTTTCCATGTTTTGTAAAATCGTTGATGAACTCATGTTTATCTTGGGTTGCAAAACTGCCCCTATTCTATATCAATAAAATCAAGTCAAAATATTATTAAATAATAGATATTCCTTTAGATGGATATGAAGAAAAATAAGGAATAAATAATGATTACTATAGTAGTTATCTTGAGGATAAAATAAAATAGAGGGCGAGGAAACCCCTACAGGCTTGACAACTGCTATATAGGATTACTATTTGATTTATGAACCAAATTAAGTATTGTAGGGTGCGGATAGTGCTTCGCCATAAAATGAAATCCGTAATGCAAGATTAGCAATGGGTTGGCGTGTTACGCTGTCTCTAACATAGCTTACGGATCTTTTCAATAATTAAACTGGATTCCGATAGAACCATATTGTTGTATTCTATAATCAGTTAAGTCTCAACCTTTTGATCATCCTGCACTGAGATTTTCAGTAAATAGATGTAAATAATTCCATATACAAACTACAAAAGGTAGCCAAAATGAGCCTCCGCGCACTATTGTTAATAAATAGTAATTCTCGTCAAGGACAAGAACGTTACCAAGAAGCGATAAATTGTTTAAATGAATTGGGTTTACAGATAATTACAGAATCTACGGAACATCCCAATCAATTAGGTGATGTGATTCGGCGTTATCAACAAGAAATAAATTTGGTAATTGTGGGTGGTGGTGATGGTACGCTTAATGCTGCTATTGAGGCGATAGTTGAGACTCAATTACCTTTGGGTATTTTACCGCTAGGAACTGCTAACGACTTAGCAAGGACTTTAGGAATTCCCAACTCTTTGACGGAAGCTTGTCAAATTATTGCTTCTGGAAAGTCACGCAGAATTGATTTAGGTTCTGTAAATGGTAAATATTTTTTTAATGTGGCTAGTTTGGGGTTAAGTGTAAAAATTACTCAACAATTAACCAAGGAAATTAAACGGCGTTGGGGTATATTTGCTTATGCTGCGATTGCATTTCAAGTAATTTGGAAATCTCGCCCTTTTAGTGCAGAAATTCGCCTGAATGATGAATCAATTCATGTGAAAACCGTGCAAATTGCTGTCGGTAATGGTCGCTATTATGGTGGTGGTATGGCTGTAGTTCACGATGCAGCTATAGATGATCAAAGGCTGGATCTTTATAGCTTAGAAATTGATCATTGGTGGCAAATTCTCCCCCTACTTCCGGCTATGCGTCAAGGACGACATATTCATTCGCCAAATGTCCGCGCCCTTGAAGGTCAGGAAATTACAGTATACACTCGCAGACCCCATCCTATTAATACAGATGGAGAAATCACAACCCATACTCCCGCTGTGTTTCGGGTGATTCCTCAAGCGATCGCTGTTTTAGCACCCTAACTATCATCCTAAACTATGATTTACCTGATTGATCTGATTTATTTGATGATATCTTGACTATTATTTATGTAATTAAACAGCAGGTTGCCAGTAAGCGAGGTAAAAAATCAAAATCAAAACTCCTATCTGTCAACAAGCAATCATCTAGCGGTGTTCACTCCTGAATTTTGCTGTATCATAAGAATCACAAAAATCATTAAAATCATATTTATGAATTTACGCTTTTCTCAAGAAATTAAATCTTTACTAGAACGTTTAAGTGAACAGCCGCTGACTTTAGGTGATATCCTTGCAGAAACTTCCGAACGAGGTTTTAGCTTGGTAATCACATTACTGGTATTACCTTTTCTATTTCCCATGCCTCCAGGCTTGACTAGTCCTTTAGGTGGTGCTTGTTTATTATTATCATTGCAAATGGTTTTAGGGAAAAGAACACCTTGGCTACCCAAAAAAATTGCTAATTATAAATTTCCCAACGCTTTCGCTAAAATTATCTTACAAAATCTGCGTCGCGTGACTAGGATATTAGAAAAAATTGCCCGTCCCCGATTACAAAAAGTGGCTAATCATCCTTGGATTTGGCGATTTAATGGGCTGTGCATCTCTTGGTTAACAATATTATTAATTTCCCCCGTTCCTTTTACCAATCCTATTCCGACTGTGGGAATTTTACTTTTAGCAGTTGCTACCATTGAAGCGGATGGTTTACTAATGTGTATTAGCTATATTGCTACTTTCTTAATTACTTTACTGTTTGGTTTTATTGGTTATGCCCTATGGTTAGCCCCCAATTTACTGCCTGCTATTTTCAAATAAAATTTTTGACATTTCTTCTGATAAGTTGCTAGAATAGAAATCCCAAAGCCAAGAAAAACCCCCAGCTAAAAGCCGAGGGTAATAGTTTAATTAAGGTGCATCTACTATTTAAGTATCCATCTCTTGTATTACTCCATCCGGATAGTTTGGGTGGAAATTTGTTTTTTTATGCTGCTAAAATACCACGTCCCCAGATCCCCAACTTCTTCAAGAAGCCGGGCATATAAGATTTAATTCTCTTGTAAATTATACCATCCGTACCAATGTAGCACGGCTAACCAAGTGGCTGATAGTAACCCAGCAATACTCAAGGTTAAGCCACTAAAAGGAATTAATAACCCAAATACAGGTAAAACAACTCCAGAGATTGTACAAATAATTGCAGCTAAAGAAACACGACGATTTGCGCCTAAACCATAACTTAAAGCTAATAAAATTAGTGCAATCATTAACCAAGCTAATTCAGCATTAATTAACCGTGATAGATAGGTTAGTGTTAATAAACAAGCGAAGAAAATACCTCCAGCAATAGCGACATTTTTCAAAGTCATGGGTAGGGATAAGTACAGCAGCAATATCCACCATAAAAACAAAGCTGGTGCTAACAATAATAACCGGGGAATAATGCCAGTTTTGCCAATAGGTTTAGTGCTAGTAAAGACACCAAAAGGGTTTTTTACAGCCACATTTTCAGCAAAAGTCCAAGTAAATTGGGTGCTTTTGCCATCAACTTTAATATTATCAGGAGTAATCCCACTGGCAAAGTCAGCATTATTAAAATTAGCGATCGCCACCAGTCTAAATTGCGAAAGTAACTGATTTGTGGCACTATAAACCCAGCGGGGACCACCATCGGCTTTATAGGTAACTTTAAAAGTAGTTTCTTGTCCCGGTTCTAAACGGAAAGGAAAACTATAATTATCGTTATTTGTTTGTTTTAGTCTTGTCCCATCTCGTTCTACTTTGTAACCGCGCAGGATAGAAGAACCATTAGGGGGTGGTACTTCCAAGAAAAAACTATTAATATCACTCAGTTGGTTAATAACTTTGTAATTAGCTGTATAGTCTGTCTGATAAATAGAACTCCGATTTTGGACATCTACACTTTGATTAATTTTAACTTGAATTTCTGAACTTGCTAAAGCGAGGTAACGAGTAACTTTTTGTTTATCGTTAACTTTAACTATTTTACCATTGACTTGGGTATTATAAACATAAGGTTCTTCAGTAATGTAGCGAATTTGGGGAGAAATTTGTTCGAGTTTATCACCTGCTACAGTAGCCGCAACTTGTGAGACTTTGGCCTGTTCCCAATGATGGTAACGATTGCTTAAGGTGGAACACAGAAAAAAGCCAGTTACTAACAAAATTAAGATTAAAGCTAAATGCTGTAATCCTTGTAATAATTGGGAGTAACGAATTGACCATTGACCGAAAAAAACCGCTTGTTCAGTAGAATATCTTCGCAGAGAAAAACTAATTAGGGCAATTGCCACTCCCAAGGCTATAATTAAAAAAAATAATAATAGCGAACTTTGGAGTAATTGAGTACCAAATTGCAATAATTCCTGGGGATGTGTTAAATCAGGTAAACCGGGAATACCTTTAGCGTCAAGAGGCATAAATAGATATTTGGGTAGTTTTTACACTCTGACCGATTTAATACCACAAAAGTTGCTAGTTAGATAGTTTATTCTGGTAATAGGTAGTGGGTAATTGGTAATTGGTAATAAGTAATTATCCCCATGCCCCTGCATCCTGTTCTCTATTTTCGGAAATAATATTAAGATATGGCGATCGCTATTGATTTTGGTACAAGTAACACAGTTATCACTCGTTGGAATCCGGTCACTCAACAAGCAGAAACCCTAAATCTGCCTGGTTTATCAGCGCAACAATTCCTCAACCCACCACTAATACCCAGCTTAGTTTATGTAGAAAATGCTAATGCGGAGACAATTATAGCTGGACAACAGGTGTGCGATCGCGGTTTAGATATAAAAACTGATCAAAGATTTTTCCGTAACTTTAAACGAGGAATCGGTGCAGATATCCAGGGTTTCTTACCAGAACTGGATGGTAAAAATATTACCTTTGAACAAGTAGGAAAATGGTTTTTAAGCCAAGTAATTGCCGAATTAGCCATCCTCGAAGGGAAAATAGATTCCCTGGTTTTAACTGCACCTGTAGACAGCTTTGAAGCCTATCGTTACTGGTTAGGGAAAGTTTGTCAATCACTACCCGTTGAACAAATACGAATGTTAGATGAACCTACTGCTGCGGCTTTGGGGTATGGTTTAACAGATCAAGGAACTCTCTTGGTTGTTGACTTTGGTGGAGGAACATTAGATTTGTCTTTGGTAAGCTTAGATCAGGGAAAACAAGCTAAAACTAAACCTTTAGGATTTCTCCTTAAATGGGGTGATAAAACTCTAGGGGAAGATTCTAAACAAAAGACTAAAACAGCCCGTGTATTAGCCAAAGCAGGGCAAAATCTCGGCGGAACTGATATTGATAATTGGATAGTAGATTATTTTGCAAAAACCCAAGGCTTACCAGTTAGTTCTCTCACCGCACGACTCGCGGAACGAGTGAAAATTCAGTTATCTACCTGCGATAAAGCTAGTGAAGTTTATTTTAACGATCAAACTTTTGAAAGTTATGAAATGGATCTTGATCGTTACACCTTTGAAAATATTTTGAAAGAAAACGGATTTTTCGATAAGCTGCATGATTCAATGATGACTTTACTACAGCAAGCGCGACGCTATGGGATAGAAATTGATGATATTAATGCAGTATTATTAGTTGGTGGAACTGTACAATTACCAGTGGTGCAGACATGGATAGAACAATATTTTGAACCAGAAAAAATCCGTCGTCAATTGCCTTTTGAAGCGATCGCACATGGTGCATTACAAATCACCCAAGGCATAGAAATCAAGGACTACCTTTATCATAGCTATGGTGTGCGTTATTGGGATCGCCGCAACCAACGTCACAATTGGCATCCTATCATTAAAACCGGACAACCTTACCCGATGACTCAACCAGTAGAATTAGTTTTAGGTGCTTCCGTCGAAAATCAATCCAGCATTGAGTTAATTATCGGGGAATTAGGTGCCCAAACAGGGGCAACAGAAATATACTTTGATGGCGATCGCTTAATTACTCGTCAGCTTGATACTCGTGTAACTACCGTTAAACCCCTCAATGATAGCGCAAATGCCAGTAAAATCGCCAAACTAAAACCTCCAGGATTTCCTGGAAGCGATCGCATTAAAATCTATTTTCAGGTAGATGAACAACGGTTTTTAAGAGTTACAGTTGAAGACTTATTAACCAACAACACCTTAGTAGAAAATCAACTTGTAGCACAATTGAGTTGAGGAGAACTATCAATTAACAGTCAAACTCTTGCTCAAAAAAGGTTTTTCTCCTTCTTTCTTCTTTCTTTCTCCTGACTCCTAACTCCTGCTATAACTCATTTTTAGTCAGCTTTTTAGATACCCAGCTAATAATACCACTAAGTAACGCACCGCCCATCAAGATACCAATAGCAGGGTTAAATACTGGTATCCAGAGTTTGTGCCACAAATCTAATCCCAGGTTAATTCCCGAAGCATCACCAATCACAGCTATCACCAGCCACCCAAAACCAAAAATTACGAGAAAAACATCAGCAACTAATATGGAATTGAGCCAGTTTAATAATTTGTCTTTCATGTGATTAGTCAGTTGTCAGTTGTCAGTTGTTAATTACCCATTACCTATTACCCATTACCCATTACCCATTACCTATTCTTCAAATAACCATTTTTTAACTTTGGCTAAATTTTTCCAATCAGGTTTTCTTGTTAAACCATCTTCAATGCTATTTTTAACTTCTTCTTGCCATTCTTCATTAACAAATATTAATTGTTGTGCAATGTCAATATGTTCCCGTAAACCTTTTTGACCTGTTTCTAGCATAGCTAAAGCTAGATTAATTCTGCCTTGTGGGTCTTGGGGATTGAGTTTCACGGCTTTATTAGCAGCACTAAAAGCTAATTTACCTTTGTTATCAAGAAGATATAACCAAGCTAAACAAATCCAGGCTGAACTGGCTTTAGGAGAGCGATCGCATACCTCTTTAAATACAGGAATCAAGGATTCTACAGATTCTCCAGCTTTATAACGTTCTAAACCTGTATCAAATAGGGAATCAATTGTATTAGTCATTTGTCATTTGTCAGTTGTCAGTTGTCAGTTGTCAGTTGTCAGTTGTCAGTTGTCAGTTGTCAGTGGTTATGGAAAAATTCTTTCTCCCTGCTCCCCTGCTCCCCTGCTCCCCTGCTCCCTGACTCCTGACTCCTGACTTCTCACGGTATTATACTCCGAAAGACTTACCGCAACCACAAGTTTGGGCGGCATTGGGGTTAGTGAATTGGAAACCACCACCAATCATGGCATCACTATAATCGAGCATTAAGCCGTAAAGGTAAAGTAGACTTTTGCGATCGCTAATAATTTTGAAGCCATCGTAATCGAAAACCTCATCATCAGGGGTAATCTTGCTGACATCCTCAAAATCCATCATGTAAGACATTCCCGAACAACCACCTTGTCTGACTCCCACCCGCAAGCATAAATCTTGACCTTGCTTATCTTGAAGAGACTTAACCTGACGCAAAGCCGCTTCAGATAACAGAATTCCCCGTTGTTGAGTTTGAGTTGCTTGGGTCATAAATTTTTAACTCCTGAACTAGTTTTATCAATATCCCAGTAGGCATTTTTGTACCTCTGAGTTGCTATGAATGTTTTTGTATTTATTTTAGCGACATTACGACGGCAAAAAAGCATAAGAAGATGGGAAGATGGAAAGATAGGAGAAAATTGTAGAATAACCCTTCTTTTGTCAACTGTTGCGCCTTTGTCAGTAACCTCAGATTTTTATCCTAGAATTGAGGGGTTAGGTGTGTTGAAAGATTAACCATTCCCAAAGTTCCCATTTTCCATCGCTTTGTTTTGATTCACTTACTCTATGACAAGTTTTAATCGCTCTACCAGTCGTCGGTTGCAGAAATTAACCCAGATTCCTTCTGTATGGGAGGGCGATCGCCGTCCATTGTCATCACCACACACCCCATTTACAGACCCGGATACCAAAGGAGATTGCATTCTTTGGGTAGATGCCTCAGAAGGCATTGTTAGAGGCATGGACATGATAGATCCCACTTTAGGTCCAGAAGCCATCGTGCGTACCCTCATGCGGGCAATAGAACATCCCCAAAGTCCAGCCAAACCCGGTAGACCACAAAGAATAGTTGTGCGCGATCGGGAAATTCAATTTTACCTGCGCGGAGTCCTACAGGATTTAGACATTGCCATTGACTACGTATCGGAATTACCCATAATTGACGAACTATTTCGCTCCTTTGCCGAAGTCATTGATAGCCAAACTCCCGACTTACCCCCCAAATACGCCAAACTCCTCCATGACAAAGCCTTAGAAGTCTGGCAAGCCGCCCCTTGGCGATTTCTAGAAGAACAGCAAATTTTATCCATAGAAATCAATCAATGGGACGTAGAAAAACTCTATGCCTCCGTCATGGGAATGTTGGGCATTGAATATGGAATTTTGTTCTATCGTTCAGAAGATTCCCTCAAAAGGTTTCGGGCTGCTGTTTTAGCTGACGAAGATGAACTAAATCAAGATTTAGAAGAAGCCTTCCTCAAACAAGATTGTCTATTTCTCACCTTTGACTCCCTGCACGAGAACGAAGACGATGATCTGGGTAATTTAGCACAAATGCCCCTGTCCGAAATTCAACCCACCTTCGGCAATATTCACCCCCTAGAAGGGTTACGTTCCGTTTTGTATGAAGAAGAAGCACTACTCACTTTTGTTGCCGTAGAAAGTTTATTGCGGTTTCTTCGTGACCACCATCGGCAATTATACGATGAAGATTTTCTTACCCTGAGTCAACGTTATCGAATTTCCCTACAAGAACCCGAAAACAATCGTAAATCCTTAACTGTCACCGTTTCTACCATGCCAGATTTGACAGCAGAACTAGAGGAAATGGCTGGTTTTGATTTAGATGACGAAGATGAAGATGAAGATAACGATTCCATATTTGAAGCCTTAAGAGACGATTTAATCCCAGAAGATGCTTTCATGAGTTTGGGTGTCTTACCCTGGGAAACATTAAATTACCTGCGTCAAGCACCTAATCACCAAGCAGCCGAGGAATTTGAACCAGCAGGTGATGGTTTACCTGTGATTGTCATTCAAACCTCCCGTCCCAAAGCTAAAGGGATTATTGAAAATATTCAAGCCGCTGGAGGATTAAACGCCATCTGCTTTCACACCGTCACAGATCCAGTAGATGATGATCTATACGATTTAGGTTTATTACAAACGCATAACAGTGAATTATTTTTGTTTGGGCAATTTTTAGATGACGATCCAGTGCATATAGAAGCCAAGCGAAAATGGCATCAGCGATGTCAAAATACTAAAGGACATTGTGGGTTAATTATTGCCAAAGGATTGACTGGAGCTTCTCGTGGTAATCCCCAGTTAAGAGATATGATGGCTTTATTAGAAGCTCATGTACTTTCCTCGGAAGAATTAAGCTTGGAAACGGTTGACTAAATCAATAGATATACCTAGAATTTATAAATTAAATTACAGGATATCTATAACAACCCAATTTTGTTCTTGTAAGATTATCCTGCTCTATTTTCTTCCCGATTCCCCGTTTCCTGTTCCTTATTTCCTGTTCCCTATTTACACATTGATAGGTCGAATCAATGGCGCTCAGGCTCAAATTACCAGGAATTTCCAGTATTCAAGCAAGGTTATCGCCAAATTTATTTGGGAAAGTAGTTGACAAACTGAAGATTTTAAATAAAATTAGTGTTTTTGTTACATTTTTAATTCAGACTGACTCTCATAGTCTCATTTTTGTTTTGAGTGACCAGACTCTCTAAATCAAGTTAATATACAGCAAAGTGCATGATAATGACAAACAAAAAATGGGCGGTTAAACGCATAACAGTGAATCTAGCCACACAAGAGGCGGAAAAACTAGAAAAATATTGTCAACAGACAGGTAGACCGGCAACGGATGTGATTCGAGAACTGATTAGAAGTTTACCCCAAGGGGATGAAGTGGCAGGGGGGTAATA
>NZ_VIKX01000153.1:0-3511 GCF_009711935.1 Dolichospermum sp. UHCC 0259 | reverse complement strand
AGTAGGGGGAGTAGGGATAAGATATTTTCAACTAACAACTGACAACTGACAACTGACCAATTCAGTTACAATTTGTAAAGAAACTGAACAAGGAAGAGGGAATGCGCGTTGCAATTGTGGGTGCGGGATTAGCAGGGTTAGCAACTGCTGTAGATTTAGTAGATGCTGGCTGTGAAGTAGAAATTTTCGAGTCTCGTCCGTTTGTGGGGGGTAAGGTTAGCAGTTGGGTGGATGGTGACGGCAACCATATTGAAATGGGGCTGCACGTCTTTTTCGGCTGCTACTACAATCTGTTTGAGTTAATGGAGAAAGTGGGGGCTGGTGATAACTTACGCCTCAAGGAGCATAGTCATACTTTTATCAATAAAGGCGGACAAACTGGGGCGTTAGATTTTCGCTTTTTCACGGGTGCGCCTTTTAATGGATTAAAGGCGTTTTTTACCACTTCTCAACTTTCATTACGGGATAAATTCCAAAATGCGATCGCTCTGGGGACTAGCCCAATAGTTCAAGGTTTGGTAGACTTTGACGGGGCAATGAAAACTATTCGCAAATTAGATAAAATCAGTTTTTCCGACTGGTTCTATAGTCACGGAGGCAGTAAAGGCAGCATCAAACGTCTTTGGAATCCTATTGCTTACGCCTTGGGATTTATAGATTGTGACAATATATCCGCCCGGTGTATGTTGACAATTTTCCAGTTTTTTGCAGTCAGAACCGAAGCTTCAATTCTGCGAATGTTGGAAGGTTCACCTCATGAATATTTACACAAACCTATTGTTAAGTATTTAGAAGAAAGAGGCACAAAAATATATACCCGTCGTCAAGTCCGAGAAATTCAATTTGCTGAGTCTGGAGAACAAACCCAAGTGACTGGGATCTTAGTTGCCCAAGGCGATGCAGAAGAGGTGATCACTGCTGATGCTTATCTTTGCGCTTGTGATGTTCCGGGAATTCAGCGAGTTTTACCCCAACCTTGGCGGAAATGGCCAGAATTTGATAACATTTATAAATTAGATGCTGTCCCCGTCGCCACAGTGCAGCTACGTTTTGATGGTTGGGTGACAGAATTACAAGATGAGGAAAAACGCAAACAGTTAAATCATGCAGCAGGGCTAGATAATTTGTTGTATACCGCTGATGCTGATTTTTCCTGTTTTGCTGATTTGGCTTTGACTAGTCCCGCCGATTATTATCGTCCTGGGGAGGGTTCATTGTTGCAACTGGTATTGACTCCGGGAGATCCTTTTATTAAACAAAGTAATGAAGCGATCGCTAATCACGTCCTCAAACAAGTGCATGAACTATTCCCCTCTTCAAGAGATTTAAACATGACTTGGTACAGTGTTGTTAAACTGGCTCAATCTTTGTACAGAGAAGCACCGGGTATGGATGTGTACCGTCCTGATCAAAAGACACCTATCCCTAACTTTTTCCTAGCTGGAAGTTACACACAACAAGATTATATTGACAGCATGGAAGGAGCAACAGTCTCTGGAAAACGTGCAGCTAAAGTAATTCTTGAAAGTGGGAAGAAATAGGTATTGGGGACTGGGGACTGGGGACTGGGGACTGGGGACTGGGGACTGGGAACAGTTAAGAGGGAATAGGGAATAAGTAGAAGTTTACCAATTACCAATTACCAATTACCAATTACCAATTACCAATTACCAATTACCAATCACCCATTACCAATCTAAAATCTAAAATCTAAAATCTAAAATCTAAAATCCTATGAGTGAATGGTTAGAACATAGTGTCCAAGTAGAAGTAGAAGTTCCTATAGAATTAGTATGGGGATTGTGGTCTGATTTAGAGCAAATGCCTAAATGGATGAAATGGATTGATTCAGTGACAATTACCGCAGATAACCCAGAAATTTCTCTGTGGAAACTGAGTACAGGAGGGTTAGATTTTACTTGGAAATCTCGAATTACCAAAATAATTCCTTATCAAATTATTCAATGGGAATCGGTTGATGGTTTACCAAATCAAGGAGCAATTCGCTTTTATGATCGCCATAATAATAGTATTGTGAAAATGACGGTTTCCTATGCTATTCCTGGCTTGATTGGTAAACTCATGGATAATTTGTTTTTAGGAAAAGTGGTAGAGTCCACAATTCAAGCAGATTTAGAACGCTTTAAAGTATACGCTTTAAATGTGCAAGATATGAGCTTACCTTAATGTAACCAAGGACGAGTAATTTTTTCTAATTCGGCAATTTCATCTTCAGTCATTTTCCAACCTAACGCACCTGCATTTTGTTTAACTTGTTCTGCGGTTTTGACTCCAGCAATGGGAATCACATTACCTTGAGCTATTAACCAATTTAAGGATACTTGGGCAGGAGTGCGATCGTATTTTTCCCCAATTTCTCTTAATAGAGATAAAACTGGGGCAATTTTATTTAAACCATCTGGACTAAATCGCGGATCTATAATTCTTGCGCCTTGAGGCTTTTGAGAGGGTGTATACTTACCTGTGAGCAATCCTTGTGCTAGGGGACTATAAGCTAAAAGAGTCACACCTAAATCACGGGCTGTTTGAGAAATACCTTTACCTTCTATTTGGCGTGTTAGTAGAGAATAACGCACCTGATTTACAGCCAAAGGTACACCCCTAGCAGCTAATATCTGGTGTGCTTCTCGCATTTGGGCTGCTGAATAGTTACTCACACCTACTGCACCGATTCTCCCCCGGTTCACTTCATCTGCGAGGGTATTCATGAGGGTTTCTTGGCTCAAAAATAAAGTGAAAGGCCAATGAACTTGGTATAGTTCAATTTTCTCAACTTGGAGACGTTGAAGACTAGCGGTTAAGGCTTCAGATACAGATTTACCATCCCAACGCCAAGGTAAGGGGCCAAACTTTGTGGCAATTTGCACTTGTTGGGAGGTTTGTTTCATGAACTTTCCTAACAACTGTTCTGAAAGTCCTAAACTGTAAACTTCCGCAGTATCAAAGAAGGTGATACCAGCATCTAAGGCTGCGGTAAAAGCCGCTTGTAACTGTTCTTCTCCATATCCTTCGCCATAATTCCAAAATACTTTATCACCCCAAGCCCATGTACCAATACAGAGAGGGGGAACAGCTAGACCATTTTTTCCTAATGTGATGGTTTCCATTTTGGTAAAATTGATTATATTTACATTTCTTTACTTTCTTAGTGTATTGCTACAAAAGTCAGTAGTTCGGGCTTTAGTTAAAAGATGTTCTCGCGGAAAATTTTGATTAAAAGAGATAACAAAAATCAATTTCTTCTCGCTCCTAAAGGTTCATATTTTGACCATGTTTTGGCTCAAATTGTTGCCAATTGGATATTATTATAAGTAATCAATACTATTAAACCCTGAAACCCTATTGATATCGTCACGATTTTCTTGGGTTTCAGACATATTTGAGAAAATTGGCAATAGTATTGGTAATGGGACGGAATTAATTACATAATTGATTTTTCTGTTCCTAGTTAAGAGTTAAGAGTACCCCTGTTAAGGTGTACTAAAAATAT
>NZ_VIKX01000152.1 GCF_009711935.1 Dolichospermum sp. UHCC 0259 | reverse complement strand
CTTATACCCCTCGTAGTTTATATGCCATGAGTTCTAATAACTATAACTTTAAAACAGGCGATTTTAATGGGGATAGTAAAACAGACTTAATTCATTTTGTCAACAATGATTCTGTCGTTGTTTGGTTGTCTAATGGGGATGGAACTTTTAATGCTGGTCAGCCTTATACCCCTCGTAGTTTATATGCCATGAGTTCTAATAACTATAACTTTAAAACAGGCGATTTTAATGGGGATAGTAAAACAGACTTAATTCATTTTGTCAACAATGATTCTGTCGTTGTTTGGTTGTCTAATGGGGATGGAACTTTTAATGCTGGTCAGCCTTATACCCCTCGTAGTTTATATGCCATGAGTTCTAATAACTATAACTTTAAAACAGGCGATTTTAATGGGGATAGTAATATGGCTGCGAATTATGCTGAAGATAATGATTCTACATCATATATGACAATTAGTTCACCCAACGGCGGGGAATCTTTACAAGCAGGATCAAGTTATAATTTAACTTGGACTGATAATATTGCTGAAAATGTCAATATTGACCTTTATAAAGGTGGTAATTTCTTAACAACTTTATTTAGTAATACGGCTTCTGATGGTAGTGAAAATTGGACATTACCTACTAATTTAGCAGTAGGTTCAGATTACTCAATTAAGATTACCAGTGTCAATAATGGTAATGTTTATGACTGGAGTAATGGTAATTTTAGTGTTGTTGTGGTAACACCACCGCCACCAGTTTGGGAAAAACCATTAGATAGTTATACAGTAAGCAGTAGTTTCGGTACACGAACATACTGGGATGGAAGCCAATGGGTGACTAATTACCATACAGGTATTGACTTAGCTGCTCCCAGTGGAACTCGAGTTGAAGCAGCTAGGAATGGTACGGTGGTTTTTGCTGGTTGGAATAATCAAGGTTATGGAAATTTGGTGATTATTGATCATGGTAATGGCTTGAGAACCTACTATGCTCACCTTAGTTCGATTAGTGTTGGGGTAGATACAGCCGTCAACACTGCCACAGAAATTGGTAAAGTAAGTAGGTAAACATAATAAAACCAATATATGTTTAGTTTTGTGAAACCCGTAAAACAACCTATTTGTAAGGCATTCATTGAATTTACATTTCGTCACATACCTTTAAATTTTTCGGTTTACCTACTTAGGAACGACAGGTAATTCTACAGGAAACCATCTTCACTTTGAAGTTCGTCAAGATAACGTTGCCAAAAATCCTCTAGATTACATCAGCTTGTAGTCATGTTGTTGGGTAGGGGTTTAGCACTGCTAAACCCCTACGATATCGGGTATAATATCCTATAAAATCAAGGTAATTCCCCAATATCAAAATGTCCTATAATCCCCAAATTCACCATCGCCGTTCCATTAGATTGAAAGATTATGATTACACCCAAGAAGGTGCATATTTCATCACAATTTGTACCAAAAACAAACAATGTATTTTTGGTGATATCAAACAAGGGGAAATGCAATTAAATTTATTAGGCACAATTGCCCGCGACTATTGGCAAGAAATACCTCAACATTTTCCCCATATTAAATTAGATGTCTTTGTGATTATGCCAAATCATATTCATGGCATATTATGGATTATTGAAAAAATTAAAACGATAAATCAGCAACGAAATTTTGGTGAAATGATTTCTGGTTCAATTCCTTGCGTGATTAGGTCTTATAAAAGTGCTGTCACTAAAAAGATTAATCAAATATGCAATCAAAAAGGTATATCTTCCGTATGGCAAAGAAATTTTTATGAACACATTAATCAGGATGAAAAATCATTAGACACGATTAGAAACTATATTATTCATAATCCTTTAAATTGGGAAAATGATCCGAATAATATTGGTCAGGTTTATTATGATGGTACATTGTTATTAGATGTGCCTTTTTAAGTTTAGGGTTGATCTGTGGGTGTTTAGAATTGTAGGGGTTTAGCACTGCTAAACCCCTACGTTTGGATATGGTGGGAGTGCGATCGCTTTTGGGACGTGGGAGTGCGATCGCTTTTTGGGATGATGGGAGTGCGATCGGGGCAACATAAATTATTGAGAGCGATCGTTCCTGGGATGAGAGGTATAATTGGGGGATGCGATCGTTGTGTCATGGTGTACGTTTATGAGTGAATTATCTTTAAAAGTCCATGCTTTCTGGGATGAAGAGGCTCAAGTCTGGACTGCCTCTAGTGAAGATGTACCCGGCTTAGTAACAGAAGCTAGTTCTTTAGACGATCTAACGCAGAAGCTCATGATTATGGTTCCAGAACTTTTAGAACTGAATCAAGTGATCTCAGGTGATTCAGTTCAAGAAATTTCAATCGATCTCATTAGTCAACGGATTAGTAAAATCCTAGTGAATGTGTGATATGGCAAAATCATTTACTCCTGAAGTTAAGAAAATCCTTGATGGAGCAGGTTGCTACTTTGAACGAAGTGGCAAAGGAGATCATGAAATTTGGTACAGTCCACTCACACAAAGAAGATTTGTGGTTGACCAATCTATCAAATCTCGGCACACAGCTAATGCAGTTCTCAAGCAAGCCGGATTACCTAAAGCCTTTTAGAATGATCGTTTTTAAGGGAGTAAGGACGATAGCACTCACTTGTCGGGTTGCTTTTTGGGATATAGGAGTGCGATAGCGAAGCGCTCCGTAGGAATCGCTTTTAGGATGATGGGAGAGCGATCGCTTTTTGGGGATGTGGGAGAGCGATAGCGAAGCGCTCCGTAGGAATCGCCTTTTTTGGGATGATGGGATGCGATCGCTGTTGTAGGGATATGGGAGGGCGATCGCTATTTGGGATGATGGGATGCGATCGCTTTTTGGGGATAATGGAGACGCTTTTGGGAGATGAGGGGATGTGCGATCGCCTTTTTGGGGATGATGGGATGCGATCGCTGTTTGGGGGGATATGGGAGAGCGATCGCTGTTTGGAATGATGGGAGGGCGATCGCATTTTCTAGAGAGATGAGGGGAGAGCGATAGCGTAAGCGCTGACTTGTCAGTTCGCTGTTTTGGGAATGTGGGAGGGCGATCGCTTTTGGGGAAGATGTGGAAGTGCGATCGCTTTTTAACAAGGAGATTGAAGGCGATATAATGGCAGTAATGCAGTATAGGAAAAAGTTATGATTCAAACCTTAGATGCTCTGTTCGATGGTGCAGCCCTTCTTCCTGAAGTACCTTTAAACATCAAATCAGGTACGCGAGTTCGGATTATTGTTGAAAGTCTGTTACCAGATGAAAAACCAAAACCAAAAACATTCTTGCAAACTGCCAAATCTTTAAATTTACGAGGTAAGCCAGACTGGTCAACCAATATAGACCAGTATTTGCATGAGGAAAATATCTCAGAAAATGAATGAAATTTTTTTAGATACATCTTTTGCGATAGCTTCGCTCGCCGCAGGCATCGCATTATCCGCAATTACAGATCAAAATCATGCCAGAGCAGTTGAGCTTGCTGAACAAATTGAAGCTCAAAATTCTTATCTCGTTACAACTCAAGCGATTCTACTAGAAATTGGCAATGCTCTTTCTAAGCAAAGATATAGAACTGCCGCAATCTAACTTCTTGAATCCCTGGAATCAGATCCAAACGTTGAAATAGTTCCTCTAACTAATGAACTATACAATGCTGCTTTTCAATTATTCAGAAGTCGTCAAGATAAAGAATGGGGATTGGTTGACTGCATATCATGTATTGTGATGCAAAATCGGGGAATTACTGATGTGCTAACTGCGGATGAACATTTCAATCAAATGGGATTTCGGGCGTTATTAAGAAATTAATGAAACAAGAATAGTGAAGCTGACCGAAGTATCGCTTTTTGGAGATGATGGGATGCGATCGTTTTTTGGGATATAGGAGAGCGATCGCTTGTTTTGGGATATGGGAATGCGATCGCTATTAATGGGGAAATTTTTGGAAATTAATCTGTTAAAATTGGTTCAGGTAAACAACTGCAAATATAAAAGCAATGAAAATCAAAGCCGTTATTTATCCTGCTGAAGAAGGTGGTTATTGGGCTGAAGTACCTGCTTTTCCAGGCTGTATAACAGAAGGAGATACAATGGAAGAGTTAATTAATAATCTTCAAGATGCTATACAAGGTTGGCTAGAAGTAGCAAATGAAATCCAAAAAACAGACCCTATCTCACAAGTGATAGAAATTGCAGTATGAAATCAATTTCTGGCAAAAAACTATGTAAAATTGTGGAGAAAAAAGGCTGGATTCTCAAAAAAATTACAGGAAGTCACCATATTTATGAAAAGCCTGATGAAAGTAAAATCATCTCTATTCCCGTACATAGAAATCAAGATTTAAAACTTGGTACTTTAAAATCAATTATGAAAGTAGCTGAATTAGTAGAAGATGATTTCTAATTAAGACTTATTTTTTAGGTTATGGAGGTGTGATAGCGAAGCGGTGCTGCAAGCAGTTCGCTTTTTGGAGATAATGGGAGGGCGATCGCTTTGGGAATTAGAAAATTTTTGTTTATTATTACTTGAACCAGTAAAAGTAGATCATTTAGAATTGCGGGGTGAACCACAAAATAGATGGGTTTATCACCGGAATGAAAACCAAGAATGGTTAACTGAAGCAATAAACCCGTAATTTCAATTTTTGGTGTTTAATTTCCTAGATTCCTGCACCATCAAAAAATTCCTGAATCTGTTTATCTCTGATATTACAAAAATTGTGTTCTTTTGGTAATTCATCTTCTGGAAGGAATTTACCAACTAAAACTGGAGTTTTGGCGGGAGTTTGCAAAGCTTGAATTTGTTCTTCTAAGGCTTCAATGCGGTCAACTAAGGTGCGAATTACTTGGGCTTCTGAGTCTGGTAAATTGCTGTGTTCTAATGGTGCAACCCGGACTCCAGAACGGTAGATAATGCGACCAGGAACACCGACAACGGTACAACTAGATGGTACATCTCTCAATACCACTGAACCGGCACCAATGCGGACATTATCGCCAATTTCGATGTTTCCTAAAACTTTTGCACCGGCACCAACGACGACATTTTCGCCTAATGTGGGGTGACGTTTACCGGTTTCTTTACCTGTTCCCCCCAAGGTAACACCTTGATAAATCAATGCGTAGTTGCCGATAATGGCTGTTTCCCCAATTACTACTCCCATTCCGTGATCAATAAATACGCCTTCACCAATTGCTGCCCCTGGATGAATTTCTACACCTGTTAAAAACCGGGCAATGTGAGAAACCAAGCGAGGGAAAAAAGGAAGACCAAGACGACGCAACCAGTGTGCAAAGCGGTGGAAAACTAGGGCTTGCAAACCTGGATAGCAAAACAAAACCTCCAACCAATTCCGGGCTGCGGGGTCACGTTCAAAAATAATGCGAAAATCGGCACGGAGTCTAGAGAACATTGAGATAGTACCCTTGATAGCACAACAAGCTACTTTCTCATTTTATCGTGACTTGGTGATTAGGGACTGGTAATTGGTGATTGGTGATTGGGGACTAAATCATCTATGCCTTAGATACTAAGGCTTCTGGACTGTTAAAGTGTAGTTAATTCTGACATTTAATGCAGTTGTAAGAATACTCCGCTTTTGAGTGTTCCTGGTTCGCTGCTATAACTACTGACTGTCAGGGATTTTAAATTATCAAAGAGTGGTTTACCTAACACTTCTGCAAGTTTAAGCAAGGGTAGTTGAGGTTTGAGAAGATTTTGACTATTTTCCCAGTCGAGATAAATATACCCTTGGTTGGGTTGGGGAATTGTGGCAATACTGTTTTGAAATTGGGGATTGTCGAGGAGGGATTTTTGTTTGTGATTCAAAACTTTTTTGAGGGTTTTTAAGTCGGAACTGAAAATTTCATAGTTATCTAAGGTTGTATGCACTCCTTTAATTTTCGTGTCCACATTAATGGTTGTGTTATTTTCACTTGTGGCTGTAATTTTTGTCCAAGCTGATATTTTTTGTTGATCTAAAGTTAGGGAACTAAGGTTAAAACCACTTCTGGTGGCAATATTATTTAAATGTGTGATTCCTGCTGCTAATTCTGGGGTTTTTTCGCTGACAAATAACCAATGAGGGGTTGTATTTTCTGAATTGGGTAATAAAGCTAAAGCGTATTCTCCCGTTACCCAATTGAAAATATCTTCGCTAAAGTTTAAATTCCAATTGTGTTGGATTTTTGCTAGGGGTTGTAGTAATCGGGCAGTACCATCTTCACTAGAACCGTAAATGCTTGCTGTTACTTGTTTCCACAGTTTTGCGACATCGCTATTATCTAGTTTACTCAAATTTGTGCCGGCGATCGCTAAAGCTGTTGATTCTGGAATATACTGTAATGCTCCCACAGGTTGAGATAGTGGTAAAGATGAAGGTACAACCTGGGAATTTGCTAAAAATGTACTTTCTGTGAGCAACCCTTGGGAGTTGAAAACGAAAGAGAGAATTTGGCTATTATAAGTTGATTCTGCTAATTCCAATCCTTGCCATTTAGCAACTTCTGGCAAATTCAAGAAAGTTATCGCTACAGCATTTTTAGAGATTTGTTGAGTAGCTTTTTGATATTCTAGAGAACTAATTAAGTTTAAATCTGGTGCTTGTAAATTATTAATTGCTTCTTTGATTACTTGAGGATGATTAGCCAGCAAAACAAAATTATTAACAACTGCACCAGCTAAATTATTTTGGATTTTGGATTTTGGATTTTGGCTGTTTACGGCTGGTAAATATTCAGGATTATCATAAATAACCTTGACACCCTTGTAACGTTCAATTCCTAAATTAGTCCCACTAAAAGCCCGTTGAGAAAATAACAATTCCAAAAACTCACGGCTTTTCTCCGGTGTTGTACTTGCAAGTGCCATTAAATACCCAGTTTGTAGTCCGTTGTCTGGATCACGGTCTATATCTATGGTAGTTGCAGCTAGGGTAATTTCATCACTCAACCAGGGTTTAATATCATCTTGATAATCTATGTTACTTTCTGCCAGTAGACTATTTTTGAGTTGAGAAAATTCTCCTTTTGGTGCTATTTTCTGTAAACCGTCGGGATTGACCAATAATGAAACCATTGCTGGTGAGGACTTGGAGACAAATATAGCCGCAGCGGGTTGAGAGTTGCGAACTATAAGACTAACTGGACTTTTCTGTGCAAACCAGGAGAATTTAGCTACGCAAACTAGTACAAGCGTGATTATGCCAGCTATAAGAAAGCCAAGTTTAATATTTTTTGTTAAGTTTTGACTGTTCACATTCTTTATATTTTCTAGCTTTTCTGCAAACATGAATAGTATAGGATTTTTTAGAAAAACTGCATGACAAATACATCATTTGATCAACCCTTTTCCGAAATTACTGTTGAGGAACTAGCCGAGCGGCTTGAAAATCATGAAGGAACGCTTCAGTTAATAGATGTGCGTGAACCACAGGAAATTGCCATATCACGGCTAGATGGTTTTGTCAATCTTCCTTTGAGTGAATATGAGCAATGGAGCCAGCAAGTACCTGTCCGCTTTGATGTTCATGCAGAAACTCTGGTTCTCTGTCATCATGGTATCCGTTCGGCTCAGATGTGTCAGTGGTTAGTTACTCAAGGATTCACAAATGTTAAAAATATTAAGGGTGGGATTTCCGCTTATTCGATTTTAGTTGATCCTTCAGTTCCCCAATATTAGGGAATATACTTAATCAAGGGCGGGGAAACCCCGCCCCTACGGATGCAACGATCAAAAAATGTACCTCATCACAGTAGTAATTATCTGCGCTCAAAGTTCAAATTCATTGAGTTGAACTTTCTTCTAAAGGTCGTTCTAAGATGAATTTATAATATCCAAAGGCTTCCCCTTTAGGCCTGACAGTGAAAGGCATTAAAAAACCAGCAATAGAATTTCTAATTAAATATTTAGGCAACAGATAAATAAGTATTTTGACTTGCCAGGATAATGAAAAAAGTTTCAATGATAATTTTTGTAATTGTAATAATGTCGGCTGAATTGCTAAAGAAATATCTTCAATAGTTTGAACTTGAAAGCCAATTGATTGGACGATAGAATTCCAATCATTAATTTCTGAAAATCCATGACGAACAGCCATTGATATTTCTACAAGTTGGGTTGCGGTTTGCTGTAATTTAGGAAGTTGTGAAAATTTAATTTTACGATAGCCATCGAATATAATTAATTGTCCACCTGGACGCAGTACACGAAAAATTTCTGCCAGTGGTGTTTCTGCTTCAGATGCGTGACATAAACACTCAAAGGCAAAAACAATATCAAAAGATTGATCTAAAAAGTTAAGGCGATTAAAATTACCTTCTTGAAAAGATAGGTTAGAGAATTTATTTGCTTTTCTATTTGCTATTTTAATATGCGATGGTGTTAAATCAATTCCAGTAAATTGGACTTCTGGATACTGCTGGGCTAAAAAACAGCTATTAAATCCTTTACCGCATCCTAATTCTAAAACGGTCTTGGCATCAAGTTTACGAATTTGTTCAGCAACTACTCGTGGTTGAGCATAATAACCATCTGGATCAAATATACCATCAGGATTTAGTGCCATGTGGATAGCATCTTGTCCAGAGTGATAGATTTGATAACCCCATTCACTTTGGGTATAGTAAGATATGGTAGCATCTGCATCAAATTCTTTTAAAACCGCCTCACAATCAAAAAGCTCGTCAATTTTGGCGATCGCATCTTCCAGGGTGAGTTGACTAGCCAGAGTAGCATAGTCCGGCTTTGATTTCCCAGTCAGGAGTTTAATAATGATATTTTTAAAGAATTTATTTACTGCCATAGGTATTTGCAAAAATATGATTAATTTACTATAGCAGTCCTATTGCGTAATTTTGACCATTCAGCTAATGCCTAACGCCACGCTATCAGCCAGCCCTAATTATGGTTATATAGTGGAATTAGTGATGTGACACACTGCAACCTGGGGATTTTCAGCCAATATTTTTATCAAGTGAGATTGTGTAGTTAAAACCACAACTTATGTTAACGAACTATGAGATAATACGGAAACATATAGAAATTCATCCTCTTTTGGATTTCAGCTATGTAGTAATGACAAATGCAGCAAATAAATGCTGAAGGTAAATTTTGTGTTTAATCAATACAATATGAGTATATAATCTGCTATCTTACTTTAATTAATAATTAATTCTTTTTTCCGTTTTTGTGGCGAAAACCACATTTTTTTCCAATTTTGATTAAGATTTGCCTTCAGTAAAAAAATCACTTATGCAAGTTCATCTGACTAATCGGCAACAAAATATACTTTATGCAACTGTACGTCATTATATTAGCACAGCCGAGCCTGTTGGTTCTAAGGCTCTAATTGAAGGATTTGATTTGGGTGTTAGCTCGGCTACAATTCGCAGTGTGATGGGTGTTTTGGAAAAATCAGGGTTACTTTATCAACCACATACTTCTGCGGGTAGAATTCCTTCTGATTCTGGTTATCGTATTTATGTTGATCAATTAATTAAACCATCAGAAACTTTAGCGAAAGAGGTAGAAACTGCATTACAAAAACATCTTCATTGGGAAGATTGGAGTTTGGAGGCTTTATTACAAGGTGCTGCCCAAATTCTCGCAACATTAAGCGGTTGTATTACTTTAATTACGATGCCGCAAACCACAACGGCAAAGTTACGACATTTGCAACTGGTACAAATTGAATCAGAGCGGATTATGTTAATTGTGGTGACAGATAGTTATGAAACTCATTCTAAGGTGATGGATTTATTTTCACAAAACTCAGAAAATAAACCAGAAGCGGAGGTAATTGATCATCAATTGCAGATTGTTTCTAACTTTTTAAATAGCCACTTACGAGGACGGAGTTTATTAGAAATAGACTACTTAGATTGGAGTGAATTGGCTCAGGAGTTTAGAGTTTATGGTGAATTATTAAAAAGTTCTCTAGTGGAATTGACTCACCGCGCTTTAGCACCAACAACTACACAAATTATGGTAAGAGGGATTGGAGAGGTTTTACGACAACCAGAGTTTTCCCAGATACAGCAGGTACAGACAATTATGCAATTGCTGGAAGAGGAACAAGACCAACTTTGGCATTTAATTTGTGAGGATACAGAAATGGAGGATGCCAATAAGTCTAAGGTAACGGTGCGAATTGGGACAGAAAATCCTCTCGAACCTATTCGGACTTGTACTTTGATTTCGGCTATTTATCGGCGGGGTTCTGTGCCGGTGGGAAGTGTGGGGGTTTTGGGTCCAACTAGGTTAGACTATGAGAGTGCGATCGCTGTAGTTGCAGCAGCAGCAGATTATCTCTCGGAAGCTTTTCGTTAATTTCCATAAATCATCATGAGAAAAATTACTTTTGGTCTATTATGGCTAGGATTTATTTCCTATGCCTTTTTCTTTGCTCCTCCTGAACAGCCTGATACTTTTGAGTTAATAAAAAACCTCTCTACAGGCAATTGGCAAGGCATTAATCCCTTGATTATATCTTTATTTAATATCATGGGGATTTGGCCTTTTATATATAGTGCTGTAATCTTTTTTGATGGTAGAGGTCAAAAAATCCCAGCTTGGCCATTTGCTAGTGCTTCTTTTGCTTTAGGTGCTTTTGCTCTTTTACCCTATTTGGCTTTAAGAGAACCCAATCACAAGTTTATTGGTGAAAAAAATTTATTTCTCAAAATCCTAGATTCCCGCATTTTAGGAATTTTATTAACTATAGGTGCGGTAGTTTTATTAGCATCTAGTTTTCAAGGAAATTGGGGTGATTTTGTCCACCAGTGGCAAAATAGCCGATTTATTCATGTGATGAGTTTAGATTTTGTGATGTTGAGTCTATTATTTCCCACATTATTAGGAGATGATATGACGCGACGGGGTTGGAAAGATAATCAGTTATTTTGGTTATTTACAATACCCTTATTTGGAGCTTTGATTTATTTGTGTGTTCGTCCACCTGTAGAAATAGAAAATAAAATAGGAGTTGAGAAATCAATAATCCTCTAACTCCTAAACAATAAAATCAAAAAGGTGAGTATCCAGTTGTGAACATTTTATAACCAGAGGTAATACAAATTAAGGAGAGAAAAAATTGCCATAAACTGGTAGGACTAAGAATTGCACGACTACTAATAAATACCGCCATAATACCCACAGAAATAGCAATCCATCCCAGATTTTTCATACTTTCTGAGAAGAAAACTAGCATCAGTACACCTAATGTTAGCGCTAACACTGAAATATCAGCGGAAATTCCTCGCCACCAGTAAGGATAGACGTTGGTTGTAAAAAATATATTTTTCCCAACTAAGTAAATACCTAAAATCAGTAACCCAAAGCCGGCAATTCTCATTAAAAAGCGCATAATTACCCTAATTAAGATGTTTACGTTCAATTATAACTTTATAGGTAACTGTTCACACTCCCCCACTAAAAAGGAATTAGGAAGTAACAGGGATAGGAG
>NZ_VIKX01000151.1 GCF_009711935.1 Dolichospermum sp. UHCC 0259 | reverse complement strand
CTTATGGCTCATTTTATGGTTCACAATTTAGCCCAAGTTATGGTTCAAGTCACACTAATTGCTGAAGGGGAAGCAGAATTGGGTGCAAGTATTCCTTACATTAAACCAGAAGATGGGGGGAAAGTTATTGAAAGAACCAGCGAGGGCGCACTGCATACTTTAATTAGACGAGAACTTGAAAATGCTGGATTTCCTGATTGTGATTTCATCCAAAGACATCCATCTATTAAAGAAAGTCAAAAACGGACTTTACGAACTGGACATTCAATTTTAGATATCAAATATCTAGCGCAAATTGTTATTTTGTGGAAACCAGAGGATGTAGACATGATCCTCATTGTGGTTGATGCTGATGATAAACTAGAGCAAAGACAAATTGATTTAGAACGAGCTTTAAATAAAATTCGTGATAATCATTTAGATATTAACGAAAAACCAATTAGCGATAGCGAAGCGCTCCGTAGGAATCGCTCTGCTGGAGGTTTAGCAATTAGAAATTTTGAGACATGGTTACTCGCTGATACCCAAAACGTTGCCAATCTTTTAGGTGTGGAGTTAGAAAAACTGGAAAATTTAGAGCATTTAGACAATACAAAGGATATTTTGGAGAATGCAATTTCTCAATCAATGTATCTATCTGAAGATAGTAGCAATCAGCGATCGCTACAAATTCGTTGGAACTTAGGTAAACATATTGATTTGGCAATAATCAAAACTGGCTGTCCACAGGGATATGCTGCTTTTACACAATCTTTACTAGTAGCAACAAAAGCAGTTATACCAATTCTTAACTAATTTGTAATAGCTTATACTAAAAACGGTTGAGACATGGACTTTTGTAAAATCACGAAAACCCAGATTTGTAGGGGTTTAGCACTGCTAAACCCTCGTAGTTTTTCACTCTCCCCCCACTTTCGAGAGTTTATAGGGTAGGTAGAAGTA
>NZ_VIKX01000150.1 GCF_009711935.1 Dolichospermum sp. UHCC 0259 | reverse complement strand
CTACTTCTACCTACCCTATAAACTCTCGAAAGTGGGGGGAGAGTGAAAAACTACGTGACAATTCCTAATAATAAAGCCGCACTGGCGAAAAACTTTTTAGATATGTTCATTTTGATGGGCTAGAAATTAAGTTAAGTTGCTGACGGAGTTGCTGAATTGGTTCATAATCTGAAGCACTGACTAGAGTATAGCCAGCAGACTCAATTCCTTTAATATCTTCCATACCATTAGGGAGATTAATAAAGGCTTTTTTTAACTGTTTGATCAACTCAGGGGGTAATTTTTTTAAAACTACTACGGGAGATTGGGCTAAAGGTGTAGATTCCCATAAAATCCGGGAATTTTGAGATGTTAATTTCCCCTTTTTTTGCTCTTTCAGATAAGCGGCAGTGTTAGTAGCTGCGGCATCTACAATGCCATTTTCTAGATATTCTAGACTCTTAGCATGATTGCCCGCATAGATAAGTTGGCTGAAATCTTGTTCGGGATTAATATTGAGTTTCTGAAAAGCTACCATTGGCATCAGATAGCCAGAAGTTGATGATTTATCCACAAAGGCAACCCGCTTATTTTTGAGGTCTGTTAAGGTTTTGACAGGACTGTCTGATTTGATAATAATACATGATCTGTACCAGGGTTGTCCTGTGTTTTTATCTATGGAAGCAACTATTGGTTCTATTTTTGCGCCTTTATCTAAAGCTTGCAGATAAGTTAGTGGATACAAATAGGCAATATCGACCTTTTCTTGTACTAACCAATCAACTATGTCATTGTAATTCTTCGCTAGTTTGATATCTATAGTTCGTTTTAATGATTTTTCCAAGTAGTTATCAAGCTGCTTGACCATTTTTTGTTGGTCTTGAGGATTTTGGGCTGATAATATGCCGATTTTCAAGGGGGGTAAGTTTTTTGGTGTTTTATCTACAGGTGATGGAGGGGTATGAAGGACTTTTTTGGTACAACCTGTGTTAAGTAGTATCATCACTATAGATAAAAACATGATGATGGTGTTGTTGAATAAGTGTTTTTTACTAATGTGATTAGGGGAAAGGTGAAGAAATTTTTGCATGGTTAATTATACCCAGATACTTATTTAATCAGTCAAGGATTAAACTGAGTTTTCCTGAAAAATGGTTTATTTTAAAAAGTTATTGCAAAATTAAGCGATGCTACCCCGTTTTCTGGCTTCTTTGTTGGAGATGCCGACATTTTTGATTCCGGCTTTAATCATTTGTCGTTCTAAAAGGGCAAAGAAACGGCTTCTATCACCACCTCTGACTACGGCTTGATTATGGGCTTCGGCGATCGCTACAGGATAACCATATCCTTTTTGTACCTGTGCCAACATTAGCCCTAGTGCTTGATCAAATATTGTGGAATTTTCTGCAACCCAAGCGGGAACTTCAATCCGGGCAATTTCTGTACCGACATGGACGTAACAAAAATAAATAATTTGCTCATCATACAATTCTAAAATTCGGGCGTTACTCCGCCATAATGGTCCCCGTTGTCCGGGTTGAAGTTGGGTGGTCATGATGGTTGTATCGCGCAAAGTATCAAATTTTTTACACGGTACGTATTCTAGTTGGTTGGGGCAATAGGTAATACAATCGGGGACGGGATGAGGACAAGCTAAAAAGCGTAAAAAGTTGGTAGCTTCGGTACTACGAGAGGCACTAAGATAGCCCATGAGGGGAATTTGGGCTTGCTGAAGTTTTTGCCAAGCTTCTAAAACAGGAGGTAAAATCATATCCCGCGCATCCATCGGTAACTGATCTAAAAACCAGTATATTAACGAACCATCTGTCATCGCTAAGACTGGAGCTTCTGTTTTTGCACTACAAGCCAGTTCTGCTAATACTGTAGCCTCGGAAGCGGTACGCCGATAACCCATCCATTCTTCTGTTCTAATGCCCCACTGACGCGATATATATAAATCTTCAGGGCGATAAAATACCTCTGGTAAACTGTCGAGAACTGGGTGAAGATTTTGACCATAGTGCAAAACCACTCTGCCAATATTTAGTAAGTAACAATACGCAATTTCATGGTGATTGGGGGCAATTTGCGAACCATCTGTAGAAATGACAGTATGAACTTTGGGGGGAACAGAAATAGTAATACAGGTTTCGAGAGGTTCAATGGGTGTAGCATTAGCAAAAAGAATGCGATTTCGCCATTCTTCTTGACGTTTAACTAACTGTTCTTGACACTCAAAAGCTTGTTTTAAATATTGTTGTGCTAACTCCAACCGCTGATGACTTGCAGCCACTTCTGAAGTTAAATGTTGGCTGAAACCTTGCATTTGTGCCGATATTTTTGTTAAATTAAGCATATTGGTTGGGTGTATTTGTGTGAATGGAGGTAATACCAAATTAAGATGAATCTGCATGGAATAAGATTTTAAGAATTATTGACCGCAGATAAACGCGGATAAACGCAGATAAATCCAGATGAATTAATGGATTTCATGATTCTGTGCAGTCTCACATAAAATTGATATAAATACTATATAATTAATAACTGTATGCTAATAATTGGAAAAATGGCGTAATGAAAAAATGGAAATTAGCAATTACAATCTTCATATTCGGAATTATATATAGTCCCCAGGTGAGTGCTAAAAGTTTGGAAAATATTTCCGATGTGAGAATAAAATCATCACTGTTAGCACAATCTGATCTGAAAGAGGCTATTGTATATTTCCATCAGGGAATTAACCGTCATACCTTTGGAGATATAAAAGGGGCTATTGAAGAATATAATAAGGCTTTACGGTTACATCCTAATTTTCCTGAAGTTTACTATAAAAGGGGGATATCTCACTATAAGTTGGGAGATTTAAAAGGGGCAATTGCAGATTACAACAAAGCAATTAGCCTTAATTCTAACTATCCGGGTATCTACAATCATCGAGGATTTACTCGTCATGATTTGGGAGATTTAAAAGGTGCGATCGCAGATTTTAACAAAGCATTAAGTCTTAATCCTAATTTTCCTGAAGCTTACCAAAATCGAGGGATTTCTCGCAATAAGTTAGGTGATAAGCAGGGGGCAATTACTGATTTAAAAACAGCCGCTAATTTATTTCAACAACAAAAAAGAATTTCTAATTACCAAGAAGTGATTGATCTGATTGAGAAAATAGAAAATAGAGAAAAATAGATCCCCGACTTCTTAGAGAAGTCGGGGATCTGAAAGGGGATCTAGATTATAACCAAGTGGAAAAATCGTGATTAAAATGAGAAAGTGATATTAAATGAATGCGGGAATCATTTTTCCCTGCTTCCCGTTCTGTTTGAGTGTTATAACCCCAATCTGCGAGAAAAAGTTGGACATGATTTAAGTCGGATTGCTGTTGGACTAATTGTAATGTTTTTAGTCTATCTTCCACAAACCATAAACTCGCAGGTTGGGTATTTGCTTTCTTGATTAATTCGCGCAAAGTTTCATATTTTGGGCGTTTTATTTCTTTGCCAAAAATATTTTCTGGTAGTAAATCAACTCCTTCTTGTTGTAATAATTGCTTGACAAATCGCCCTTCTTTGGTGGTGACAATATATAACTGTATTTCACTTTTAAGAGTTATTTTGAGTCTTTCTATCACACCTGGATAGAATCTATGCAAACTTAACCAACCATTTAAATCTGTCTGAATCCATTCATCTCGTAGATGATCCAATTTTGTCGAAACTGCTTTTGCTTCTAGGTTATCTGCTGCTAAAATTTGGGGAGTGATAGTTGTCCATGATTGGAGAATTTGATCATCAGAAAAACCCTCAATTAAGGCTTTAATTAAAACTGGCATTTCCCAACCAGTTTCAATTACAGGACGTAAGCGATAGAATCTCAAAGCTAAATCATCTGGTGGTGTGTCGTTAGTTGGCGACCAAATTTGACAGTAGGTACGCCACGCTACCTCAAAATATTCAATTAGTCCATCGCAAACTACTCCATCAAAGTCTAAAGCCAAAATCGTGGGACTATTTGCTGTCATTGTTCTGAGGGTAAAAACTGCTTTTGTTAGCTTACCGCACTATAAATGATTTTTCTGTATCAGCACTAAACCAGAAAACCGAAACATTTTTTAAATCAATCTTGTCTGATAGCGTAGCGTGGCGTAGCCATATCAGGATTTACAAGATTTTAGGATTTTCAGGATACTCGTTGGCGATGATTATCTGTAATTTACTCATATTTTTGATTAAGATAATGAAAACCCTTTCATCCTGTAAATCCTTTAATCCTGGTTATCCTGATTCTGACTGTTCACACAAATCCTGCAAAATGCTTATTTTCTATTCACACTAGGAATCAAAATCCCATGTCGAGGACTAAATAACAAAGCCAAGGTGAATAAACCCGAAACTACTAACACAATCGCTGGACCAGAGGGTAAATTATAAAAATAGCTGAGATACATTCCGCTAATACTAGAAATTACCCCAATTACCGCCCCCAAAATCATGACTTCGTGCAAACGTTTCACTAACAAATAAGCAGTTGCACCGGGAGTAATTAAAAGTGATAATACTAAAATTACTCCCACAGCTTTCATACTGGCAACAATTGTTAAAGCAATTAACAACATTAAACCAAAATTCAAGCGATTAACTGGTAAACCGGCAGCTTGTGCGCCTAAAGGATCAAAGGTGTAAAATAAAAGTTCTTTATATAATAGGAAAACTACTATTAAAACAATAGCTGCAATAATTGCGGTGTCTCTCACTTCGTCCCCAGTTACGCCCAAAATATTGCCAAATAGAAAGTGATTCAAGTCAATTTTATTATCTTTTTGAATAACTGTAATTAAGGTGACACCCAGGGCAAAAAAGGCAGAAAAAACTATGCCCATAGCGGCATCTTCTTTGATGGGAGATCGGGTTTTAATGACAGCTATAGCCATTGTACTCAAAACACCAGCAATAAACGCCCCTACAAAGATATTAGCGCCAATCATGAAGGCGATCGCAAGTCCTGGTAACACTGAATGGCTAATAGCATCACCCAGTAAAGCTAAACGTTGTACCATCAAATAACTACCAACAATGGCACACAATAAACCTACTAATATGGCGATGATTAATGACCGTTGCATAAAGCCATATTGCAACGGTTCTATTAGTGCTTGAAACATATTGCTGATTGGGAAAGAAATTAATTATCCTAAATTTCTCCTTTAAATAGAAGAAATAAACTAAAATTAGTCGGTTTTAACCGACTTTAGCTATAAGACAGGGAATTGATTCCCTGGCTGATTCTGGCTGATTCTGTCTGATTCAAACACATAATAAATTAAGCCGCAAAGTACATAACTTTACCACTATAAGCGCGATATAAATTTTCTTCTGTTAAAACTTGTTGGCGTGAACCTGTGGAAATTAATTCACAGTTTAGTAAAATTAAATCATCAAAATGAGTAATTGATTCACCTAAATCATGATTAACTACCAAAACGATTTTATTGTTATTTGCTAATTCCTGAAAAACTTCAAAAATAATAGCCTGAGTTTTTTGATCTATCCCGACAAAGGGTTCATCAAAACAAAATATTTCCGCCTCTTGAGTTAAAGCCCTAGCTAAAAATACCCGTTGTTGTTGTCCTCCTGAAAGTTCACCAATGGGACGATTTTTTAATTCTTCTATTCCCACTCGTTCTAATGCTTGTTTAGCAATTTGACGGCTAACTGTAGAGAAACTCCGTAACCATCCTGTTTTTTTGACACGCCCCATCATCACTACATCCCACACCGTTGCGGGGTAATTCCAGTCAATTTGGCTACGTTGTGGTACATAAGCAACTTTTTCTAGTTGCCGCATTAAAGGCTTATTTTCGTATAAAACTTGACCGCTACTCATAGGAACTAATCCCAAAATAGCTTTCATTAATGTACTTTTACCCGCACCATTAGGTCCAAAAATTCCCGTTAGCTTTCCTGGTTTAATTATGCAGTTAACATCTCTTAATGCTTCTTGTGTGCGGTAGTGTACGCCTACATGAGTGATGTTAATTGCTGTTGATAAATTCATGTCAATAGATTTGATAACTTGTGTAAGTATATCTTCTTGATTTCTGGGAGATAGGCTAAATTTTTGGTAAAAAGAAACGTTTTGCATAACCCTAGTTAAAATACTTATTTTTTGAGCTTATCATAAAAATGAGAGAAATATGAGAATATCTATAATTAGAAGTAATCAGTAAGATAAATGAAACTAATACCTAATTCTCTTTGTCTAGGAATGTTGTTATCTTTGGCCTTAATGGGTTGTACTCCCAACTCCCAAACTCAGGGAAATGGTAAGCCGCAGGTTGTAGCAACGAGTACCATTATTGCTGATTTGGCGGAAGAAGTGGGAGGAGAAGAAGTACAAATTACGGGTATTCTCAAACCAGGTGCAGATCCTCATACCTATGAACCCGTACCCGCAGACAGTCGAGTTTTGGAAAAAGCTAACTTGATTTTATATAACGGTTACAATTTAGAACCGGGACTTATTAAGTTAATGAATGCAACTGGAGAGAAAGTAAAAAAAATCCCTGTAGGAGAAGTTGTTAAATCTTTAAAGTTAGATAAAGGTAAAGGACAAATCGTCCCAGATCCTCATGTTTGGGGAAGTGCAGAAAATGCGATCGCTATGGTGAAAGCAATTAGAGATAGTTTAATTGAATTGTCACCAGAGGACAAAGAAGAATTTACTCAAAATGCCGAAAAGCTAATTGATGAATTACAACAATTACATATTTGGATTATTCAACAAATCCAAACTATTCCCGCAGATAAACGAAAACTCATCACTACCCATGATGCCTTTCAATATTATGGCAATGCTTATAAAATAGCAATTGCTGGAACTTTAATTGGCATTAGTACAGAAGAACAACCCAGCGCCCAAACAGTGAAAAAGTTAGTTGAATCTGTGAAAAAAATTGGTGTTCCTGCTATATTTGCAGAAACGACAATTAACCCAGCTTTAATTAAAACAGTCGCGGAAGAAGCAGGAGTAAAATTAGCACCAACTCCACTTTTTTCTGATTCTATTGGGGCAAAAGGTAGTAATGGCGATACTTATATAAAAATGATGATAGCAAATACCCGCGCTATTGTTGAAGCATTAGGGGGAAAATATACGCCATTTCAATTAAAGAATAAAAAATAAGGTGATTGGTGATTGGTGATTGGTGATTGGTAATTGGTAATTAATTATTCCCTATTACCTATTATCTATTCTCTTTTAACTCTCACCTGTCACCTGTCACCTATTACCTAATTAACAAACTTGTTCACGAGTTGCTTCTGTGTTGATGGGCTTAATCAGAAAAATCTTGAACATATACCAAAAAATCATTAAAGTTAAGGGAATTTTTTGGATAAATTTCGCAATTCCCCAATCATTAATTTGATTGAGGTCAATTATCTTCTGATTATACAATGCACATTGTTCCAAATACCAGAAAAAGTAGGGGTGATTGGTATTTAAAATAATTGGAAATGCCTTAGCTGCGGTTTTGTTGGTTTCCTCAATTACTTGAGTATTATATTTACGAGGGTGCATACCTAATATTTCATAGAAACTCCCTCTTTCAAATACTGTCATGGTATGAGTTGCAAACACAGTAATCAAGAAAAACCGCACCCATAAACGAGATTTCCAATTATTCCATAATTGGGGTTGAGAACGTAACAAAGCTTTGAAAAAATCACCGTGCCTATTCTCATCTTGACACCAGCTTTCAAACTTCCGAAATAGAGGATAAAACTGGTACTCTGGATTTTTTTCCATGTGGCGATATACTAAAATATAACGCCAATAACCGATTTTTTCCGATAGATAAACTGTGTAAATAACCCACTCGATTGGGAAAAATGTATAGGTACGATTTTTAGTCAGATAACTTAAGTCAAGGGAAAGGTTAAAATCTGCCATTGACTTATTTAAAAAGCCAGCATGACGGGCTTCATCTCGTGCTAAATAAGCAAATGCTTCTGATAGCAAAGGGTTACTATCCTTAAGACGACGAGATAATTCTTTAAATAGTAAAAACCCGGAAAATTCCGAAGTACAAGAACGTTCTAAAAAGTCAATAAAAGCAAGTCGTTTTTCACCAACAATGTGATCCCAACCTTGCTTAAATTCATCATCGCGCACAAAGTGATGACGGTTATAATCAGCCTTGAGTTCGTCAATTACAGCCCTTAATTCCGCTTCATACCCAGAAATATCCATTTTTGCCACTGTATCAAAGTCAGTGGTATAAAACCTGGGTGTTAATAATGTTTCTTGAACTGGTGTTTTTACACCCGATTTCGATAAATCAAGTGGCGGTTTATCCAACGATTTAACCATAAGTAGTCCCTTTACCATTATCTGCTTTAAAATGTAAGCATCGAGCCGTTAGCTATTAGCATTCAAGGTAGAAATACAGATAATTAAAATTTCGTCTTCTTGACTATTTCTGCTTTTGGCTGATAGCTAAAGGCTGACCTTAAAATTATATAAGCATAAATATTTGTTATTAGTCATCAGTTAAATTATTGAAACTAATTCTTACAAAAATACTGAATTATTCTTGATTTTCGTATAGTTTAAATACCTATTTACGGGACAAATGTATTTATGAAACCATAAATAAATATGAATACTCTTATAGTTATACAAAGAATAAGAGTTAAATAATTTCAGGAGCAGTAAAAATAGCCGAAATCTACATCGGTATTAATTTGTGCTGGAGAAATTATTCTCAAACCCCTATTCACATAGAATAGCAACTTTTCTGTGATGATAACGACGGTGAACTGATAAACAAGTCGTTGAAATTTGCAAACCCTGACACGTAAACAAGAAGGAACTAAGAATGAGTAATGATTTGGCAATGAAACTGCGTGTGGGAACTCAACAAGCGCATACAGATTCAGAAAATCTCGGCTTCATGAAATGTTTTGTCAAAGGAGTTGTAGATAGAGATTGTTTTATTCAATTGTTGAGAAATTTCTATTTTGTTTATAGTGAACTAGAAGCAGCAATTGAGAAACATAAACAGCATCCTGTCATTAGTTTGATTTATTTTCCTGAACTAAATCGCCAATCTTCCCTAGAGCAAGATATGTTATTTTATTATGGGAGTCAATGGCACAAACGCATCACCCCTTCACCTGCTGCACAAGCTTATATTGCGCGTATCCAACAAATTTCTAATCATGAACCTGCACTATTGTTAGCTCATTCCTATACTCGTTATTTGGGTGATCTTTCTGGTGGGCAAATGTTACAAAAAATTGCTCAGTCAGCCTTAAAACTTTCTGGATATGAAGGAACTTCTTTTTACGATTTTCAGCAAATTCCAGACAAACAAGCTTTTAAAGGCAAGTATCGTCAAGCATTAGATAAAGTTAATGTTGATGATACAACTGCTGACAAAATTGTGGCAGAAGCTAACCATGCTTTTAAGTTAAATATGCAGATACTTCAAGAGTTAGAAAGTATTTTAATCGAAGCTCTTGGTAGAGCTACTTACAATGATTTAGTTTAAGTCTCTGCATGATTTACAAAGATATAATTCATCACCCAATTAACCTTGGCAATGATGAATTATATAAAAATGCCAAACAAGATGGAAACATCTATTCATTCTCTTCCTCTGTGTTCTCTGTGCCTGAAGTGGTTCGTTAAAAAAATAATGCTAACTACAAACAAATAGAATAAATATATTCTATTTGCTAAATCCTAAATTACAACATTAAATTGGGAAAATTAATTGTTTCCCAACTACACAGACATATACTTACATTTACTTGGAGGCTGTAATGGTTTTTCTATTACCTGGTGTTAAGTTTGATTTTGATCTAATTCAAAAGTATGATACTCGCGCTCCTAGATACACGAGTTATCCCCCAGCAACAGAATTAAGTGAAACCTTCACTGCAAAAGATTTCCAAGCGGCAATTACTGCTTCTAATCAACGAGAAACTCCCCTATCTTTGTATTTTCATATTCCTTTTTGCCAAAGTGCTTGTTATTTCTGCGGTTGCAATACGGTAATTACTAATAATAAGAATATGGCTATTCCATATCTGGAACATTTGGAACAGGAAATCAAAAATACTTCAGCTTTAATTGATAAAGATAGAAAGGTGCTGCAAATTCATTGGGGTGGAGGTACACCAAATTATTTGGAACTTGATCAAGTAGAATTTTTGTGGAAAAATATTACCCGTCATTTCCAAATTGCTTCAGATGCAGAAGTATCTATTGAAATTAATCCTCGTTATGTAAATAGAGATTATATTTTATTTTTGCGGGATATTGGCTTTAACCGGATTAGTTTTGGTATCCAAGATTTCAACCCAGAAGTACAAAAAGCGGTGAATCGGATTCAACCAGAATCATTACTTTTTGATGTCATGGGTTGGATTAAGGAAGCTGAATTTGATAGTGTGAATGTAGACTTAATTTATGGTTTACCTTATCAAACTCTTGACACTTTTCGGGAAACATTACACAAGACAATGGCGTTAGATGCTGATAGAATTGTCGTGTTTAATTTTGCCTATGTGCCTTGGATTAAACCTGTACAAAAAATGATTCCCCAAGCAGCATTACCCGCAGCAGAAGAAAAGTTAGATATTCTCAAAATGACGATTGAGGAATTAACTAATAACGAGTATCTGTTTATTGGCATGGATCATTTTGCTAAAAATAACAATGAATTAGCGATCGCTCAACGTCATGGTACACTAAAACGTAATTTCCAAGGCTATACTACCCACGCAGAAACGGAATTGTTTGGGTTTGGTGCTACATCTATTAGTATGTTAGAAGATGCCTATGCTCAAAACCACAAGGAATTAAAGGATTATTACAAAGCCGTTGCAGCAGGTGTGATTCCTACCAGTAAAGGCATTAAACTTACTCAAGATGACATTATTAGACGGGATGTAATTATGTCCATAATGTCTCACTTTCAACTAAATAAGTCAGAAATTGAACAGAAATATCATATCAATTTTGATAAATATTTCTCCTATGAACTCAAAGAATTAGCACCTCTACAAACTGATGGATTAGTAAATGTATTAGCTGATGAAATCTATATTACTGATATTGGCAGATTGCTAGTTAGAAATATTGCAGTTGTTTTCGATACTCATACAAGAACTAGAGAGACAAAATTCTCTCGTTCTATTTAATTAGAATTGCTATGCAATACTACTCGGTTAAGACTAAAAAATCGTTATGTGGTAGGTTGGGTTGACGCAAGGAAACCCAACATTATCAAGTATCTTGTTAGGTTAAGAGTCGCTCAACCCAACCTAAATTTTATTAACCGAGCAGGATTGAATTGGTATGTAGTGATGATTTATGGAGAGAACAAAACTACATACCTTTTGATTTATATAGTTTATGTCATTAGATAGAAAAAAATAACATGAAGCTTTGATAAATTTGACATAACTTGAGTCAAATTTTTGAGGACATACATGAATATTATTACTTGGATAATCTTAGGACTATTAGCTGGTGTTATTGCCAAATCAATCTATCCTGGTTCTCAAGGTGGGGGGATGATATCCACCATGATATTAGGTATTGTTGGTGCTTTTCTCGGTGGTACTCTATTTACTCTCCTCCGCACAGGGACTTTACAACTTACATCTGCATCTTTAAGTATTCCTGGGGTAATAGTGGCAGTTATTGGGGCAATTATTGCCATTTATTTATGGGGATTATTCCAAAGAGGCAGCAGAGCATAACTTACGAATAAGTAGGTAAACATAATAAAACCAATATATGTTTAGTTTTGTGAAACCCGTAAAACAACCTATTTGTAAGGCATTCATTGAATTTACATTTCGTCACATACCTTTAAATTTTTCGGTTTACCTACTTAGTTAGGCTGATAAATTTTGTTTTCTGAATCTAAATTTGCAGGAGATACAATTATGTTTTTTCATAAAAAAGAACCGATTCATACTGTCCAAGTTGATGAAGCAAATCCTCGTTTTGCTCAGTTGATGTTAGAACAATTTGGTGGTGCAACTGGTGAACTATCCGCAGCTTTACAATATTGGGTACAATCTTTTCATGTAGAAAATCCTGGAATTAAGGATATGCTTCAGGATATTGCTATCGAGGAATTTGGTCATTTAGAAATGGTTGGTAAACTCATTGAAATCCACACAAAAAATACCGACCAAACAGAAGCATATAAAAGTACCTTATTTGCCGTTCGAGGTATGGGACCCCATTTTCTTGATAGTCAGGGAAATACTTGGACAGCAAGTTATTTGAATGAAGGTGGTGATGTTGTCCGCGATTTACGTGCTAACATTGCCGCCGAGGCTGGTGCTAGGCAAACTTATGAAGCGTTGATTAAATTAGCAACAGATGAAGGAACTAAACAGACTTTAGTACATTTACTAACGCGAGAAATTTCTCACACTCAGATGTTTATGAAGGCTTTAGATTCTTTGGGTAAGTTGACTGAACCTCTTTTTGGTAATATTCAACCAGATGAAACTGTCTCTCTTTATTATAATTTATCAACAGACGGAGCGAGTAAAGAGCAGCGCGGTCCTTGGAATTCTGAACCAACATTTGAATATGTCTCTAACCCCCATATGGTAATGAGTGCTAAATAAAAATTTTATTGTCTGATAGCGTAGCGTGGCGAAAGCCATATCAGGATTTAGAGGATTTCAAGATTAACAGGATGTGATATAGCGGTTCTCGATTGAGTGAGATACAAGAACCCCACCCCCAACCCCCTCCCCGCAAGCGAGGAGGGGGCTATGATGTATCTCATGCAAGTGCATACCGCTATATTCATTAATCCTGACAATCCTTAAATCCTGGATATCCTGATTCAGACATTTTCATTAATCCTGACAATCCTTAAATCCTGGATATCCTGATTCTGACAATTTCATTTTTCTACAGACTTCGCTATTACCCCTAATTGTAAACCTGGAGGAAAAGTTCCTTCTTCCTTAATTCGTTTAATTTCCACAGCAGTAATTGGCAAATTTAACCTTTGCGCTAATGCTTGGACAATATCCCCTCTATCAATCACACCAGCCACAGCATCCGCCGGAGAAAGAACAGTAATATGAGGTAATTGTTCTGTTTCTAATTTCCTAATTACCTCTGCCAAAGAAGTAGATTCAACAACAGTAGGAATTGTATTGAGGGGATGAACAATACTTTGTAAAGTTTGATTTTCCCATTCACTTCTTTGGGTAGTTCGCAAATCATTAATATTAACTAAACCCCGATAACGACCATCAGCAGCCGCAAAATAAACTTGCGGTGCAGTGGTTTCTAAAAGATATAAATCAGCAAACTCTCGCAATGTTTGATTAGCATCAACTACCCGAAAATTACGAGTCATCCCATCAGATACTACCAACTTTAGTAAAGTTTCTTGTAATGTAGTTACACGGTCATAACTGTTAGCATTACGGACGGCAAACCAGCCGATCAAAACAATCCATAAACCTGTGATAAATTCTCTGGTGAAAAAATCAATAGCAAATCCCAAAGCGATCGCACCATAACCCAAAATTTGTCCAGCCTTTGCTGCCCAGTGTACCGCTTGAAAGCGATCGCCTGTTACTTTCCACAAAGCCGCTTTTAACACCTGTCCCCCATCCAAAGGCAACCCAGGAATTAAATTAAATAAAGCCACCACCAAGTTAATTCTCGATAAATCTCCCATCATTTCATGCAAGGGGTTACTATCAGGAATTACGCTCGCACCTAGACGCAGTAAGAAAAATAGGATAACACTTACCACAGGGCCAGCGATCGCCACCTGGAAAGCCTGGCCAGGAGTTTTTGACTCCTCCTCAATTGCCGCCACCCCCCCAAACAAAAACAAAGTAATCGAATTCACCTTAATTCCTTGGGACTGTGCCACCAAGCTATGTCCCAACTCATGCAGCAGCACCGAAGCAAATAACAGCAGCGCCATAATCAAACCAGCACTCCAACCCGCAACAGTCCCCCATTGCTGATAAGCTAACCCAAAATTCAGAGTAGTTAGCCCCAAAATCACAAACCATAGGGGGTCTAAAAATAAAGGAATGCCAAATAAAGAACCTATTTGCCAATTTGTTTGCATTATTAGATATTTCCAGAAATTCTTTTATAGAGAAAAATGTATGTATAACTCTAGGATAGACAATTTTAAATAGCATAGATCCCCGACTTCTCTAAGAAATCGGGGATCTGGAATTTTTTAATCCAACTTACAAACGACCAATATTAGTCAGTCCTAACACAATACCAATACCAATCACATGACCAAAAGCCATTGCTCCAATGAATCCTGGTACACTTACAGGCAATATAGGCATCGCGGGTCCAACTTTAGCAGATTTCAGGGCAAAAGTAAATAATAATACAACTGCGCTGCTGGCACTGATAATGATGCCGACTGTAGGACTCCACACTGGTGTAACAGGAACGGATGCTGCGGCTAATAAAATTGATGACATGAAATTGTTTTCTCCTAAATGAAAAAATGAATATAGTCCTAGAGAATTATAAAATTACCCAGGACAAAGCAAAAGTTTTTAACTTGAATTAAGATACTTTTGTGATTATTTGTAACTTTTCTGATAAAAATGCGGGTTAAAATTTGCGGTATTACTCAACCAGAGCAGTCTTTAGCTATAGCCGCCCTGGGTGCAACAGCACTAGGATTTATTTGTGTTCCCAGTTCCCCTCGTTACGTTACCATAGCCCAAATTCAGGCAGCTATAACCTCCATTCCTGAAAATATTGATAAAATCGGCGTTTTTGCTAACACCACTATTTCCGAAATTAGTCAAATAGTTAAAAAGTCTGGTTTAACCGGTGTCCAGCTACATGGAGACGAAACACCAGAATTTTGCCAGCAATTACGTCAATCTCTACCCCAAGTGGAAATTATCAAAGCCTTGCGAGTCCGCAGTTTAGAGCATCTACAAACCACCATACATTACACCGATTATGTAGATACTCTACTACTTGATGCTTACCATCCCCAACAGTTAGGAGGAACAGGACAAACCTTAGATTGGCATCAACTAAATCAACAATTTAGCCCTAGTCTTCCTTGGTTCTTAGCTGGAGGACTCACACCAGATAATATTTTGACTGCTTTAAGTCAAATTAAACCCAATGGTATTGATCTATCTAGTGGTGTCGAACATTCACCAGGTAACAAAGATTTAGATAAAGTAGCCCTATTATTTCAAAAGTTAGAAAATAGGTAATTGGTCAGTTGTCAGTTGTCCGTTGTCCGTTGTCCGTTGTCCGTTGTCCGTTGTAATTGGGAAGAAATATTCCCCCTACTTCCCCTACTTCCCCTACTTCCCCTACTTCCCCCACTCCCCCTACTTCCCCCAGTCCCCAGTCCCCAGTCCCCAGTCGCCAATCCCCTACTTAAAATAATGACGCTTGATGACGAATCAAGTTGAAGAATTCTTCACGGGTTTTGTGTTCATCTCGGAATATGCCTACCATCGAACTGGTAACTGTCCAAGAACCGGGTTTTTGAACCCCCCGCATCACCATGCACATATGAGTGGCTTCCATGACTACAGCCACACCTTTGGGTTCGAGGACTGCTTGTAGTGCCTCAGCAATTTGTCGAGTTAGTCTTTCTTGAACTTGCAATCTGCGAGAATACATTTCCACAATTCTTGCCAGTTTGCTTAATCCCACAACTTTTTGATTAGGAATATAAGCAACGTGCGCTCTGCCCATAAATGGCAGCATATGATGTTCACACAAACTAAAGAAGTTAATGTCTCTCACCAAGACCATTTCATCATGTCCTTCATCAAATATCGCACCATTGATGAGGTCTTCTAGAGATTCATTGTAGCCGCTGGTGAGAAACTTCATCGCCTTAGCTACGCGCTTAGGTGTTTTTAGCAGTCCTTCCCGTTCAGGATCTTCTCCTAATCCCACTAGCATTGTCCGCACAGCTTGCATCATCTCATCCATTATTTCTTCTGACGGTGGATGTATTTTTGGTTGTTTACCGTCATGAGTATTGCGGTCTGGTCGAACATTGATAGCTTCTGCTAAATCAGGAATCAGAGGAGATTGAGAGGTATTAGCACCGTTTGAACCAGCGATAGTCATGATTAAATTTTAGTAATTGGTTAGTTGTTAGGACTTAGTTGTCAGTTGTAACTGGTAATTAGTCATTCAAAAAGATAAATGACGAAATTACCAATTAGAGAACACCAGCATTGGACATAATCGTTAATTCTTCAATTACTGCTTCTTGTGGTAATAAGACAGTATGTAGAATTGTTGTTGCCACAATTTCTGGAGTTAACATTTGGGAACGGTCAAAGTTAGCCTGGACGGTTGGAGTATCCCAAATTGCCGTATTCACAGAACCAGGACAAATGGCAATGACGCGAATGCCATTAGCCCGTTCTTCTTGTGCGAGGGTTTGGGATAGGAACAGAAGTCCTGCTTTGCTAACACAGTAAGCGCCCCAACCTGGAAAGGTTTGTTTGGCTGCTATAGAAGCAATGTTAATAATTGTGCCTTGCCCTTGTTGGCGCATTCCTGGCAAAATTCCCATTATGCACTGAAAGACACTGGTGAGGTTCAAGTCAATGACTTGTTGCCAGTCTTCCAAGGGTGTTTCACTCAGGTTGCCTGTATATCCAATCCCAGCGTTATTAATGAGAATATTTATGTTGCCAAATTCATCAGCTATTCTTTGAATTTCGGATTTAACTTGGGTAACTTCCGCTAAGTCTAGACAGAAGGCTTGGGCTTCTACGCCTAATTCCTGTGCGGCTTTAGCTACGGACTCTAGTTGATCCTGAGAACGACTGACCAATGCTACGTCTATTCCAACTTTTGCAAATGCTAAAGCTGTTGCCTTGCCAATTCCACTACTAGCACCAGTAATTAAGGCGCGTCTTTTTTGCTCAGAATTCATAAGAATACCCAGTAAGTGGGAAACTCAGTGTCTTCAGACCTGAGAGGGAAGCGACACTTCGACAAGCTCAGTGACCGCTCGTGCGGTTTTAACCGCCTTAAATATTTTTTCATTACCGCCTTGGAGTTGGGAAATTCGGGGTACTCTTGTGATGTACTTTCAACGGGACAATTACCGATTCAAATTTCCCAACTCTGTACGCATAATGTGTTGCACGCGATGTGCCTCCCTTTCGGGGTGATGTTAGCTTCGTCAATGTTTTAAGAGCTTTTTAGACTTGCAACACTGTTTCAGTGACTTTAAAACTGTTTAATTGCAAATGACAGAGCAGGGAACTAGCTACGCATTCCAGGGTGTCGTGACTCAAAAAACGTAGTCAGTGAAGACTTAGACTGGTCAGTACAGCTTGCAATTTCTTACAAGCTCAGTCCCTTTAGGGCTGAGTTACTGACAATATTTTCCAACTTTTTGGCAGCGCCTTCAGCCAATAGCCACTTGTAAAATCAAGTAAATACAAATGCCTATAGCTGAGAAGATTGTTAAAAATCTTTAAGCAGCCATAGGCAATTATAGCATTGCTATGATTCTATGCCATTTTCTGGAGTATTTTTAGTGGGCAAGTTCTGTGAAAACGCCGATATTACGGAATTTATCATAACGGAGTTGGCGGCGCTCGGCTGGAGTGAGACGGTTGAGTTCGTCTAAGTTTTCCAGCAAGGCTTGTTTTAAGTTGGTAGCCGCTGTTAAGGGGTCTGAGTGTGCGCCACCCAAGGGTTCAGGGAGGATTTGGTCAATAATGCCCAAGTTTTTGAGGTCGTGGGAGATGATTTTTAGGGCTACAGCGGCTAGGTGAGATTTACTGGCATCTTTCCACAAAATTGCGGCGCAAGCTTCAGGGGTGGCTACGGTATAAACTGAGTGTTCAAACATTAGTAGGCGATCGCCTACACCAATACCCAAAGCCCCACCAGATCCACCTTCACCAATAACTGTACAAATAATCGGGACATCAAAACTGAACATTTCTCGGAGGTTATAGGCGATCGCCTCTCCTTGTCCTTGATGTTCGGCTTCTATGCCAGCCCAAGCCCCAGGAGTATCAATAAAGGTCAAAATCGGCATACTAAATTTATTGGCGTGTTCCATGAGGCGCAGAGCCTTACGGTAGCCCCCAGGAGCAGCCATGCCAAAGTTGCGGGCAACGTTGTCTTTAGTATCTCGACCTTTTTGATGTCCTAACATCATCACTGGTTGTCCAGCTATGCGCCCGACACCACCAACTAAAGCTGGATCATCGCCGCCACAGCGATCGCCATGCAACTCCATCCATTCATCGCTGATAGACTGGATATAATCTAAGGTGCTAGGGCGGCGGGGATGACGAGCTACCTGCAATCGTTGAGATGGTGTCAGACTACTAAAAATCTCTTCCCGTAATTGCGTCGCCCGTGTCTCTAGTTGGCGAATTTGTCCAGAAACATCAACACCATTTTCTTCAGCTAATTGGCGAATTTGGTCAATCCGAGTGGCCAGTTCTGCTAAAGGCTTTTCAAAATCTAATAGTAGCGGTTTGCGCTCAGTTGTTGCCATAATTATATTAGTTGTCAGTTGTCAGTTGTCAGTTGTTAGTTGTCAGTTATCAGTTATCAGTTGTCAGTTGTCAGTTGTATTCTATGAGCTACTGACCAATGACCAATGACTACTGACCAATGACCAATGACTAAACTAGCAATGGTCTAAAACCGTGTTTAATGGACACACGACCAATTTGCTCCATTTTGTCTACGGTAATCTGATTACGCCCCCAAGAAAAGTTTGTATATAACTTCTCAAACTCCAGAAGCATTGATTCGGCAAAACAAGCAAATAATTGTCGTCCTGGCACATCCATATTGACAATTTTCATAATTTTCCAGTCAATATCTAGGGAATGCTCCACAATGCCACCATTTAATACATATACCCCCGGATGCTGAACTTTTGTGCCTAAGTTTTTAGGATAGCCACCATCAATCAATAGACAGGGTTGTTTTAATGTTGTTGGGTCAATTTCTACACCTTTGGGCATACTCGCCACCCAAACGACAATATCCGCTTGGGGTAATGCTTCCTGTAATCCCATGATTTTACCCCGTCCTAGTTCTGCTTGCAGTTCTTGGAGACGTTCTTGGTTTCTCGCAATCAAGAGCAATTCTTGAACATCTGTTTTTTTGTCTAACCAGCGGGTAACTGCGCTCCCAATATCCCCTGTTGCACCGCACACGGCTACAGTTGCTTTGGACAATTCAATCCCTAGTTGTTTGGAAGCTTCTTCTACCTGCCGACAGATAATGTAGGCTGTATGAGTATTGCCTGTGGTGAACCGTTCAAAATCTAGGTTAATATTGCGGACTTGTTTGAACTGCTCTAAATTAAAGTTCTCAAAAATAATTGAGGAAAATCCCCCCAAAGCTGTAATATCAATCCCATGCTTTTGAGCATGAGCCATAGCGTTGAGGATTTTGCGCGTTGCGGCTTTAATGCGGCGATTAGCCAGCATTTCCGGTAAAAAGCACGATTCTACATACTTTCCTTCTATTTTCTGCCCGGTGATACTGGTGACAGTGATATGATCAACTATTTGCGGCGGGGCGCTACACCAAAAGTCTAGCCCTTGATCGGCATATTCTGGATATCCCAATTCTTGAGCTACTGATTGAGCGTGTTCTAAACTAGTCAGATGTCCAATTAAACCAAACATGGAGTGATATATTAGGCGTGTGCTGTCGTGCAAAACCAACTTTTGGATTTTAGATTTTAGATTTTGGAAAAATCAAAAAACTATGCCAACTTGAAATCAGATACAGCGGGAGTCAGGAATCAGGAGTCACCGAGTAAAACTGGCTTATTGTCAGGCTTTAAATTTAGATCCTGTACCTCATCAATCTGCAATCTGCTATATGATGTCTAACTATTAAAAATACTACATAAAGTGTCCAAATAGTTCGCAATTCGTAATTAAAGACTGCGGACTAGAGACTGGCTACTCTTTCCTCCTCCCCCCTGCTCCCCTGCTCCCCTGCTCCCCTACTCCCCTACTCTCAAAACCTGGGGTAACATATCGTTACCCCAAGAGCATTTTTAAGCGGCTACAAGTCCGTAAGCAGAAAGACGCATGATATCACGCGTAGTAAAGCCAATGTTACTTAGGGCTTCACCGTATTGAATCATAAAATCTTCTACTAAAGCGTCTTTTTCCATTGCTAAAACTTTGGCATCTTCTGCCACTTGATTGAGCATTTTCCAGACCAGGGGTAGGTTTTGGCGGTTTGCTTCTTCTAATTCAGCTTTGGTTTCTTTTGTAAAGTTTTTTTCCAACCACACTTCACCAAAGTTGAGATGACTGTATTCTTCTTTGACTACTCCTTCTGTGATTTTACGAGCAAACTCATCAGCTACAGGAATGTAGATGTTATATGCGGCGATCGCAAAACATTCGATAATTAATGATTGAATCAACAGGCAGGTGACTACTTTACCTTCTTTAGCTGCGGCTTGGAAGTTGTCGTGTAGTCCCAAGAAAAACTTTTTCGCAAATTCCAAATCTGGAGTCACTTTTAAGTTCCGTCCACAGGCTTCAAATCCTTTTTTGTGGCGACTTTCCATTTTTGAGAGAGAAATTAGTTCCTTTTCCTGTGCCGGCAGTAGTTGAGCTAATGTAATGTAATTTTCGTGGGCTTCTTGTTCCCCTTCAATTACAATGGCATTGATGCGGCTATAAGCATCTTTATATATTTCACTTTGAAAATCAATTGTTTCAATTTGGTCTACAAGTTGCTGCATTGTCTGTATTACTCCGTTAACCCTGCTCATTTGATACAAAAACTCAACTTACCCGATAAATTTGGGGTAATTATCACTGTGATTTAATTTAACTTAACAAGAAACTATAGTTATTAGATTAGTTTTTACTGATGGTTGTACCACCAGAAAAACAAATGTATGAAGTCATAGCCAATGTCCAAGCTAAACTGGAATCTCAAAAATCGGCATTTTTGAGCCTGTTAGCAGCACGAACAGGTACATTTAGAGTTTTGCTGCCGCTAATTGTGGTTTTCCTAACTTCCTTTGGGTTTGAGGCTACCACAAACAACAAAGACTTCCCAGCATAATTGGACTTTAGCCAATTACCACTCGGCGTGGTAGGGAAATTTTTACTGGACTTTGAATATTCTACCTTAGTAGCGATCGCACTTACAGGTTTTCCAATTTTCACTTCAGCTTTAGCTTGATATTGATTGGCAAGTAGCATGATTTATTTAAGCCTTTTCTATTTACAGCTTAATCGTAATTACAAGCATTATGTAATTGGCTTTGTCGTGACAAAAAGAGACATTTGTCGATAGTTATTAGTTAATGATAGCAGCAGCGATAATTTCGACGATAGCCGTGATAGTGTTATTTTTAATGAGTCAACGCCAGTTTATTCAAGGTATTGCTACAACGGGAATAAAGAATTAGGCATTGGTTAATTGTTAGTATTGATGAGAAGGATAATATTTTTAAAGTTTACAGCTTTGGTAAAATATATTTATTGTCATCAAATTAGACTAAAAACTTTTATGAAAGCAATCCAAGCCACAGGTAAAATTGATGAACAAGGTCAATTATCCTTAGATTACCCAATTAAAGGCACTTTACCTAGTTCAGTGCGAGTAATTATTGTATTTGCAGAAACAGATACCACTGAATTTTTCACAAACATCAGTGAATATCAACAGCTTAATCTAATGCCATCCAAACAATTGGAACAGGAATTAAAACAGGCGTTGAGTGAAGCTGGCTATGATTCCAGGGAAAAAATTATTGATCTTGTGCAAGAGGTTAAACAAGAAATAGCGTTAGAACGCCGACAAAAGTAAGATTAAATAAAATGACAACCGTTCCTGAGTTAATTTTTTTGGATACTAATGTTTATCTCATTGGTGCAGTAGATTTAAATAGTTATGAAGGTCAAATTCTGCAATGTTTAGGTTGGGAAACTCAAGGTAATGATGGAATTGAGGTAGTTATTTCTGATGAATTAATTGATCAAATTTCCAGAGTTGCTAAACGGTTAAAGAATAAGGACTGGGCAGGAGAAATTATTGGACGAATTTGGCAAAAGTTAAATATTTGTTATGTTCAAATTGATGATTTTGCTCAGGCAGAAATGGAATCAGCAGGAGTTATTCCTCGTGAAGATATAGGAGTTTATTTGACGGCAAAAGCAGGACAGTCTCAATGTTTTGTTTCAGCTAATCATAAGTTAATTCGGATTTTGGCTGAAGAAACTGGAGAGTTTGAATGTTTGACTCCATTTGAATTTGTAAGCAAATATTTGGTCAGCTAGGAATTTAGGCTCTTGCGTCCCTTTTATGGAGAATTAATACTAAAGTGCCAGTTTAATAAACTACGTAATCTAAAATTACTAAAGTTACGAAATCCATATCCAAGTCTTTTGATTAATTTGAGTTTATTATTAATTCCTTCTACAGTA
>NZ_VIKX01000014.1:75799-77853 GCF_009711935.1 Dolichospermum sp. UHCC 0259 | reverse complement strand
CCTACTTCTACCTACCCTATAAACTCTCGAAAGTGGGGGGAGAGTGAAAAACTACAAATGGGGGTGTATTTGATGCGGGATGATATCACTCTAGAGGGTGAATTTATGCGGAAGATATATGATCTGAAGCTGGTGAGAAATCAGACACCTAGCTTTTCTTTATCTTGGACGGTGATGCACATTATTGATGAGTCTAGTCCTCTGTATGGGATGAATTTGGCATTATTAAGCCAAACTCAGGCTTTGCTGATGATTTCTATGAGTGGGATTGATGAAACGGTGGCACAGGTTGTTCATGCTCGTTATAGTTATGGCGTGAATGAGATTTTGTGGAATCATCAATTTGTAGATATTATGTACCATACGCCTGATGGACATCGTTACTGTGACTATAAGCATTTTCACGATGTCTTACCAGTTTAATTAATGCTGTTTAAGTTACGGTAAAAATGCCTAATCAAGTTTGGTTGTCACAGTTAAAATTACATCGAGCGATCGCTGTTATTCGCGCCCCGAAGATGGTATGGGGTGAGAAAATGGCTTTAGCTGTAGCATCTGGAGGTATGCAGTTAATTGAAATTACCTGGAATAGCGATCGCGCACCGGAATTAATTGCCCAACTCCGTGCCAAATTACCTAATTGTATGATTGGTACGGGGACTTTATTTAATGTTCAACAGTTACAAGAGGCGATCGCCTGTGGGGCGCAATTTCTCTTCAGTCCCCACACTGATCTAGATATGATTCAAGCTGCATTAACCGCAAATATCCCCATTATTCCCGGTGCATTGACACCTACAGAAATTATTACCGCTTGGAATCATGGTGCAAGTTGTGTCAAGGTGTTTCCGGTGCAAGCAGTGGGCGGAACTAGCTATATTAAGAGTTTACAAGGACCCCTTGGGCATATTCCCTTAATTCCTACGGGGGGTATAACATTGGAAAATGCTCAAGATTTTTTACAAGTCGGTGCAGTCGCGGTGGGGTTAAGTGGCGAATTATTCCCCACAGAATCAGTATTACAGGAAAATTGGCAAGCTATCAGTGAACAAGCCAGAACTCTCATGCAGAGGTTACATTAAAGGTAAAGTGTATGGCTAAAATTCTACAAATTATTGACGATAGATGAGTAGTAATAGCGCAAGCGGTAACTTATCAGTTCGTTCACCGTATTTATCACTGTTATAATAAAAAATATCAAGTTATATCTTGAAGGAAATATGACACTCAACAACTTATTAAAAACTCAAGGTATTATTCACTCCGATCCTGAAATTATGAGTGGAGTTCCGGTTTTTGTAGGAACTCGTGTTCCTTTACAAACATTGTTTGACTATCTGGAAAGTGAAGGAGGGTTAGCTGAATTTATTAATGATTTTCCCTATCTGGAGACTCAAACTATGATTGCCACCTTCCCGCAATAAATAAAATTCATTTCCTATGATCACCCAAAAGCGATCGCTCGCCATCATCCAATAAAACAGCGATCGCACATTTAGAACAACAAAAAGGCGATCGCTCTCCATGATCCAATAATGCCCAAGATGTAGGGATAAAGCGCAATGCTAAAACCCTACCCCCATACACTTCGCTATGCTAGGCTATTAGAGTTTAATAACGTAGTATTCATCTGCATCATTATTTTCTGAGCCACTTCCAGTTATAGGAACAAAATGTTTTCTAACTGCTGAACCTGTTGGAAAATTCTGACTCCATGCCCAAAAACCAAACACGTCATTTACAGTGTCATAACCGCCAAAAATTGCTGCATGACCATAATATGAATTATTAGAACCTTTAAATGTTGCTATAGCTGTACCTACAGCAACATTGCGATTTTGAATCACATTTTCTCCTCTTTTCCACTTCTCTGTTACGGTTGTTTCTGTGTCAGTCATATCTTTAACTAGATCAACACATTGATATAAAAATGCACCATCGGCTTCTATGTATTTACCATCGAAATCACCATTGATTAATTTAGTTAAGTTGTTCCCAGTAGTCATTAAAATTGGTTCAGCAATAGAAACCAAAACTGAACTACCACCAAAACC
>NZ_VIKX01000014.1:0-75746 GCF_009711935.1 Dolichospermum sp. UHCC 0259 | reverse complement strand
CCTACTTCTACCTACCCTATAAACTCTCGAAAGTGGGGGGAGAGTGAAAAACTACCCCCATTCACATCGGCTAACATCCGAGGGTAATCGTTATTGTTAGTCCAACCACCATTGTTTTTTGTAAAACCTGCTCCTCCTGGTGATGAACTAATTGCGTTTTGGAATGTACCATTGCCATTACTCAACGAAACCAAAACTGAACTACCACCAAAACCAACAATATCAGCTTTACCATCCCCATTCACATCGGCTAACATCCGAGGGTAATCATCAGAAGTAGTCCAACCCCCATTATTTTTAGTAAAACCTGCTCCTCCTGGTGATGAACTGATTGCATTTTGAAATGTATTTTGCTCAATTAAAATTTCTTGACCATCAACAATCAGAAAGCCATGATCATTCTCAGCCTTCAATAACACCAATTCCCCAGGACTAATACTTTGCCCCCTTACCAACTCTGAAAAAATATACCCTTCATCTCCATCAGCATCTTTGGCATTAATTTGACTATCTAAATAATGCCCAACTTCCTCTAATAAAACCCTTGTAACAGCCTCAACATTACCAGAATTAGCCGCTAAAAATTCCTCAGACAGATAAATAGTATAATTGTCCTTTGCATAGGCTCCATTGAAGTTTTGACCAAAGACTAATTCTATATGTGGTGTACCAGTAAAATTATTTTGCGCCCAATCTGTCAATATTTGATTAGCCGAATCCTGGTTATAAAGACCAAAAACAGTCTCCATAATGTAATCTCTTTGAGAATTACCGCTTAATTCACTTAAGATATATTTAGTTGCATCAATTGCCTGAACAACCGTATCAATAAACGGAACAGGTAACTGAGCAGAATTATAAGGATTGCTATAGAGAGGATCTTGATAATCGCTCAAACCCAGATGGTTGTAGGGGGGGGTAGGCATTAACCCTTGTTGAAAGTTAAAGAATGGCTCAGACATAGATGCTCCTTTCCGCACACAGTTAAATGATTGGCAGATATGTTACCAATCATTGTATGTGAATATATTTGCATTGGCAAGTGCTAATTAAAATAAAATGGTGCGTTAAGAACGCACCCTACGATTAAACCCCAGCGTGACCTAATGCAATACCTGTTACCAACATTCCCAAAACCAAAAACGGTTGAGCGCTGGCTTGATATTTCACATCATTGGCTATGGGGTCACGGAGAAAATACATATCTTGGAATGTGATTTGGGGAATAATTAATAGTACGAGAATGGCTGCATATAAATTCTCGTGAATACTCACCAAATAACCTGCGACCAAACCTTGAAATAAGTCAATCATGACGACACAAATCAAAGCCGCAGTTTTTATCCCAAACATAACTGGTAATGATTGTAATCCTAATTGGCGATCGCCTTCCACACTCTTAAAATCATTAACAATGGCAATCCCTAAACCTGCCAAACTGTAGAACAGAGTTAGAATCACAATTTTCCAATTCAATTCCCCAAACAAAGCATGACCAGCCCACCAAGGTAACGCAATATAACTTGCACCCAAAGCATAATTTCCTAACCAACCATTTTGTTTTAATTTCAATGGTGGTGCAGAATAGATATAGGCAATGAAACTACCAAACACAGACAATAATAAAACATTAGGAACTGAATGACCTGCCCATAAATCTAAGGTGTAGGCTACCCCATATCCTAATAATAGTAAAAGCACGAATTGGCTAACTACTTGCTTTTCCGAAATTCTCCCCGAAGGAATGGGACGATAAGGCTCATTAATCGCGTCAATTTCCCGGTCATAATAATCATTGATAGTTTGGGTATAACCAGTCAATAAAGGACCAGAAAGCAACATACAAAGAGCAGACTTCAAAACATTTTCTAAAGTCCAGGTATAGTTACCAGAAGAAGCCGCACCACAGACGACACCCCAAATTAGGGGAATCCAGGTGATAGGTTTCATCAATTGCAAACGGATTTTCCAAATCGAAGTTTCGCCAGCACTCGCACCTTTCATGCCTAGCAATTGTCGAGTTTTGGCATTACGGTCTTCTGTAATTGTAACTTCTGGATTTGGAGATTCTATAGCCTCATTCGGCTGCGAATTGGGATTAATGGGAGTTGATTCAGACATAAGGTGTAATGGTAATTGGTAATAGGTGATTGGTAATAGGTAGTGGGTAATAGGTAATGGGTAATTGGTAATTCTTGCCCAGTCCCCAATCCCCAGTCCCCAATCCCCAGTCCCCAGTCCCCAATCCCTAAAAAGAAATTATCAAATAACTATTTTGAAACTTTGCGCCAGTGACAGGTTTACCACTTAAAGCCGGGGGGAGGAAGATATTACGTCTTTGATCTCCGGCTTCTATGGTGACTTCTGGACCCTGTTGAATAAGCTTGACTTGTTTTTTGTCAAACCCAGGCAAGAATAAGCGTACTTGGCGATTATGTACGTCAATTTCAATTGGTTGGTTAGCTTGTAATGCTTGCTCGACAAAGTTGGGTAAAGCATCTATCAGAGGTTGCCATTGTCCATTGGAGACATCAGGAACTATGCTCACAGGTAGAGGTGCAAATTCCTCGGATAAATTGGTATTTTCTGCCTCAGCAACTAAGATTGCCCCACCAACAGTTAAACCAATTTGTTGAGCGCTTCCCCACAAATAACAGGAATTTGCCACATCAATAGGATCTGATGTTGTTACCAAAAAAGCAGCAACACGCCGAGGATTAGCTAGGGCAGCTTTACCTTCTTCAAGGAAATTATTAACTTGGTTAGTAGGTTGGGAAAAATTATCAGCAGTCCAATTCACATTAAAAAGACTGCCAATTAAGGGTTGAAGAAAGGGAGATTCTGTAATTGTTTTCCCTAAATCGGAGTTAACAAATAATTGCCGGAATCGTCTGACATACCAACTTAAAGATTCTGGCATTCCCAACATTCGCAAACTAGCAGCGTCGCCCGTGCCATCATAAATAATTGCGTCATATTTGCCACTGGCATCATATTCACGAATCGCATTGAGAGCGAGGGCGTTGTCCATGCCCGGTAATACTACCAATTCTTGCCCATAAACCTCTTTAAAAATTGGTGTACGGAGATATTGAGCCTCTAATTTTTTCACTTCTTCCCAGTTGCGTTCTAGCAGTACAGATGCTTGAAACTGTACTGCTTGGAGATTGGGAGAGATGTCCTGGGGGTCAGGAGTCAGAGTAGTATTGAGTAGAATTGACAATGTTGGATCTGCTAGTCCTGCTAGGAGTACCCGTTTGCCTTGTGTTGCCAAACTAATGGCTGCGGCGATCGCTATCTTACTGCGAGCGATGCCGTTTTTGCCCAAAAATGTCAGTATCAAGGCCATTACTCAATTTCCAATTTTGCCGATCTTTTCAATTACAACTTAGCACTCAACCAATCTTCTTTGCCTCTGCTATAAGTTGTTTTGACTAGGCTGGTTTGATTTCATCTTCAAAAAACCAGGTAGAGAAGTTATCGTCAAACTTGACCACAACACCAATTCCTTTACCATCTGTGACTTTGTAGCCTTCGATAATGCCGATTTTTCCGAGTTTTTGAGCGATATTAGAGGATACGCGATCGCGCAAACGAATCACCTTAACTTTCTGTCCGATGTCCATGATCTAGTTACAATAAAATAATCCAGATATCAGTGTAGCGGAATCTGGCACTCTGTTTTCACTGTTCATGGCTTAAAATTAAATCAGTAAGCAAGTAGGTATACTCTTATGTTTGTTACAGCCCAACAGCTAGAACAACAAATGCCCGATGCGACTCGTTTATTAAGTGATGAGCCGGAAATGGAAAGTTCTTTACATTATATGCAGTTACTATTATTGGTAACTAGCTTAGATTGGTTATGGCGTGATCAAAATGATTTTTTTATTGGTGCAAATCTAACTATTTATTTTAGTCGTCAACAATTAAAAAATCGAGAATTTAGGGGTCCAGATTTCTTCCTAGTTAAAGATACAGAAAAACGTCCCCGCACTTCTTGGGTTGTCTGGGAGGAAGACGGGCGTTATCCCGACCTAATTATTGAATTACTGTCAGATAGTACCGCAAAAGTTGACCGTAATTTGAAAAAAGTTCTCTATGAAAGTCGTTTTCATACCCCTGAATATTTCTGGTTTAGTCCAGAAAGTTTAGAATTTAACGGGTTTAAAATAGTAGGAAATCAATATCAAGAAATTGTCGCTAATAAACAGGGATTACTGTGGAGTGAAGTCCTGAATTTATATTTAGGTGTGGCAAATGGTAAACTCCGCTATTTTACATCGGAAGGTGAGTTAGTACCAACACCAGAAGAAGCAGCTACAAAGATTCAAAAGGAAGCACAAGAAGCTCAAAATCAAGCCCTTGCAGCCGAACAGCAAGCTCAAATAGCCCAAAATCAAGCCCTTGCGGCGGAACAGCAGTTAGCAGATGAAAGAGAGAAAGTACAAATTTTGGCAGCACGATTGCGATCGCTTGGTGTAGATCCTGATAGTTTAAGGTAAGCAAATATGTATCAACATAATCCCCCATTGTCGCCCAAAGAAACCATGCCGACAATGTACGATTTACCCAGTGAATTAATAGGAGAATCAGGATTGCCAGACGAATTTCATTGTATCCAAGCAGACTTACTCAGTGAAACTTGTCAACCCGTCAATTACTCATCTGAGGAAATATTACTAGCCAGCGATTTAAACCTTTATTATGATCCTCTTCATCCTAATTGGTACAAACGCCCCGATTGGTATATGGTCTTAGATGTTGCTAATGCTAACCAACAAGAAAATTTACGTTTAAGTTATGTAGTATGGCAAGAAGGAATAGCTCCTTTTTTAGTAGTTGAATTACTATCACCAGGAACAGAACAAGAAGACTTAGGACAAACCCTGCGAGAAGTAAACAAACCTCCAACCAAATGGGCAGTATACCAAAACATTTTGCGTATTCCCTACTATGTCGTTTATGACCGCTATGAAAATAATTTTCGGGGGTTTAAACTTAATGGCGCTCATTATGAACCGATAAATCTATCAGAAAACCGCTTTTGGTTAGAAGAAATAGAAATGGGTTTAGATTTATGGCAGGGAACCTATCAAAATACAGAGGGTTTATGGTTACGTTGGTATAATACTGATGGCTGGTTACCAACTTTGACAGAGAAGGCTAAAAACGAACGCCAAAAAGCTGAAACCGAACGCCAACGGGCTGACGAAGCGGAAGCTAAAGTAGCAATTTTGGCACAACGGTTAAGAGAATTAGGTATTGAGCCAGATAGTTTATAACTAATCCCCAAAAGACCTATCACAGCAAAAACCTATTGTAGGGTGTGGTTCGGCAAGCTCACCAACCACGTCAAATATCAAAGTCTACTTATTTACCAGATTCATGCAGTTTGACGCACCTAACCAATGTACAAGTTACGTAATTTCTCAAGACAGATAAAATTCTAATCATTTGAAAATTAATCGTCAACAGTTGCACTCATATAGTATAGAATGCCCAAATGACTTTTTTCCGGTGTGTAATGGTGCTATAAAAATGATACTTTCCCTGAAAGATAATTTTAACTGGTTACAAGTGCAGCGTTATTGCGAACTCTTGTACGTCTTAGTAGTACGGACACTGAAAGTCCGTTACCGGGGATCTTTTCTGGGGGTTTATTGGTCACTATTAAACCCATTGATTATGACAGGGCTGTATACTGCCATATTTGGTGCTACCTTTGCATCCTACTATGGTAACTCCATCATTAACTATATGCTGGCAGCGCTGACCGGATTGTTAGTAATTAATTTTTTCTCAGCTTCCACATCCCAGGCATTAAGCAGCGTAGTCGGAAATGGTGCATTATTAAATAAAATCCAGTTGCCAGTCAGTGTTTTTCCTGTATCAATGATTGCTTCTAATGTTTTTCAATTTTCAGTCGGAGCATTTCCCCTACTGGCAATTATGACATTGATTAATTCCAAAAGTCTAATCAATGTCCTGGCTTTGATATTTCCATTTTTCGCACTAATTTTAGTTTCTACAGGAGTTGGGTTTTTAGTCAGTGCTTTGTATGTATTTTTCAGAGATTTACCTTACTTCTATGAATTAGTAGTATTTGTGATTTGGATTAGTAGTCCGATCTTTTACCCAGCAGCTATTGTTCCCAAGCAGGTAAAACAGTTTTTAGGTTTAAATCCTCTATCCCCAATTATCGAAAGTCTTCGTCAGATTACATTATCCGGTTCTCCACCAGATTTAGGTTTAATATGGGGGGCTTTACTGAGTGGCATTATTATTTTAGCATTAGGATGGACTTGTTTTCATCTGTGGCGGCATCAATTTATGGATTTGCTATAACCTAGCTATCATTTGATAATTGCACAGACTAGAACCTGATGGTTTATAATTAACCAAAGATTAGTAATTTATCCTCATAAAATCTATGGCTTTAACCGCACAAGAAATAGAAGCATTAATGCCAGATTGTACTGAACTACTCAGCGACGAACCAGAAATGGAAAGCTCCTTACACTATACACAACTCTTAATATTAGTAACTTGTTTAGAATGGTTATGGCGTAATAGAGAAGATTTCTTTATTGGTGCAAATCTTAGCGTTTACTATAGCCGACAACAGTTAAAAAATCGAGACTTTAGAGGACCAGACTTTTTCCTTGTTAAAGATACCGAAAAACGTCCACGTCTTTCTTGGGTAATATGGGAAGAGGATGGTAAATATCCCAATGTAATAATTGAATTACTTTCTGATTCTACAGCGAAAGTAGATAAGGGATTGAAAAAACAGTTGTATCAAAATCAATTCCGCACCCCTGAGTATTTTTGGTTTTCCCCAAATACCTTAGAACTGGTAGGATGGCGATTAACAGACAGTGAATATAAAACTATTCCAGCATCAGAAAATGCCTGGTATTGGAGTCAGGAGTTAGGTTTATATTTAGGGGTTTGGGAAGATAAGTTAAGGTATTTCACTGTTGAAGGAAGATTAATCCCTACACCTGAAGAAGCTAATTTAGAAGAAATTAGAAAAGCCGAATTTGAACGTCAAAGGGCTGAGGTTGAACGCCAAAATGCTGAATTTGAATATCAAAGGGCTGAAACTGAACGTCAAAATGCTGAATTTGAACGTCAAAGGGCTAAGGTTGAACGTCAAAATGCTGAGATTGAACGTCAGCGTGCTGATAACGCAGAGAATAAAGCAGCTATTTTAGCTCGAAAATTAAGAGAGTTAGGTATTGAACCTGATAGTTTATAAATCGCCAGGCTTTAGGCTTTACTAAGTGGCATCATTATTTTAGCCTTGGGATGGACTTGTTTTCACCTGTGGCGGCATCAATTTATGGATTTGCTGTAAATGGAAGTAATACGTTTAGATAATGTTTCCCTGTGGAGAAGGACTCAAGAGGAATTTTCCTATGACTTAAAGAAAACGCTTTTATCTATTGCAGAGGGTAAATATCGGCAACCTGCCAAGAAATTAGTATTAGATAATATCAATTTAGTAGTTGAAAAAGGCGAAAAAATAGGTATTATAGGCGCGAACGGTTCTGGTAAATCCACCTTGTTAAAAATAATTTCCGGAATTCTCAAACCTACCTCCGGAATAGTAAGAGTACGTGGTCAGGTAGCGCCCTTAATCGAACTAGGAGCAGGCTTTGACGCAGAAATCTCTGTAATGGACAATATCCTCCTTTATGGTGTATTGTTAGGTTTTTCTAGGACTGAGATGAAAAAAAGGGCGCGTTCTATTTTGGAGTTTGCAGAATTGGAGGATTATGCTTTAGTTCCAGTTAAAGGTTTATCATCAGGTATGGTAGCTCGTTTGGGTTTTGCTATTGCCACAGATGTACAGCCAGATATTTTGATTTTAGATGAGGTGTTGTCTGTGGGAGATGAGGGTTTTAAGAACAAGTGCAAACAAAGAATGGATAAATTTTGGGATGATAATGTGACCATTCTAGTAGTTTCGCATGATTTAGAATTTGTGAAACAATCTTGTAATAAGCTCATCTTTCTCAAGAACGGCAAAGTGAATTTTATGGGCAATGGTCAAAAAACTATAGATTATTATTTGAGTACATTGAACTTAGAGAATTAAATAAAAATGAATAATCTAAAATATCAGGATTTATATAATGAAGACTATTATCTAAAAATGGTACCAGGTCTTCCCTATGATAGAACAGCTAATGATGGCCACTGGTTACGTTTTTTTAATAGTGTTGCCGAGAGGTTAATAACTTATGTTTCACCTAAATCTGTTTTAGATGTAGGTTGTGCAAAAGGGTTTCTATTGGAAGCATTTTATAATAGAGGTACTTTAATTCATGGTTTTGATTGTTCTGAATATGCAATATCTTGTCTAAGAGAAGATTTGAAGCCTTTTGTCTTTGTTTCTTCTGCCACTAATTTAGATGCCTTTCAGAGAAATCAAGAAAATTATGATTTAATCACTTGTATTGAAGTAGTTGAGCATATGCCAAGAGATGAGGCACTGTGTGCAATTAAAAACATGTGTCAATATGCTAATGCAATATTTTTTTCATCTACATCTGATGATTTTGCTGAACCCACTCATTTGACTGTTTTACCTCGCATTAATTGGCTTAATGTTTTTTTATCTTATGGTTTTGTGCCTGATTATAAATTTTATATATCTGACCTAATACCTCATGGTATTTTATTGCGAAGAATAGAGAGTGATCGTCAAGAAATTAATAAACTTATTGAATTTAATGAGTGGAATATAGATAATACAAAATATCACATAGAAATTATAGATAAATTAAGACTAGAGCAAATTAATTTATCATCTCAACTAATTGATCTTCAGGTAGAACTAAAACACTCTCAATACCAATTCCTCCAAACTCAGGTAGAATTAGAAGAATTCAGAAATCTTGTAGCTTGGATGGAAACAAGTAAATTCTGGAAGTTAAGATTAACATGTTTAAATTTTAAAGAATTCATATTAAATCTGCCTTTAATAACACTTTGTAATAATAGTATCACCAAGTTTCGCCAAAAAAGATGTTCTCTATTTGTCAAACGCATATTTAATGTTGTCAAAAATGTTGTCAAGCATAAACTTATGGGCTTTCGCACAAATATTGATTTTGCTGATACACTAATAGCAAAAATTTTGCAAAGTTTAGCGGATTCTCCAGAATATGGACAATGGATTAAATTATATAAAGTAACTAAGGAAGAACTGGAACAACAAAAAATAGATGCTTTAAGATTCAACTATAAACCTTCTTTAAGCGTAATACTTCCAGTTTATAAATTGCCATTATCTATCTTAAAAGAAACAATTAATAGCGTTTTACAGCAAACTTATACCAATTGGGAGTTGTGTATCGCATTTGCAGATATAAATAATTCCCAAAATATTAATTATTTACAAAAATTAAGTTTACAAGATAATCGAGTTAAACTTAATATTATGCCAGAAAATAAAGGAATTTCCGGTAATTCTAATGTTTCGTTAAAAATGGCATCAGGTGAATTTATAGTTTTACTTGATCATGATGATTTATTATCACCTTCAGCTTTCTATGAAGTGATAAATGAACTAAATAAGCAACCGGATATAGACTTTATCTACTCAGACAAAGACTGTGTTAGTGAAAACAGTATGGTAAGGTCACGGCTGCTACTTAAGCCGCAATGGAGTCCAGAAATTTTATATTCAGCTAACTATTTAACTCATTTATGTATTGCTCGTCGTGATTTAGTAGAAAAGATTGGTGGCTTTCGTCCAGAAACTGATGGAGCGCAAGACTGGGACTTGTTTTTTCGCATTACAGAACAAACCTCACGTATTGCCAGAATACATTCTGTGCTTTACCATTGGCGTATCATCCAAGGATCTACTTCTTTGGGCATAGATTCCAAACCATATGCGCTTCAAGCACAATTACAATCTATCCAAGATCATTTGATTCGGATGCAATTACCAGCAACAGTTTCACCACATCCAGAATCTGGTTTTCAATTGGAATGGACAACTCCACCGTCAAGAGTTTCAATTGTTATTGATGGTGATGTACCTTGGGATAGTTTATCTACTTGTATCAGCGCTGTTTCAGAATTTGCTGACGCTAAATTGCACAAAGCAATTGTAGTTTTACCACAATCCGCTTACAATACATACCAAAATGAACTAGAAATCCTGAGCAAAAAAATTCATATACCTATTAATTTTTTGCCAATTCCAGAAGAAAAATCTAAATTAACAACATTAGCAGAAGCAGCAAAACAAAATATTGCTGATGTAGTTTTGTTTGTCTCAGGACAAGTTGTTAAATTCAACAAAGGATGGATAAAAGAATTAAGTGGTTGGGTTATTAATCATCCAGATATTGGATTTGCCTCTGCACTGGTTTTAACAGATAAAAATATAGTAGTTGAAGCTGGATTAGTAGTTGATAAACTTGATAATGGCTATCCATTACTGCGTGAAAATAACTTATATTCATGGGAGATTTTTGGTGGAGCTTTATGGTATCGAAATTGTAGTGCAAGCTCTTTGTGGGCTGTAGCTTTTAGTTATGAACATTACTTGAATCTAGGCGGATTATCCAGTGATTATCCTTCTGTACATCATTCGATAATTAAGCTTTGCCAAGCTAGTCGTTGGACTAATAAACGAGGTTTAGTTAATCCCCATGCTCGTGCATTTTTGGCATATTTACCAACCAATGATTTTTCAGAATTTCATGAGTCTTTAGCGGATGATCCCTATTTTCATCCTGCTTTTGGCTCCGTTGTCCCTTTAAAGTTAAGATTAAAAACATGAAAATCATACAACTGCTTAAGAAATTAATTAATCAAAAAATACTTTTTTTAGATAAATACACTAGAGATGCTTCAGCATTGGCAGAAGTTATTGATTTTTCATATACAGATATTTATCAAAATCAACAACATCCTGAAAGAGTTGGTAAATCAGGAGTTTCCACTATTAATTGGTATATACCATCTTTTACTAATGCTTTCTATGGTGGTGTAATGACGATACTGCGTACAGCCGATTATTTACTCAATCAAGAAGGAATACAGCAAAGATTTTTAATTTGTGGTGATAGTGGTGTTGATGCTATCCATGATCAAATTACTAAAGCATTTCCTAATTTACGCACTGCTGAAGTAATAATCCTAAATTCTGCACAAGCAATTCAGAATATACCAGCATCAGATTTTTCTATAGCTACTCTCTGGACAACTGCTTATGTATTACTAAAAGTAGAAAATACTGGGTTAAAGTTTTATTTTATTCAAGATTTTGAACCTTTATTTTATCCAGCAGGATCTACTTATGCTCAAGCTGAAGCCACATATAGATTTGGTTTTTATGGCATTGCTAATACTATTACCTTAAAGAAGATATATGAAAATGAATATTCTGGTACAGCTATTCACTTTACTCCATGTGTAGATACTAAAGTTTTTTACCCTGATAGTAGCATCAAAAAAGATAATATTCCTAAACGTATATTTTTCTATGGTCGTCCGGGACATCCGCGTAATGGCTTTGAGTTAGCAGTTGCCGCAATGCGAAAATTGAAGCTAAATTATGGTTCTGATGTGGAAATTTTATCTGCCGGTGCTGATTGGAATCCCAAAGAATATGGGTTAGAAGGAGTGTTAGAAAACCTTGGATTGCTAAGTTATACAGAAACAGGAAATTTGTATCGTTCTTGCCATATCGGTCTTTCTATGATGATGACTAAACATCCATCTTACTTGCCTTTTGAAATGATGGCCTGTGGTGTATTAGTAGTTTCTAACTTTAATGCAAGTACACAATGGTTGTTGAGAGATAAGGATAACTGTCTTATAGCTAATCCCAGTGCTACTTGTATAACTGAAACAATATCAACAGCAATTGATCACTATCAGGAATTTTCAATAATCACAAATAATGCTATTAATGATATTAAAAATAACCATGCAGATTGGTCAGTTGAAATCAATAAAATCAATGAATTTATTCAAACAAAAGCTAAGAATTTTTAGCAAATGAAGTTCCTTTTATTCTCTGTTTTGATATTTTGTATATGGTTTTCAGGCTTTTTACAGCCTACTTTATATAACCTTTTATAATAAAAAATATGCAAGCAAAAGTAGCAGCTTATATCACGTGTTATCAAGATCAGGAATCTGCTAACAGGTGTATTCAAGCTATTGAATCTCAGTCAATTCAAGTTACAGATATATATATAGTAGATAATTCTCATAAACCGTTGCTACTAAATAATAACAGTCAACTACTGTTAATCCATCATTATCCGAATAATATTGGAATTGCGGCAGGTTTAGTAAAAGCATTAAAATGGGCTATTGATCAAAAATATGATTTTTTATGGACATTTGATCAAGATAGTATTCCCACTAAAAATTGCCTAGAAATTTTGCTAAAAACTTATTATCAATTGTCTCAAAAAGATAATTATAAAATTGGTATTATTGCCCCTACTGCTTCAGATATCAAAACAAATAATATTATCGAAGGTACAGTTTTTTTTAAAGATCATTTTGTAGCAATTAAACATAATAACAGTGTTGATTTTTATGAATGTGATTCACCAATTACATCAGGTTCTCTAATTTCCTTAACTGCGGCTCAAACTATCTCTCCTCCCTGTGCTGAGTTGTTTATTGATGGTATTGATCTTGATTATGGATTGCGATTAAGAAAAAAAGGATTTCATAATCTCATTGTTACAAAAGCTATTATGCACCATAATTTCGGCATTCCTATTCACGTAAAATTTATTAATAACTCTCACTATATACAACAATATTCAGCTTTACGTTATTACTATATTTGTCGTAACCATACTTATTTAGAAAATCGTTTTTCTCAAGGCTTATATCATTTCACTAGCTTAATACGACGCATAAAATATATGCTGGCTAAAATTTTTTTGATTATGTTGTATGATTTAGAAGATAAACAATTAAAAATATGGGCTTGTTTTTTAGGAACTTATCATGGTTTAATAGGTGTAATTGGTAAAAGATGGTAATTTATATTTTTATTCAAAATATTTATTTTTAAATATTTGTCGTAAATAATTATTTTTAAATCAATCTATTATGATATATTTTTTGACGGTTAATTATTATTCTACTAATTTAATAACTAAACTGATAAATTCTCTACCATCTTGTCACAATGATGGTTACAAAATTATTATCATTAATAATTCACCTGATGATAATTCAATTTATCAACTTAAAAATCAATCAACAATCATTATTGAAGCGGAAAATAATCTTGGTTTTGGTGGTGGTTGTAATTTGGGTTTACAATGGATTTTTGCTCAAAATAAACAAGCCATTGTTTGGATAATTAATCCAGATGCTTATTTACCAGAAAATACTTTAGAAAAAGCTAGATTGTTTTTTGATCAATATCCAGAATTATCAATTTTAGGGACAATTATTTATACTCCTGAACAGAAAATCTGGTTTGCTGGTGGTTGTTTTATTCCTGAAAATGGCGCGATTTCAGAAGTAGATTTATTAACTAATAACGACACGGATTATATTAACTGTGATTGGGTTTCAGGTTGTAGTCTAATAATTAATCTAAAGAATTTTTCTGAATGTCCTTTATTTGATGATGCTTACTTCCTATATTATGAAGATTTTGATTTTTGCAGACGTTATGCTAATAAAGGATATTTAATAGCTATTACCAAACAATTACATGTCATACATCAACCATCATCAATTACGAATAGAAACATTTTTAAAAAGATTAGATATAGTACCTATAGTTATTTATTTACAATTAACAGATATACAAATAAGTCAATTTTTACTATGAAAATTATTCTGCAAATCATCAAAGCAGTAGTAGGGTTAATTATCAAGCCACAAGCTGCTTTAGGAAAAATTTATGGTATATTTGATTATATGACAAATCAGCAATATCACTAACAACTATTAATAGTAAAAATGCCATTACCGATAAACTTTTCAGGACACGCGCCCTCCTACAAGATTGAATCATTTTTTGTGGAGTTATCTCAAAGGAAATCCTGTTAGGATTTCCCAGTCTTAGCCAATATGACTAAAAATCTATCGCTTGAAGCGAGAACGTTGTTGACGGCGTTGCTTGTGTCTAGCGATCGCTTTGCGCTTTTCTTTTTCTAAAGGTGTCTCAAAGTGACGCTTTTTCCGCATATCTTGGAAAATTCCTGCTTTGGAAACTTCCCGCTTAAATCTTCGTAGTGCTGATTCGATTCCTTCGTTTTCACCTAAAACCACTTGTGTCATTCTTGTTCCTCCGTAGTTTAAATTAATATTTGAGAACTAAAGTCAAAATAAAATACTCCAGTAGCACTCAGCGTGAGACTGTATCTACTGGATACTCTAGATTTTAATTTTTTTTACTGGACTTAGTAGCGATCGCCACCACGATTGCCCCAACTTCCGCCACCACCACGAGGAGAACCAGAACCTCTATCTTCCTTGGGTTTAGCTTTGTTTACGCGCAGATCACGTCCCATCCATTCAGCACCATCCAATGCCTCAATCGCTTTGGCTTCTTCCGCTTCTGATCCCATTTCCACAAAGGCAAAACCTCGTGGACGACTAGTTTCCCGGTCTGTAGGTAGCTGCACACGACTAATTGTTCCGTACTCTGCAAAAGCCCGTTTCAGGTCTTCTTCTGTTACCTGATAGGACAAATTACCAACGTAAATCGACATAGAAGAGGATCTCCCAAACCAGAGAGTGTAGAGAGTTAGATTCGGAGAGACGTAATTTAAAAAAATCTTAAAACGACTTACTCAACCGAAAATAATCTTTGATATCCCCAAGTATAGCACTACATGAGAATATTAACCCATAATGGACAAGTTTTCCCAACAAAATTACCAGTATTGTCAGGAAATTTTCCATGACAAACACTGTTTCAGTGGGAAGTAAACCGTGAGAGAATGCTTTGCGCTTCTTGACACAGTACCTCATGATTTTGATAATTACTTGCCAGTAATTCCCCCCATTGCTGTATGTCACCAGTATTGTATTCTAGTGGCGTGCAGTCAAAATGGGTAAACTTGCCACCTGCTTCTGTTAAAATCAGTTCAGGAGCAGCCATATCCCAGTCTTTAGGTGCAGATTTACCGGAAAGGGAAATGTAAACATCTGCTTGCTGTTCAACTATCGCGGCAATTTTGCAACCGACGCTACCAATTGCTTTTTGATTTTGACAAGGCAATTGCTGTAATAGATATTCTAACCTATCATTGCGGTGTGAGCGGCTAACAACCAAAATTAGATCTTGGATATTTTTACGGGAGTTCAGTCGTACAGGTAAAGAACCTGTTGCGGTTTCGATAAAAGTTCCACTACCTCTAATAGCATAATATAACTTTTGTGTCTCTGGAACTGCCACGATGGCTAACATAGTCCTTGTTCCTTGAACTAAGGCAATATGAATTGCATATTCTCCAGTTTTGTTGATAAAGTCTCTTGTTCCGTCTAATGGATCAATAATCCATACCCATTCGGCAGGATTTTTTCCCTGTTGTGATTTATAAGTTTCTTCGCTGATATATCCAAAGTCTTCATCACCTAAAGCGGCTTGTAACTGTGACAAGATATATTCACTTACGGCTAAATCTGCCACTGTAACGGGTTCGCTGTCTTTATACTGGATATCTAAATTTGGTGCGGCAGTACCGTGATAATAAGAACTAAGGAGACTGGCTGCACCCCAACCTACCTTTCGGGCAATTATTAATATTTCGGATAAGTCTTTCATTTGGGGACAAATTTGGGTGGAATAGGAAAATTAAATACTATAGCAGGAGTCAGGAGTCAGGAGTCAGGAGTTAGGAGTCAGGAGTCAGGAGTCAGGAGTCAGGAGTCAGGATGAAGAAGGAGTCAGGAGTCAGGAGTCAGGAGTCAGGAGTCAGGATGAAGAAGGAGTCAGGATGAAGAAGGAGTCAGGATGAAGAAGGAGTCAGGATGAAGAAGGAGAAAGAAAGAAAGAAGAGAGAGTTTCAAGTGTGGATTTTCGTGTAAGAGGTTGTTTGAAAAGTTTTAGGTTGTGATTTTAGGCACTTACAGATCCCCCCTAACCCCCCTTGTTAAGCGGGGAAATAGAGTCAAAGTCCCCCTTGTTAAGGGGGATTTAGGGGGATCTAAAAATATTTGATACACCATGAGAGACTTTTCAAACACCCTCTAAATTGTGGATTTTATTCAAGTGTGTCTATAAGAATTCAGATTTTAGCTTTTTCTATGACTGCGGCGAGCGCTTCTACTTGAATTGGTTTAGTCATAAAGTCATTCATCCCTGCGTTAAAGCAAGCCTGACGATCTTTTTCGGAAATATTTGCGGTGATAGCAATAATCCAAGGTTGAGGCTTGGAAGATTGACGAATAATTCGAGTTGCGGTAATCCCGTCCATTTCTGGCATTTGCATATCCATTAAAATTACATCATAGAATTGTTTTTTTAACATCTCTAATACTTCTAGTCCATTATTGGCGATATCAGCAATATAGCCTATTTTTTTGAGAGAATATAGGGCAACTTTTTGATTAACTTGGTTATCTTCTGCTAAAAGGATTTTCATGGAAGATGGTGCGGTGATCTCCTTTTCTTTTTTTGGTAATTGCACTGAATCATCTTCCGGTATTAAATCACAACCCAAAACTGATTTGGTCATAAATGTAAAACTAAAGGTTGAACCTTGGGGATAATCATTGTTAACCTTGGGAGTCCAATTTAAGGGAGGCTGTCCTCCAATCTGTCCGCGACTTTCTACCCAAATTGTCCCTCCCATTAAATTTACTAAACTTTTACTAATTGCCAATCCTAAACCTGTGCCGCCATATTTACGACTAATAGAAGCATCTGCTTGAGTAAAGGGTTGGAACAGTTTATTTAAGCGATCTTTTTCAATACCAATTCCTGTATCTTGAATAGATACCATTAACTCGATATCTTCATTTTTCCATTTTTTATTAACTATAACAGAGATAAAAATGTGACCTTCGTGGGTAAATTTAATTGCATTTCCTACAAGGTTGATTAAAATTTGGCGAAGGCGAGAATCATCGCCTAAGATATGAGGAGGAATATCAGGATGAATTCTATATTTAACATTAATACCTTTGTTTGAAGCCTGTTTAAAAAGAATATTACACACAGATTTGATAACTTTTTTGACAACAAAGGGACGTTGTTCTAAATCAAAATTATTAGACTCAATTTTCGAGAAATCAAGAATATCATTGATAATACTTAAGAGTGCATTGCTGCTATCTTTAATAGTATTCACTAAATCTTTTTGTTCCTCTGAGAGTTCTGTCATGTAGAGAAGTTGAGCCATACCAATCACACCATTCATAGGAGTGCGAATTTCATGACTCATATTTGCTAAAAATTCACTTTTGGCTTGGGTTGATGTTTCTGCTACTTCCTTGGCTTGAGATAGGGTAAACTGTTTTTCTAAAGCTTCATGATAATCTTTGAGAACTTTTTCTCTCTGTTTGCGTTCAATTTCTTGTATTTTATTAAGTTCTTGTAATTTCAGATTTTGGGTGACTAGGGTAGTATTGGCTATTTGCAAATCACTCTTCACTTTATTGTTTTCATTTAAAACTGCATTTAAAATTAAGGTTGTTATACCAATACAGGCAATAAATGACTGCAACAGCAATAAAGAAATTTGGATAGATTTATTAGCAAATGAACTATGTCCTTTAACTGTACAAATTGCCTCAATTACAGCAATTATGACCATTAAAAGGATTGCGCCTAGTTCTTTGAATCTGAAAGCTGTCCACACCAATAGGGGAAATAACAGATATTCTGCATCATAACCTTGATAAATGAAATAACTAATAATTAATGTTAGAAATAAGATAATAGTAGCTTCTAGCCAACAACGTTTTATTAAATGAGTAAATGAGACAATATTTTGTTCCCATGCCAAGATTAAGGATGTTAAAATAAGGATGCCAAAGGCATCACCTAACCACCAAGATAGGGCAATATTAAAATAAAGTGACCAAGGAGCTTTACCGAATATACATAATAGTAATGGACAAAAAATAGCTACAGGTAAATGACTAAGAAAACAGCCATAGATTACAAATTGAAGGGTATCTTTAGCTCGGTTTAAAAAGTAGCGACTATGACATAAAGATTCAGTCAAATAAACAGAAAATAGCTTTCCGGCTGTGGCAATGGCAACGATGGAAATGGTTAATATGAAACTAGGAAGATTTTCCCATCCGTGATATGTTGTCAATTCCGTGATAAATACGCCAATCATTACTCCTAACCAGAGGGGATAACCCCAGATAGTGATGAGTCCGACGGCAATACCTCCGGGTATCCAAATCGGGGTTGATCCTGTGGAGGGGTAAGTGGTGAATATATAAGATAATTGGGATGCGATGTAGTAGGCGATCGCCACGACTGCCTGTTTCCACCAAGCAACCCGACGAAAGTTAAATATATCCAGTTGAGGACGAGAATCAATAAACATAATTAAATATCAAACATTTAAGTTTACCCAAGGGCGCGTGCCAAAATGTTTACACGCCTCCGCAGCAGTATTCCCAGCTAGTGCTAATGCTTCTATAAAATTTGTTTCCAGAATATAGTGACAGAAAGCACCGTGAAAAATATCTCCTGCTCCTAGTGTATCAACTGGCTGTATTTTTGGCACATTAACTACGCCAGACTGGTCAGGAGTTAAGTATTGGATGGGGTTTTCCCCTTGAGTAATGGCAATATAAGGAATGTTAAAATTTTGCAAATAGGCAAAAACATCTTCCTGATTTTTGCAGTTAGGGGGATAGAAATTAGCAGAACAAATAGCATAATTTACAAAAGGTAATATTTCTGCAAATCCTGGTTTCCAGCTACCACCATCAATGACAACTGGAATATTCTGAATATTAGCAGTTTGGGCAATAATTTTGCTGACTTCCATTTGATGTCCGTCAATCAATACAATATCAATATCTTGTAAAATATTTGCAGGAATGGAGGTAATATTTGCCTGAGTTTTAACAGCATTAATAGAAATTACCGCTCTTTTACCTGTACTTTGCGTAACAACAATCGAAGAAACAGGTGGTGGTGTTTTCCTGTAGGGGTCTAAGTCAATAATTGCAACCTGGTAATTCTCTAAATCGCTATAAATTAACTGTGTGATATGGTGCAAACCCAATGCAACTAACACTGTAGATTTGTTGCCTAAATGACTGAAAGTGACAGCGGCGTTTGTTGCGGGTCCGCCTGCTGCTACAGTATAGTCAGTGGCCACTAATTTTTGATTATTTTCGGGGGGAGCATCCGCGAGATAAATGAAATCTAAGGTAATTAAACCGACAAATAAGGCAGAATTGGTCATTGGTAATTGATAAACTTGTCAAACTATTAAGTAAGTTTACCAAAAAATTAGCACTGCTATATAATCAACTGAAGGATAGTAAAAGTCCTTTTTTAAAAGAGAGTAAAAGATCATGTTCAAAAATATGGCAATGGATGCACTAGGTTTGAGTGATATTGGTGCTGTGATCAAACCGGAAGATTTCCATAAAGTTGATAGTGATGATTATGTGATTCATGAAGAAGGGGAAAAAATCTATTTTTTAATTAAGTCAAAAACTGATGAATACTGTTTTACAAATTTAGCTTTGATTCATCTAGATGGAAATTCTGCGGTTAGTAAAAAACGTCTACTCAAACGTTTTAGTTATAGTCATCATCTTATCAAAGATGTGAAGTTAGAAACCGCAGGAACGATAGATATGGATATCGAAATCAAGTTAAATATGGGTGATCAATCCTATTCTATTGATGTGGCTAAAACTTATATTGCTCCTTTGAAAGATTTGTACAAAGCTTTACTGAAAATTGCCTCAATTCAACGAGAAAATGCCCTTTATCATCAATATGCTCAAACTAGTTTAAATACCGCAGCTAATACAGTTAGTCGTTCAACAACTACATCAACTTCAGAAGAGCAATTTAAATCAATTAATCAGTATGCTTTTAATTGGTTAAAATATGCTCATGAAACTTATGTGCGGAAAGATTTTGGTGAGGTGTTTGAGAAGTTCATTAACAACTAATTGTCATCAAATCTGGAACAAGAACCCCACCCCCAACCCCCTCCCCGCAAGCGATGAGGGGGCTAAGATGTACCTCCTAAGAGCATCAAACCGCTGTATGATTAAAGATGTAATGAAAATAGATTTGCAGAAATTGAGGAGGAGATAAAAGCAATGGAAAAAGCACCACTAACAACTCTCTATAATCAAGATTATGTTCTCTGGGTTGAGAATACAATTCAGCAATTAAAGGAGAGAAATGTTAATGATATTGATTGGAATAATTTAATTGAGGAGGTATCATCTTTGGGAGGAAGAGAGAGACGAGAATTAGAGAATCGTTTGACGACTTTGTTTGAACACGCACTCAAACGATGTTATGTCCCCTTACCTGACTGTTATCGGGGGTGGGAAAATACTATTAAACGAACTCAAAAAGACATAAAAAAATTGTTAAGAGATTCTCCTAGTTTACAGAATTATTTTTTAGAAATTTTCTCTGAATGCTATCTAGATGGGGTTGATAACCTAATTAATGAATATGATGTTAATTTTCCTGATATTTGTCCTTTCCCAGAAAATTTAGAGATTTTGTTAAATAGTAAATTTTGGGAAAATGAAGGAAATTCACCAATGAATTAAATTATATTGAAGATTATCTAATTCAGTGAAATCCTTAAATCCGTTTAATCCGTGTTCAAGATTAATATGCAAACTGAACCCAAACCAGGAACACTTTATATTGTCGCTACACCCATTGGTAATCTAGAAGATATGACTTTTAGAGCGGTGAGAATTTTACAAGCAGTGGATATGATTGCGGCGGAAGATACACGCCATACAGGCAGATTATTACAGCATTTTCAGGTAAAAACTCCCCAAGTTAGTTACCATGAACATAATAGTAATAGTCGTATTCCCGAATTATTAGAGCATTTACAATATGGAAAAGCGATCGCATTGGTAAGTGATGCGGGAATGCCGGGAATTTCTGACCCAGGATATGAGTTAATTAAGGCTTGTATTGATAATGGTATCACTGTTGTTCCTATCCCCGGTGCAAGTGCTGTAATTACGGCTTTGAGTGCCGCTGGATTACCCACAGATAGGTTTATTTTTGATGGCTTTTTACCAGCTAAAAGTCAACAGCGCCAGAAATATTTGGAATCTCTGCAAGGTGAATCTCGAACCTTGGTTTTTTATGAATCACCCCACCGATTGCGGGATACTTTAGCAGATTTGGGGACAATATTGGGAAGCGATCGCTCTATAGTTATAGCACGGGAGCTAACTAAATTATACGAAGAATTTTGGCGAGGGAGTATTGGGGATGCGATCGCTGATTATACCCAAAGAGAACCCCAAGGAGAATATACCCTCCTAGTAGCAGGAAACCCACCCAGTCAAATCCAACTTACAGAAACAGAACTTAAAGCCGAATTATCACAACTTATGCACCAGGGGATTTCCCGTTCCCAAGCTAGTCGTCAGTTAGCAAAAGATACTTCTTTATCTCGTCGCTACCTGTATCAACTAGCTTTGGCAATTGAACTTACACAACCTGAGTAAAATTCATTTTCACAATGATATCGTTATAATCCAAATCACCACCATTTGGTAGATCTTCAAAACCGAAAGTATTATTTCCCAACAACCGAATGTGGTCAACTCCATCACTATTTACTCCCAAATATGGGAAATAAACTTGAGGATTATTATTAGCATCGCTATCTAAAAGCTGAGACAACGTACCATTAACCACAATCATGGGAGCAAGAATTGTTCCCCCCGCAATCATAGCAGTCCCCGTTTGGATACCTTGATTAGCAACGGAAAATCTGATATTTGCACCCGTTTGTGCATCTTTGAGAATATTGTTCAATGCCATTTGCAAATAATTAGCACGATTAGCTGCATTTGCCTGTAAATTACCAATTTGTCCATCAGCATTATCAATTTTATAGAAGTACACCTCGTTATTAAATGCAGCTTCTCGATGAACAGAAAAATCTACCTTCACTTGACTGGTTATATCTCGTAAATCAATCACTTCTCTTTGGTTGCCACCTTGTAATGCCGTACCAATCACTAACTTATCATCAGTAGATTGAACCTTCACAACTAAATCATTGAAATCAGCAACATTACCAGAACCATCTTCCCAGCCAACAGTAAAACCATCAGTACCCAAATCTGTAATTTTTTGGTTTGAAGCATCAGCAAATAATACATTTGATAATGAAGTTCTACCAGCATTCACAGAATCTATTGTCCCATTTCTAACCAGAAAGAATTTCAGATTATCACCACTATTAAAGTTAATTAACCGAATGGAATCCACACTATTAAACCCATTAGGTAAATTAGCAATAGCAGAAAAAACAACTTTGGCTCTGTTTATGGCTGCTTGATTATAACCTGCTGCACCGGGCGCAATCCCATCAATATTTCCTTGAGCATCATCAACATTAAACACACCTAACTCATTAATAGAATTAGAACTGCGTGATAATAAACTAACTTTGAGCCTAACTTTATCATCTTCACCTTTAATCGGAAAGATGTAATTATTATTAGGAGTTGCCAAAGGAATATCATCATTAACAATGACTCCCTTAGTTGTATTGTCACTAGAACTGATAACTGAGCCATTTGTGGAATTACTTAAATTGACTGTAAAAGTCTCATCTTTTTCCACCCGTGCATCTTGAGTTGTTTGGACAGTAAAGGTTTTAGTTGTTTCTCCTAGTGCAAATGTGAGAGTTTCATTTTTCTGACTCAAATCATTGTTACTAGCGGTATCATCTGCATTAATAGCCGTAGATACAGCGACACTCTGAGTAGATTGATTATCTCCTGTGCGGGTAATCGTGAAATTTATCCCATTTCCTTCCGTTGCTGAAGCAGTAGCAATGCTAAATATTGATGTAGTAGCATCAACGTCATCATTATTAATTGTTCCTTTCGCTGTAGCGTTGGTGGAACTAACAACTGCACCATTATCAGGATCACTCAAACTGACAGTAAAAGTTTCATTGCCTTCAACTAGGCTATCTTGAGTTGTTTGGACAGTGAAGGTTTTGCTAGTTTCACCTGTGGCAAAAGTCAAAGTCTCAGTTTTTGCCGTTAAATCACTGGCACTAGCTGTATCATCTGTCGCAATAGAAGTGGCTACAGTTACACTTTGGTTAGATTGAGCATCCCCTGTGCGGGTAACGGTGAAAATAATTGCATCCCCTTCCGTTGCCGAAGCCGCAGCAATACTAAATGTTGATGCAGCAGCATCAACGTCATCATTATTAATTGTTCCTTTCGCTGTAGCGTTGGTGGAACTAACAACTGCACCATTATCAGGATCACTCAAACTGACAGTAAAAGTTTCATTGCCTTCAACTAGGCTATCTTGAGTTGTTTGGACAGTGAAGGTTTTGCTAGTTTCACCTGTGGCAAAAGTTAAAGTCTCAGTTTTTGCCGTCAAATCACTGGCACTAGCCGTATCATCTGTCGCAATAGAAGTGGCTACAGTCACACTTTGAGCAATCAGATTATCTCTCGAACGAGTCACCGTGAAATTGATAGCATTTCCTTCCAGCGCGTCAGCCGCCGAAATTCTAAATTCCGCTGGTGTATCATCATCAGTAATAGTTCCCAAAGCTATGCCATTTGTAGAACTAATAATTGCACCATTGGTAGGACTACTTAAACTAACGGTGAAAGTCTCATTGTCTTCCACAAGAGAATCTTGAGTTGTTTGAACAGGGAAGGTTTTAGTTGTTTCTCCCTGTGCAAATGTGAAAGTTTGAGTATTTCCACTAAAGTCAGTGGCACTTGCTGTATTTTGTGCCTCAATAGAGGTAGATACGGTAACAGTTTGGTTAGCTTGAGCATCTCCAGTGCGGGTCAAAGTGAAATTAATTGCACTTCCTTCTAATGCCTGAGCAGCAGCAATACTAAATACAGGTGCAGCATCATCATTATTAATTGTTCCTGTGGCTGTGGCATTTGTGGAACTAATGATTGCACCATTGGTAGCATTGCTTAAACTAGCAGTAAAAGTCTCATTTCCTTCAAATAGGACATCTTGAGTTGTTTGGACAGCGAAGATTTTAGTCGTTTCTCCCTGTGCAAAAGTCAGAATTTCCGTTTTTGCAGTCAAGTCCGTATCACTGGCTGTATCACCTGTAGCAATAGAGGTAACTACAGTCACACTTTGTTGAGCCTGGGCATCTCCTGTCCGAGTTACAGTAAAGTTAATAGCATTTCCTTCTGATGCCTCAGCGGTAGCAATGCTAAATATGGGCGCTAGATCATCATTAGTAATAGTTCCTTTGGCTGTGGCGTTTGTAGAACTAATGATTGATACATTTGTAGGATTGCTTAAACTGACAGTAAATGTCTCATTTCCTTCAAACAGCACATCTTGAGTTGTTTGAACAGCAAAGGTTGTAGTAGTCTCTCCCGGTGCAAAAGTCAAAGTTTCCGTTTTTGCAGTCAGGTCGGTATCACTGGCTGTATCACCTGTAGCAATAGAGGTAGTTACAGTTACACTTTGTGAAGACGAATTATTTCCTGTCCGAGTGACAGTGAAAATTATGATATTTCCTTCTGTTGCTGAAGCTGAGGTGATAGCAAACTGTGGTAATTCATAATTCTTCACAATAGCTAAGGGATTACTATTCGCACTAATTAAGGTGGAATCTCCCTGGGGTGAAAATGTGAGTTGATTTATGTTCTTAAAGCCATCAACATTAACGTTTAATAAATCTTGTGCTGGATTAAAATCGGTAATTATGTTGGGACTTTGCAGATATGCAGCATTAGCTAACCAAAAGGTATCTTGACCATCACCACCTGTTAAGGTGTTACCACCAAGACCGGGGTAAATTATATCATTGCCAGCATCACCAAATACTTTGTCATTCCGATCAGGGAATATTTGATCATTGCCATCACCACCATACAAAGTATTATTGCCTTGACCATCAGAGTATAAATCGTCATTTCCTGAACCACCTAAAGCCGTATCATTTTTCTTCGCAAAGATTTCATCATCACCTGCACCACCATCCAGGATATTGCCACCTTTTCCTGGGACACCATCAATGGAGTCATTACCTGCTAAACCCAGGAGAGTATAACCGCTGGCAGATGCTAATAATGTATCGTTTCCAGAAGTACCACTAATAGTAACAGGTAGATAATCAGGTAGCTCAATAATGCCTAATTTCTCAGGAATTGTTGTGCCTGCGACATTAAAATCATTATCATTGATCAAAGCCAGAATGTTGGGGGCAACTAATGCCAAACCTTCTAATTTTTCAACTCCGGTGTAACCTACTTGGGCTGCATTAACAATTAAAGTTTTGTTAGCAGAAATAATTCCAGCGGTAGTTAATTCAGCCGGGCTTAATTGTTCAATAGTCTTACCACTTGGCAAAGTAAAGTTAGCAGGATTATTGATATTAGTAGCTGTTGCTAAATCTATTTGATAGATAAGTTTATTGGAAGTATTATCACTTCTATCATCTCGTTCTACAACGGCAAATTTACTATTACCTAAAGAAACAGCATCACCGATTTTATCTGTTTTGGCATTACCTGTGCCTGTAATATCATCTAAAAGATAGAGATATTCACCCGTTACCTGTTTAGAAACTATGTCAAATTCTAGGATTCGCAAATTACGGGAATTTCTAGAAGTTGCATCATTAGTAACATCAGGATTATCAATGGCACTCTGAATAAAAGCATATAACTTGTTGCCTTCTAGTGCTACTGCTTCAAAGCCCCGGTTAGCCCGTCTTTGGGCATAAACTGCTGGTAATACCTCAGTTCCAAAAGTTCCTGCGGGTTGATCTGGTTCTGTGGCTGCTGCTGTTCCTTGAGGAATAAAACGATTAAGTAACTTCCCATTGACATCAAAATGGTAAATTGCGGGACGATATTCATCCACCAGCCAATAGTCGCCATTTGGTGCAATCACGATACCTTCGACATCAGCCCCTAATGTGTCATTAGGTAAAACTTGACCATTTAAATCAACGCCAATTTCATCGGTGTAAGCTGTTCCACCAGCCCCAGCTTGGACATTGGGAAGTCCAGTTAATGGAGTTGTACCATCTTCACGAAATAACCCAGTTCTTTTGGTAATCGTGATTTGATTAGTAGTTTGATTGAGTTCAAAACTGACTATTTCTGGTTGAAAATTGGGTAATAAAAACGGTCTATTTTGACCTGTGGGTTCTCCATTGGGGCCCCGGTCTGTATGGGTAACAAATTTGAGATTGCCATTATCTGCTATCCCTTGGAAGTACAACCCAGAAAAACCACCCAAGAAGATATCTTGACCGGTGGAAGTTGTTCCTAATTTGGGTAAATTGTCAAATTCGTAATTAGTTAATCTGGGTTGAAGTACGGGGTTGCGGGGGTCGTAACTGGTGGTGTCAATTTTGAGGATATCAGGAAGGGTATTTGCAATGTTTTCCCAAGGAACAAATTTAAAGTTGCTGTTGACGTTTTCTATTTCCCCATCATCTTCAACTAGTTTAGCTGGGTCGTTGTTGCCATCTTGGGTGACAAATAGACCATAGGGGAAATTTGCACCAAGAGGGACGTTGATGACATCTGCACCGTCTGATTCTTGGACGCTATCAATTGCACCGTTGTTACCAATACCAAAACGCCCTAAAAATTCATTGTTTCCTTCACGGGTGTATGCGGCAAAGGTGTTATCTCCTTGACTGGATGCGATTAAGTAACCTGTCCCGTTAGCACCGTAGTAGATAGTTAGTCCTTCTACGTCATCTACTAAATTGCTACCACCCAAACTTTTGACTACATCAATCAGTTTACCTGTGTTGCTGCCGTTGGGTTCTGCATCAAATTTCCAAATACCGACATTTTCTTGACCGATATAGAGGATGCCTGTTTCTTGGTCTACAACCATTCCCTCTGTTTGCGGGTCAATGCCATTAATTGTAGGTACAGTAAATTCTCGGACTATTTCTGCACCAATTTTACCGTTGCCGATGTCAATTAATTTTAACTGGGCTATATCTCCAGTTTCTCTGCGTCCTGTGAAGACATAGTAATCATTGGTAAAAGGACTGCGATATATTGTGAGTCCGTAGGAACTGCGAGAAGATGGTTCGTAGGGAGGGTCAAAGGGTGCAGTTTGGAAAATTGTCCCGATATTGCTGTCGGTGATATCTTCTAAATAGTTGCCGTTGCTAGAGTTGGGGTTGATTTTGAAGATTACTAGTTTATCATTTCCGCGATCGCTCGCTACGGCAATATCAATGGACTCTCCACCCAGTTTAAACCCATATTGCAAGTCAATGTTGTTATAACGAATCTCCCCAGGATTCACTGTTTGCAATAAATTCCCAGATAAGTTATAAACGCGTACTCCGGCATTTTTGACCGCAGTTAATACTAAGCTATTGGCAGAATTTTCCGCATTAACGTAGATAGCCGGGTCGTCCGCATCTGCATTTTGATCTACTGTAGCCTGTCCTGGGTCTTCATCATCAAATAAGTCGGGGCTGGTTTCAACAGTAGGTGCCGCACTGGGAAGTATTTCATAAAAGCTAACAGTATTACTAACTTCATTAGCAACTGTCAGCATTGGTTTAGCATTAGGACTATCTGCCGCAGAAATGAATTTTAAACCTTCAGGACTGATATCACCTTCAGTTCTAATATACTGAATAAACTCAGGTGCAGTTGGGTTACTGAGGTTATAAACCATCACCCCACCGCCAGCCCGTTCTAAGCCAACGAATCCATAAGGAATACCATTAATCATGCCAACAATTGCACTTTCTGGTTCAGGTCCTTTATTATCGGAGCGAGTATCAAATTCAGTGGCTAAACCATTATTAGCATTAAAGAATGTAGGCGTTTGTTGTTTGAGAAATTGTTCAATTTGGTCGCCACTGTCATATACTAATTTACCCTGATCATCCCAAATTGAGAAAGAACGAGCGCCGTAAGCATAAAGTTGATCAAAGTCTCCGTCTCCGTCGGTATCTCCTAGTTTATTAGTAACGGTTAAACGTCCTAAATTTTCCGGTTTTTTCAACTCAGTAGCATTAGGAAAAGCTGTAGGATCAAGAGCTAAACTAGAAACTCTTGCTTCTTCGTTAAATATTGATCCTTCATTACCAAAAGTACCATCTGAGGTAGGACGAACACGAGAATCTCCTTCATTTGCGGTGATATAATAGGTCTTATCAGCAATTTGAAAAGAGCTAACTGCATCGGGTTGATACATTCCGAAAATTGGCCAATTTTGAATATTAATTTTACCTCCACCACCAGAAGTACCATTAACATCTCTATCACTAGCATCAAGACCATTTCCTGGTAAATTATGATTTTTAAAACCTAATGGAACAATTTTAGTAATACTAGCAGTAGCAATGTCTAAAACTGCAAAGGCGTTATTTTCTTGTAGGGTAACAAATGCAGTTTTGCCATCGGGAGAAACTGCAATATACTCTGGTTCTAAATCTTGAGCAACGGTGGCATTAAGCCCAAAAAGTCTGACTCCGGCGGCTGTTAAAGTTTCTTTTTGCCCATTAAATGCCGTGAAATTTGCAGTTGTAACTTTACTATTATCTAAACTGGCAATATCTCCAGAAACATCAATAATACTAATTGAACCTTCTGGATCAATGGCATAATTTTCACTGGGTTCTCCTTCGTTGGCGACAAGTAATTTGCTACCATCAGCAGTGAAAGTGATCATGTCAGGTAAAGCACCTACTGTCACTTCGGAAATTTTAGTGAGAGTTACAGCGTCATAAAAAGCAATTTTACCAGGGTCGGTACTTGTAGTTGCAGAAATAGCGATCGCCACAATGCTATTTCCAGTTCCTATGCCTTTTCTGACGGCTACACTTTGAATTCCTGCGCCTAAACTAGAAAGATCAATGTTAGTAACTTGAGTGGGGTTATTTGCATCAGAAACATCCACTACTTGGAGAACAGGTTTATTCGCAGATTCTCCAGTCACAAACAGGCGTTGAGATATGGGGTCAAAATCAGAAATTTCTGAGCCGCTTAATTTGATAGTACCGATATGGTTAAGTTGAATTGAATTCATAATTTTTATATTGACAATTAGAGGTTTGTTGTTACTTAGTCTGCAACCGAGATTTTAGTCTTTTTGATCTCTAAAAAAATGGGTAAGTTTCTGACTATAAAGAGAACTTATCCCAATTTATTTAAGGAATAAATAATTAAAGGTTAAGGAAAAATTAAAAAAACTAGAATAACAGCTTATGTGTTAACGCTGTGTTTTCTAACTTTCAGTAATTTTTGTTCGATCAATTTGGTCTTATTCCCACAATAGATTATATCTGAAGGTGGAACGATCGCTTACCTTTACGTAACTTGTTTGCGTAGCATTCTGTAGAAAGCACTAAAAAATAAGTATTAATACTGGAGCAACCAACCAATTATTTATGATATTTCCGAAAGTGCTATAGCGGTAATCACTGGGGTATAATGCAATTGAAGGCCCATAACTTGCGCCCCTAAAGGCCTTACGATTTACTGACTGTATTTATTTAAGTGCATACCGCTACAATGTATGACATTTGACAGTGCGGAATATGATTTTAATAATATATACTAGATAAAAATCGTCCTGAAAATCACTATGCAACTTTGGACACCTAACACCCAACTCCAAAACGGACAGTACATCATCCAAAAAGTCATCGGTGGTGGTGGCTTTGGTGAGACCTATCAGGCTAGAGATACGGAAGAAAATAGACTGGTAGTTATTAAAACTCTCAATCGTGAACAACAACAAAAACAAGATTTTATAGACAGACAAAAAAAGTTTCGTAGAGAAGCTTTAGATTTAGCCAAATGCTACCATCCGCATATTGTCCAAGTTTACGATACTTTTCTGGAAAATGGTCTTCAGGCGATCGTTATGGAACATATTGACGGGGATAATTTAGAATCCTATGTTGACAACTATTTCAATGAAAATGGTTTTTTATCAGAAGCAGAAGCCTTGCGCTACATTGATCAAATTGGACAAGCCTTAGAATGTGTCCACGAACGAAAACTTTTGCATCGAGATGTTAAACCTAGTAACATTATTTTACGACAAAGAACCCAAGAAGCTGTATTAATTGATTTTGGGTTAGCGAGAGAATTTCAAGTAGGTAAAATCAGAACCATGACTGCGAGTAAAACTGAAGGTTATGCACCTATAGAACAGTATGAACGGCGCGGAGATTTTGGTTATTATACAGATGTTTATGCTCTAGCCGCGACTTTGTACACTTTGCTCACTGTGAGAGTACCTATCCCCTCCCATTATCGCGCTGAGGATAATGTGACTTTATCGCCACCACAAAAGTATAATCAAAATATTACTAATAGAATAAATTCTGCTATTCTCAAAGGGATGGAATTAGAGCCAGTAAACCGTCCCCAAACAATCAGAGAATTTCGAGAAATGTTAGGTTTAGTTGTTCCAGCTTTGGTGAATACACCACTTGTCAAGTATACTCGGACTATTTCACAGCAACCACAGCATAAAAGTAGTTCAACACCTCAGTTTATCAATCCAGAAATACAATTAAAATCATCCGCAGGCATAGACTACAAAAAACTGTATAATTTACTCGCAACCCAACAATGGAAAGAGGCAGATGAAGAAACAGCGCGGGTGATGTTAGCAATTACAAAGCGAGAAAAAGAAGGTTATTTAGATACTAGGAGTATTAATAATTTTCCCTGTGAAGACTTGTGTACTATTGATAATTTGTGGGTTAAATACAGTAATGGACAATTTGGTTTTTCAGTCCAGAAAAAGATTTATCAAAGTTTGGGGGGAACGAAAAAGTACGACGATAAAATTTGGCAATCCTTTGGCGACACAGTAGGATGGCGGAAAGAAGGGAAGTGGTTATACTACAAAAATATTACTTTTAATAAAACAGCAACTAAACAACACCTCAAAGGACACCTACCTGTAGCATTTGGATATGACGGGGGGTGGTTTCTCTTAGGTTTAGGCGGTTTGGGTGGTGGACAGGGTTGGGTGGAAGTTTTCTGTCGCATCCAGGCTTGTATACTTTGCAAGGTCACAATGTGAGCTTTTGCTTAAAGGGAATACATGGATGTAAAAACGCAAGTTATGACCTTCTCAAGTACATATTGTAGGTATTAAGGAAAGTTTTCCCATGCTTGAGTAACCAACTGACTTAACCAGCGTCTTTGTTGTCTATCTAACATTTGATCATCCGCTAATACTTGGGTCGTTAATTGATCTAAGGACTGACCCTGTGCGCGAACAACTCTAACTACACCAGCAATTACCGCAGCAACTAGTTCTTCATCAACTGGTTGTTTTCTGAGTGCAGATATTTCTTGGGGACTGTCTGGGATAGGATAATTCATGGCGTGGGTTTAGGAAATTTACAATATGAACAATAAACTTGATAGTCAGGAGCGATGCCCTGAGCTTGTCGAAGGGTCAGGAGTCAGGAGTCAGCAGGCAGAAAGAAGGATGAAGAATATTTTTCTCTTGTGTTTCTTTTCCCTGTTACCTGCCATATCAGATATTCTGTATCCTGAGTCCTTACACTTGATAAATCATTAAAATTCTTTATGGGATCTTTATGAAGTTAATTAGCGCAGAGTCTAACCTAGTTTCTGCCTTTTTTTAATCTGTCTAAGTGAGTAGATTGATAGGAGATATCAGAAAAATATGCAAGAACTTCTTTATTTAGAAATTCCTACGCCCGATACAGTATCCGTTAGTAAATGGCTACAAACAGATTTTGTGGTCGAAAATGGACAAAAATTAATTACCCCAGATGGTTTGCGGTTGAGAAGCGCTGTTCAAAGTCCCACTGCTGATGATGTGGAACTGTCTGTATTTGTGTGGTCGGTGCAGCGAACAACTTACCTCAAGGTATTCCGTTGGGGAGATAAACCTTTTCCGGGGGAGAGACGGATTCTGGAATCGCTGACGCAGGAAATTAGAGGTCGGTTTCCTAATTGCTACCCGGAATTACCTGTTATTGATGCCCAAAAGTCAATTTTTACAGAGTTAGAACCCTATTATCCCCTAACTGTTAAGTATTTTCAGAAAATGCCGAATGGGGAATATCATCTCAACCGGGCTTACTGGTGGGAACAACGGTGGCGAGAAGGGGTCAGAAATCCGCAAAAGCCCCGGCAAGTGGTGTTTTATGAAGGAAATAGTCAGGAAAAATCACCTGTTCTTTCTCCTGCGGCTAGTCCTGAGTATGACCTGATTTATATTGGTGGCGCTTTGGGGTCAATTCATGCGGCGGTGATGGCTAAATTGGGCTATAAGGTGCTGCTGGTGGAAAGATTACCTTTTGGTAAAATGAATAGAGAATGGAATATTTCTCGTGATGAAATCCAAAGTTTAATCAATTTGGGTTTGTTAACAAATGCGGAATTAGCAGAAATTATTTCTAGGGAGTATAAGGACGGTTTTAATAAGTTTTTTGATGGGAATAATCCTGCTAAGTTAAAATCGCCTGTTCTCCACACTCCTACTGTCTTGAATATAGCTTTAGATTCAGAAAGGTTACTGGCATTATGTGGACAAAAACTTCAGGCTGCTGGTGGTGATATTTGGGATGAGACGGAGTTTTCCCAGGTGAATATTAGTTCTACACAAGTTGCTATTAATGTCAAACATTTGCCTAGTGGCAATGAACGGCAAGTGAGTGGACGGTTGTTGATAGATGCAATGGGAACGGCTTCACCAATTGCTTGGCAATTAAATGGTGGTCGGGCTTTTGATAGTGTGTGTCCAACGGTGGGAGCGGTGATTGAAAAGGGCTTTGAGCCTGGGGTTTGGGATTCTGAATATGGCGATGTTCTCTATAGTCATGGGGATATTTCTAGGGGACGACAGTTGATTTGGGAGTTGTTTCCTGGGGTTGGGGAAGAGTTGACGATTTATCTGTTTCACTATCATGAGGTGAATGAGCAAAATCCTGGTTCTCTGCTGGAAATGTATGAGGATTTTTTCACGATTTTGCCAGAGTATCGGCGTTGTGATTTGGATAAATTAGTCTGGAGAAAACCCACTTTTGGCTATATACCAGGACATTTTAGTGTAGATAGTAGCGATCGCACTATTGCCGTTGATAGATTAATTGCCATTGGTGATGCTGCTTCTTTGCAATCTCCTCTGGTTTTTACTGGGTTTGGTTCTCTAGTTCGCAATTTAGACCGATTAACTACTCTGTTAAATATCGCCCTCAAACATGATTTATTAAGTCAGCAACACTTAAATAAAATTCGAGCTTACCAAAGTAATGTGGCTGTAATGTGGTTGTTTTCTAAGGGAATGATGGTTCCCACTGGTAAATTCATAGCACCTCAACTGGTAAATGCGATGCTGAATACTTTCTTTGGGTTATTAACAGATGAAACCCCGGAAGTTACAGATAATTTCATTAAAGACCGTTGTGATTGGTTCACTTTTAATCGTCTAGCTTTGAAAGCAGCCGTGAAAAATCCCGCTTTATTATTGTGGATTTGGCAATTAGCTGGTTGGCGAGATTTATTACGCTGGTTGGGTAATTATGTGAGCTTTGCTCGTCATGCTTTCATCAGTTTGATTTTGGGGACATGGTTTCCAAAATTTTTAAAATGGAATCAATCTTGGTTAGAAAATCGCTTTCCAGGATTATGGTTACAATTGTTAGTAATTAACTATGCAATTTCTACTGGTAGACCACGATTGCCACCGGCATTGCGTTAGGTTTATTTATGATCAGGAGTTCTTGTTACAGGTTTGATGACAATTTGCTGTAAATTCAAAGCTAGACAACAACCCAGTTTTACTCCTGACTCCCAAGAAAGGGCGCAGGCCCTGCGCCCCTACCTCCTGACTCCTATCAAATATATTCATCATCAACATAGGATTCATATATCTCAGGCGTTTCTGTTGAATTAACAGAGTCCGATAATTGAAAACTGTCATCTGTCATCCGAATGATTTCTCCCGAAAAGAATTTTGCTAAACTTTCCGCAGCTTTAATGACTCCATCATGATCCCAATTTGATGGAGATGGTGATACCTGTGGCGGAGAAATAGTTTGTACTGGTGCTGCATTGGTAACAACAGGCTCAATTTTGACTGGTGCTGGTAATGGTGTGGATACTGTAGCTACTGGTTGTGGTATGTGTTGTGGTGTGGGTTGTGGTGTAGGTTGTGGTTCTGGGGTTTGTTGATATGTAGGTTGGGGTGGTTGTTGAACTGGAGGAGAAGTTGGTGGTGGATTTCTTCTGGTAGATGTGGCGTTTGCAGTGGTAGCTTTTTCTAAAGTAACTTGAATTTCTTGCTGGAAAGTTTGTCTAAAGGCTGTGGTAATAATAGGTAAATAAGATTTCACTTTGTCATACCAAACCGCTTTTACACCTACACGGGCAGTATGACCATTAAATTCCAATAAATGGCACATTTGACCCAGTAATGCCTGCGTGGGTAGTTGCTGAATATGTCCACGAACTTGTTGCCACAGTTGAGTTAAATCGTGTTGTGAACCTTCTGCTGCTGGTTGTACTGTGGCTGGTTGAAGGTTTGTGGGTGGTGAAGATACAGGTTCTGGGGGTGGTGGTGCGAAATTAACAGATGGATTGTGATTTGTGGGTGGATATGCTGGTGGTGCAGCAACGGGTGGATATGCTGGTGGTGCGGTTGTATTGGTTCTTGGCGGGATATTTGCAGTTTGGATTTGAATATTAGCGCTGGGTAATAATCCTAGTAATGTGACTTCTAACCATAACCGGGGTTGAGTGGTATTTTTTAGTTGGACTTCGGCTGTTCTCAGGTGTTGTTGTCCTAGTAAGATGGTACTGATGTCAAATTTCTGGGCAAATTCAACTAATGATGTCCAGGTTGACTGAGTACAAGCAACTAAATCTTGACGATTGGGGGCAGTTTTAGCGATGAGAAAATCTCGATAAAAAGCGGCGAGATTTTGGAGAATAATTAGGGGTTCTCGTCCTCTATCGAGGATTTTTCGGGTAGTGTCTAGGACTATTTCTGCTTGATCTTGAGCGATCGCTTCTAACAACCCAAATAGGTCTTTTTCGCTGACTGAACCCACCAAGTCCCAAACTTTATCCGGTGTCACTTCCCCAGCGACTAAAGCTAATTGATCTAATAAACTTTCTGCATCTCTTAATCCCCCTTGGGCAATTTGTCCTACTAAAGTCAGAGAATCATGGGAAATATTAATACTTTCTTTATCGGCAATATGTGTTAAATGTTTTACCATTGCCTCTAACTGAATCCGTCGAAAATCAAACCTTTGACAACGAGAAATAATTGTTGGTAATACCCTTTGGGGGTCTGTTGTCGCCAGAACGAAAACAACGTGCTTAGGTGGTTCTTCTAGGGTTTTAAGTAACGCATTGAACGCTGCGGTACTTAACATATGACATTCATCAATCACATACACTTTATAACGGCACTGCATCGGGGCAAACTGCGCCCGTTCAATTAGTTCCCGGATGTTATCAACACCCGTGTTACTAGCAGCGTCAATTTCAATAACATCGGTAGAATAGCCTTTAGTAATACCCTGACAGATTTCACAAACGCCGCAGGGTTGGGGGGTTGGTTGGTTGCCTTGAAGACAATTGAGAGATTTAGCCAAAATTCTCGCACTGGAAGTTTTTCCTGTACCTCTGGGGCCAGTGAACAAATAGGCAGGGGCGATTTTCGCTGAAAGAATGGCATTTGTTAGGGTAGTAGCGATCGCCTCTTGACCCACCAGTTCAGCGAAGCTCTTTGGCCGATACTTATGGTGCAGGGGTTCGTAAGACATGGAGACAGGTTTAAATCCGTATATCCCAGGTAAATTTTTGGGTTTTACTATTCTAACAACTCATGGCAATTTTCCATTGGACATAGCCGCTGGTCGCTCACACAGCTAAAATTTTAATAGGCAACATCAATGGTGCATCAAATGTTCAAGCGGCTAATTCAATGGCTCAAAAAATTTTTTCAGCGCTTGTTTGCTGGTAAACAAAATCTCACCCCCAGTCGAGAGGAAGTCCCCACACAAGTAGCACCACCCCTAAGTGATACAGATTTAGAATTTCTATTTACAGAGCTACTAGAAGGGGTTCATCAGGTCAAGGGACAAGCTTGGGCGCAAAAATGGTTACATAATCTTGAACATCGTGTTAGCACCCAACAATGGTTAGAATGGTTAATTCGTTTTGGAGACAGATTATTAGCATCAGCTAAACCTCATAATGAATTAGCAACAAGATTAGTCCAACTTGGCGAGTTGGAAGTTGGGGAAATCAGCAATCTGTCCTACGATATAGGCATGAAAGTCTTAACACTCAACCCAGGTGAACCAGTTTGGGAATATGACGGTCCTGATGCAGTAGAGAATAACCCCTTTGAATCTGCCAACATAGAGGAAAATTTACCAGAAGGGGAATACAAGACTGTTACCCTAGATGAACTCTTGATTATGTTGCAACAGGATGAGACCCTATGTGAACAAATCTCCCAACAATTAGGAGTGGAAACACAAAATCCCGAAGAGATTATTCAGGTATTGGTTAATCAGTATAATGAAGCGAACGAACCGTCTGTATAATCAAAACTGGGGGCTAATCACTTTTTGTGATCATAGTTTCCAGTTTGAGAAAACACAAGGTTAGGTAAAATTGCGCTTTTTGTGAAATAGTATAAAAAGGATTTTTAACTCAGTCTGATGACGACAAATCCCCATCACTTAAGTTTGATTTGTTCAGTGTAGCTATCAGTATTGTTACGTAGGTTTATTAGGTTTTCTAGACCTTTCCGTAATTAATAATTTTTTTGACACAACGATAGCTACAATCTAGGAGAAAGAAAATCCCATAAATTGGCAGATGTTCAGGTGGCTCTTGCAGTGGCTTAACAGATTTTTACAGTACCCCTTTGGCAGTCTTGGGATAAGTGATCCCAGGACTAGTCAAGGCAACCTGGTGGCAGATCAACCACCAGAACTCACGAATGCGGATCTAGAGTCCTTATTTAACGAACTCCTAGAAGGAGTGCATCAAGCGCGAGGACAACAATGGGCATTAAAGTATTTGCAGCGGATGGAACCGCGCATTACTATTGACCGTTGGATAGATTGGCTATTGATATTTGGTGACAAATTATTAGCTTCTCCCGCACCGAATCTTCAGTTAGCCAAGCGGATGGTGAAACTGGGTGAATTGGAGATTGGTGAAGTTAGTAATTTGTCCTATGACATTGGGATGCAGCTATTACGGCGCAATCTTAATCAGGAATATGAAAGTACGCAAGAGTCACAGGAGTTGGAAATTTCCATACCTACCCAGGAGGAGTTAGATACTCCCGGTCAAGAATTGCTGCGCCAATTTGGGGAGCAAATCTGGCAATATCAGGAAATGGAAACTGTGAGTAATCTCCAATCCCCAAGGGGTGAGGATCTATTCACGAGTGAGTCTCTAGAGTTAAGTAATAATGGGTCTTTGGCTGAAGATATTTTTGACAATGCAGCCAAGACGGAAAATGACTATCAGAGTTATGAGCATAAAATTCAGGAATTTTCCCACAATGTTGCGGATGTAATTTCTGATCCAGAATCTCCAAGGGAGAGAAGCTGGCCTGAGTCTTTGGTAAATTTAGAACCGCAGTTAGCATCCACTTTCGATGAGTTGGTGGTGCAGTTGGAACAAAGTAACAATCTTGTTCAGCAGTTAGCGTCGGAATTGGCAATTCGTGATGGTCAGATTGTGCAGCAATTTAGATCACAAATGGTTGTTACCAATCCGGCAGAAAGTTTCTTTTATGAAGGTTTGCAGCAAGCTAAGGCTGGAAATTTATTAATGGCTTTGGATTTGTATGAACGAGCTAGTCAAATCCAACCTCAAGCTTATGAGTATTGGTTTAATCAGGGGTTAACACTGTTTTATTTGCAACGGTTTACAGAGGCGATCGCTGCTTATGACCAAACATTGGCTCTCAAACCCGATTTCTATAAGGTTTGGTATAACCGAGGTGGTATTCTTGGTGAGCTAGGAGACTTTGATGGGGCTATTGCTTCTTTTGATCAGGCGATCGCTATTAAACCAGATTACCAAGAAGCTTGGTCTAGTAGAGGCTTGGCATTACTCAAGTTAGGTTTGATTGGGGAGGCTATTGATAGTTATGATCAAGCCTTGAATTTAGAACCCCAAGATGCGGAAACTTGGTATTACCGGGGTATAGCTTTAGCTGTGGTTGAGCAATATGCAGAGGCGATCGCTAGTTATGACCAAGCCCTCGATCTCGAACCAAACTATCATGAAGTATGGATAGATCGGGGTGTAGTGCTATTTAATTTAAAACAATGGTCAGAAGCGATTGAGTCTTGGGACCAAGCCCTGGCTGTGCAACCAGGATTTTATTTAGCTTGGTATAACCGAGGTGTGTCCTTTGAAAACTTAGGTTGTCGGGAAGATGCGATCGCCTCCTATCAACAAGCGATCGCTATTAAACCAGATTTCCATCCCGCATGGTATAACCAAGCCGTAGCCCTATTTTACCTAGATCGTTTCCCTCAAGCCATTTCCTGCTATGACAGCGCCTTAGAAATTAAACTAGACTATTGGGAAGCTTGGCTAGGAAGAGGGGCGGCTGCTGGTCATCTCACCCCCCAAGAATCATCACTAATGATAGTTAGTAGCATTTCTGCCGCCAATCCCGCCCTCAACTTAGGCGGCTATGAAGGTAAATTAGCCAGTTATCAAGAAGGCTTAAAACATCTTCGCCCCGATACTCATCCCGAAGGTTGGGGAAGATTACATATAGCTGTTGGTAATACTTATTACGAGCAAGGCAAAAAAGCAACTGCACCTCGTGATTATTGGCATCATGCCATGTCTGAATACCAATTCGCACTATCCACCCTCACACCAGAAGATTTTCCTGACTTGCATTTAGAAATTTTGCAACTTCTAGTCAAAGTTTTGGTTTGCTTAGGAGAAACAACAGCCGCCCAAGAACTACAAAAATGGGGAATTGAATTATTACAACAATTACTCACTCAGCCCACTCGTTCTGATGAAAATAAAAAACAACTGGTACTAAAATTCACAGGATTGGGACAACTAGCAGTTGATTTGGCTGTAAATACAGGAGATTTAGTAGAAGCTTGGGAAATCGCTGAACAGGGTAAAAATAATTGTTTACAGTGGTTAATACCTGATTTAAATTATCAAATTCAGTCAGGAAATTATCACGTTATTCAAAAATTGCTGAATCCCTCCACAGCCATAATTTATTGGCATATTAGTCCAGCCGCTTTGCACACATTCATTATCAAAGATCAAGCCCCATCTCCCATTTTACTGTTGACACCCATCCAAGATATAGAAACAATTCCAGAGGGAGTAAGACGCTTAATTGAATTTGAACAATGGTTAGCAGATTGGCAACAGTCAGCTACACTATCCAAACTATTACAGTTACAAAATATCTTGAATATTTCCACAATTATTCAGGAATTAGAAGGGGTAGAAACAATCATTTTAATTCCCCACCGTGACCTGTACAAGTTACCTTTGCACAGTTTATTTAATCTGTCTTTTGCTTCGGTAGCTTCTGAAAAGGTGGCAAATTACAATATTAACTATCTACCTAGTGTAGCGATGGGAATTTATTTACAATCTCAATCATTCTCTAATGGTCATCAATATCATGGTCATCAGGACTATCCTCTACTCAAATCTGATCAATTAGCATCAGAAATCATTGGCGAAACCTTTGCTATTTCTAAGGATTTTTTGAGTTATTAAGGGAAGAGGAGTCAGGAGTCAGGAGTAGAGGAAGTAGGGGGAGTAGAGGAAGTAGGGGGAGTAGGGGAAGTAAGGGAAGTAGGGGGAGGAAGAAGAATGATTTTCACCAATGACCAATGACCAATGACCAATTACCAATTACCAATTACCAATTACCAATTACCAATTACCAATTACCAATTACCTATTTTGTAAAAATTCCGCGTGTTCAGGTGAATTTAATCCGGCTTGTACAACTGCTAAAACCTGAGTCATGTCACCTGTCAATAATGCTGATACTGCTAACCATAAACCGGGCATAACTTGACTTTTGATGACACCATCAGCATCGGGTTCAAGAGAGATATATTCACTTTCATGTAATTGAAACCAATTTAGTTTTTTTTCTAAACTTTGCCAAACAATATATTCTTGAATACCGTTGCGACGATAAGCCTTTTTTTTATCATGCAAATCATAAGCTGCACTACTAGCAGCAATTTCGGCAACTAATTCTGGTGAACCTTCAATATAGTCATCTGCTGTAATGCGGGACTTTCCTCCTAAACTTTGATCAATGAATAAAATTCCATCGGGTTGGGGTTCGTTATCTTGATCTAATCTAATTGTGGGTTCAATACCTAACTTGACACCAGGTGTGGAAATTCGGTAATTCCATAACCAACCAATTAAATTGCTGTGGGGTTCTGCATGACGTTGAAAGCGTAAGGGTGATGCCACGTAAACTACTCCTTCAATTAATTCGGCTTTTTTAACATGGAGACTTTCTGTATAACGACGTTCAAATTCGTGGCGTGATAGGCGATCGCCACTTTCTAAGGGTAAAATCAGATTTTGAGGAATATTGTTAATATCTGGTTTCTTAATTACCATGTTGCGTCCCTCCATTAATTACCTTAATTTTACAAAATATCTAACTTGTTAAACAACCATTTACAGGCACTATCTACGTCTGGAACTTGTTCTCCAGGGGGTATAGGTGGACGATTTACCATCACAACCTTAATTCCGAGTTTCCTAGCGGCGATAATTTTGGGATAGGTGGCACTACCACCACTATTTTTGCTAACAATGGTATCTATATTATATTTGAGTAAAATTTCCTGTTCGTTTTCTAAAGTAAAGGGACCGCGATCGCATAAAATTAATCCAGGTGGAACGATAACATCACTATTTGGTGGATCAATCATCCGCATTAAAAACCAAATTTCCTGTAAATGTGCAAAAGTCGCAATTTCTTGTCTACCAATTGTTAAAAATACTCGTTTAGCTTGATTTGCCAAAACAGCAGCAGCAGCGAAATTATTTTCTACTTCTATCCAGCAATCATCCGCTAATTTTTCCCAAGCTGGACGAATTACCATTAATCGGGGAATACCTATTTCCTGTGTCGCTGCGGCAGCATTTTCAGAAATCTGATTAGCAAAAGGATGAGTCGCATCAATTAATATATCAATTTGCATTTCCCGCAAATAACTAACTAATCCTGAGACACCCCCAAAACCACCAATTCGCACATTACCAACAAGATTAGCAGGTTTACGAGTTCGACCGGCTAAAGAAGCGATCGCCTCAATACCAGGAATATTTGCTACCTTAGCCGCCAATTCAACTGCATCACCAATTCCACCGAGAATTAAAACCCGCAACATATCAAGTTCCTAAAAATCTCATCCTGTATTTATTACTTCTGACTCCTTTTATCTTTCTTCATCCCGACTCCTGACTGGGCGCGGGCCCCGCGCCCCTACCTCCTGACTTCTTTTAACTTGATTTTGGAGTTTTTCTATAGCTTGGGAATGCGATTTTTTTAATGAATAATTCAACCAAATAAAACTACCAGAAAAGATGGTTAAAACTATAACTAAAATACCTGTTAACAATTTCACTTGAAAATTCAGACGGTTTACCAGATCAATTTGATTTTCTTCTGGAAGTTGAGACATAGAAACTAAACGGAGATCTTCATTATTTACCATCACCTCTATCTTCGTTTCTTCCACGTTTACAAATGTCACCTTACTTTGCAGCCATTGAGTAATTAACTCAGGACAATTTTTATTAAACCATTGCCAAGCCAGCATTTTAGCTACTGGCTTCGACATTTTAGTGATAAATTTTAGAGTCTTATTGAGAGTTCCAAAATTAAACTTATGATTTATCAAATTTGTTGAACCAACATCATAAAGACAAGCTATGATGGCTTTAATTATAACTTCTTCTTGATAAATCAAGGTTTTTAATAAAAGCCTCAGTTCATTAATTAGTTGTTCCTCTTTCTCTTTTTCTTGAACATTTTCTGTTAAATGATTAGATATTTTTACTGATTTAGACATATTAAAAGTATGGGTGGCTGGAAAAGTTTTTTTATTATAATTCCCTGTCCCGATTACCCAATCTTCCGAGAACCAGAGATTTTCGCCAAAGCATCTTGAAACGCCGGTGGTAACTGACGCATAATTTTACCTTTTTCCCGATCTAAAGCTACTAAAGTTACCAAAGCAGTAATATATAAATCTTGACCATCGGGAGAAACAAGGGTGTAGTCCCAGTTCATTCGCACTCCTGTTACCTCAGCCATCCGTGTTCTTACTAAGACTGGCATTCCTAATTTCACCGACTGATGATAACGAATTGACAACTCTACAACAGGCAAATCACAACCTAAAGCTACTAAATCAGCAAATTCAATGCCGATAGAACGTAAGCATTCTACCCGCGCTTCTTCCATCCATGTTAAATAAGTACCATGCCAAACTATACCCGCATAATCAGTATGGTGAGGTTGGGCCCGGACTGGATATTCAAACCAATTTTCAAATGCAACATTGGTAACGCTGTCAATGGCGCTGGTGGGTGGTAATTGGGGCTGATTGATTTCTTTAGGCATAATTATAATTTTTACAAGCGACAGATGGCTAAAAACCCGATAAAACTTTGTAAATTGGATATTTGTAAACTATTTCTCATTTTACCAGATTGTCAAGACGTTGCGTACAACGCCCATGATTCCGAAAATTTGAGCAATACTGGTACATGAAGAAAAATAGACAGAAATTACAAAAATGACGATTCAACTTACAAATACAGGATTATTAGACTGGACTGGTGATACTTTAGCCTTTGGTCTCTTTGAAGATGCGATAGAGTTAACTGGTGATCTGGTCAAGTTAAATGATAAATTTGCAGGAATTTTAAAAGAAGTAATTACCGAAGAAGAGTTTACAGGTAAGGCTAATAGCACCGTTGTTATTCGTTTAGGTGGGACTTACCCAGTAAAGAAGGTAATTGTGGTTGGTTTAGGGAAGCCGGACGCGCTGAAGCTGGAAAGTTTACGTCGTGTAGTTGCGACTGTAGCCAAAACTGCTAAAAAGCAAAAAACCAAGACTCTGGGAATCAGTTTACCACTGTGGAACAATGACCCAGCCACCACAGCCCAAGCACTAGCTGAGGGCATAGAATTGGCACTTTACCAAGATATTCGCTTTAAATCTGAACCAGAAGATAAAAATCCCCAGATTGAAACCATTGATTTACTGGATTTAACTGGACAAGAAGCGGCTATTACTCGCGCTAATCAAATTGTTTCTGGTGTAATTTTGGCGAGACAGTTGGTAGCAGCCCCGGCGAATACGGTTACACCTATTACTATGGCAGAAACTGCTCAAGCGATCGCTCATGAACACGGGTTACAACTGGAAATTTTGGAACAGGAAGAATGCGAAAAACTAGGCATGGGGGCATTTTTGGGAGTCGCCCAAGCTTCTGATTTACCACCAAAATTCATTCACCTCATCTATAAGCCAGTCGGTACACCTAAGCGGAAACTGGCAATTATTGGAAAAGGTGTAACTTTTGATTCCGGTGGATTGAACATTAAAGGTGCTGGTAGTGGGATCGAAACCATGAAAATGGATATGGGTGGTGCAGCGGCAACTTTAGGCGCAGCTAAGGCTATTGGGCAGTTAAAACCAGATGTAGAAGTTCACTTCATCTCCGCCGTTACCGAAAACATGATTAGCGGTAAGGCCATGCACCCTGGAGACATCTTAACTGCATCAAATGGCAAAACAATCGAAGTTAATAACACCGATGCTGAAGGGCGGTTAACCTTGGCTGATGCCTTGGTTTATGCGGATAAATTGGGTGTGGATGCGATCGTTGATTTAGCTACTCTTACAGGTGCTTGTGTGGTAGCTTTGGGTGAAGATATCGCCGGTTTATTTACACCAGATGACACGGTAGCTTCCCAACTGCAAACCGCCGCGGACAATGCTGGTGAGAAAATTTGGCGGATGCCGATGGAAGATAAATATTTTGACGGGTTAAAATCGGGTATTGCTGACATGAAAAATACCGGACCCCGTTATGGCGGCGCTATTACTGCGGCTTTATTCCTGAAGCAGTTTGTTAAGGATACTCCTTGGGCGCATTTAGATATTGCCGGGCCAGTTTGGGCTGATAAAGAACATGGCTACAATGGTGCAGGGGCAACTGGTTTTGGTGTCAGGACATTGGTTAGCTGGGTTTTAAGTTAATTTAATTTCACCTCAACAGGGCGGGGTTTCCCCACCCCTACCATAAATTAGAACGCTGTGAATTAGGGTGTAAATTGTGAGTTTTGATAATGTTTGTAAAATCTTAGCTGAAAAATATCCTCTTGATTTTGCTAACTGGTTATTACCTGAAGCAGTCGAAAAAATCAAAGTCTTAAAAACTGAATTAAGCATTGAACCAATTCGCGCAGATTCCGTTATTTTGCTACAAACAAAAAACAGAATCCTGCATTTAGAATTTCAAACTAGAACCAAATCAGAAACTCCCATTCCGTTAAGAATGTTAGATTATTTTGTCAGATTAGTTAGACAATATAATCTACCTGTTACCCAAGTGGTGATTTTCTTGCAGGAAACAAGTAATGAAATCGCTTTTACCGAGGCTTATATTGATGAAATGACAAATCATCGCTATCGAGTCATCAGAATGTGGGAGCAAGATTCAGCTTTATTTCTCAACAACCCCGCATTACTTCCATTAGCACCATTAACCAAAACAAATTCCGCTTCTGGGTTATTATCCCAAGTAGCCACAGAAATTGCTAAAATTACAGATGTACCAGCCAGACAGAATACTGCTGCTTACACAGAGATTTTAGCAGGTTTACGATTCGATAAAAATCTAATTCGTCAATTATTGAGCGAGGATATTATGCAAGAATCTGTAATTTACCAGGATATTTTGCAAAAGGGTGAACAGAAAGGAGAAAAAATAGGAGAACAAAAAGAAGCTTTCCGTTTCCTGAATCGTCTTTTAAATCGGCGGTTTGGGGAAATGGATTCATTTATAGTTGAACGGATTAGTTTATTGCCTACTGAACAATTAGAAATATTGGGAGAAGAGTTTTTAGATTTTTCAGGAATATCTGATCTAGTTAATTGGTTAGATACACACCTCCCCAGAAGTTTATAAGGTTTTTTCCAGATTCTTGATTTTTTGAGATTTTAGCAGGTTTGCGATTCGAGAAAAATCTAATTCGTCAATTATTGAGCGAGGATATTATGCAAGAATCTGTAATTTACCAGGATATTTTGCAAAAGGGTGAACAGAAAGGAGAAAAAATAGGAGAACAAAAAGAAGCTTTCCGTTTCCTGAATCGTCTTTTAAATCGGCGGTTTGGGGAAATGGATTCATTTATAGTTGAACGGATTAGTTTATTGCCTACTGAACAATTAGAAATATTGGGAGAAGAGTTTTTAGATTTTTCAGGAATATCTGATCTAGTTAATTGGTTAGATACACACCTCCCCAGAAGTTTATAAGGTTTTTCCAGATTCTCGATTTTTTGAAAAAGTCGGGAATCTAATTTGTGATTTGCTTTGGGACATTAGTAAATATAATCCTAAACAAATATTAACAAGCGGACTTCAATGAAATTAAATATATTAATTCTCTTGGTTTGAGAAAAAGTAGATTTTCTTATGCTTTTTTGAGAATTTTAAATTTTTAAGTATTGCAATCTGATAAAATTTGTAAGGTTTCTATAAGCTCTGAGCAATGGGATCGACTGGTGTAAGGATCGCAATTGACGCAATGGGGGGAGATCATGCACCCGCTGAAATCGTAGCCGGCGCACTGCGGGCGCGAGAAGAATTGGGTGTAAAAATATTACTGGTTGGAGATCCCCAACAAATTGAGGCTATTATGCCGCCAAAGACAACTATGGCGGATTTGGAGATTGTTCCTGCCGAGGAAGCGATCGCTATGGATGAAGATCCTCTCAACGCAGTTAGACGCAAGCGGAAATCTTCCATCAACATAGCGATGGATTTAGTCAAAAATCAACAGGCAGATGCTGTATTTTCTGCTGGACACTCTGGGGCAGCGATGGCATCAGCTTTGCTGCGCTTAGGCAGATTACCGGGAATTGACCGCCCAGCAATTGGCACAGTATTCCCCACCATCAAAGCCGGCAAACCAGTAATGATCCTGGATGTCGGTGCTAATGTAGACTGTCGCCCTAAATTTTTAGAGCAGTTTGCAGTTATGGGTTCAATTTACAGTCAGTATGTTTTGGGAACAGACAATCCCAAAATAGGTTTATTGAATATTGGCGAAGAAGATACTAAAGGTAACGAAGTAGCTCTCCGCGCCCACCAATTGTTACGGGAAAATACTCAAATTAATTTTACTGGTAATGCTGAAGGGCGCGATGTATTATCCGGTGAATTTGATGTGATTGTTTGCGACGGCTTTGTGGGTAATATTTTATTAAAATTTGCCGAAGCAGTTGGAGGCGTAATTCTACAAATTCTTCGAGAAGAATTACCCCAAGGGATACACGGTCAAATCGGTACAGCGATTTTAAAGCCTAATCTAAAGCGTGTTAAACAACGCATGGATCATGCTGAACACGGAGGAGCTTTGCTTTTGGGTGTCAGCGGTATTTGTTTTATTGGTCATGGTAGTTCCCAAGCACCATCTATTTTTAGTGCCATTCGTATGGCTAAAGAAGCGGTAGATAATCAGGTGCTAGAAAGACTCCAATCCCAATATCAAATTCTCCAAAATGAAAGTAGTTAGCTATTATTTCTTCAACGTGGAAATACTAAGTTAACAGCTATTTGTCATTTGTCATCCGATTTTAGATTGCGGATTTTAGATTCATAAATACTTTTGTAAATCTAAAATTCTTGATCTCAAATCTAAAATTGGGATTGTCATTGGTACTCGTTATTAATGCTTACAAACAAGACAACTGACAATTTACAAATGACAACTGACAATTGAGGAAAAAAAAGAAGTGCAAAATTTTTTCAACAGTGGTATAGCGATTACAGGTAGTGGTTCAGCAGTCCCAGCAGCTTGTTTACACAACCAAGAATTAACTCAAGTGGTAGAAACATCAGATGAGTGGATTGCCTCAAGAACAGGAATTCGTCAAAGACGGTTAGCATTGCCCCCTGACTCACTGACATCATTAGCCACTGCGGCTAGTCAACAGGCCATTGCTGCCGCTGGGATCACAGCAGCAGACATAGATTTAATTTTGTTGGCCACCTCCACCCCTGATGACCTCTTTGGAACTGCTTGCCGTGTTCAAGGGGAATTAGGTGCTACCAAAGCAGTTGCCTTTGACTTAACTGCCGCCTGTTCTGGCTTTGTCTTTGGTTTAGTCACAGCCGCCCAATACCTCAGAACAGGTGTTTATCAGAATGTACTTTTAATTGGGGCGGATATCCTCTCTCGATGGGTAGATTGGCAAGATAGACGCACTTGTGTGTTATTTGGTGATGGGGCTGGGGCAGTGATATTACAGGCTAATAAAAGCGATCGCCTATTAGGATTTTGCCTCAAAAGCGACGGTTCTCAAAACAATTGTCTCAACCTAGCCTATAACGCCTCTAGCACAGAACTAGCACCAGATATTCACGTATCTACAGGCAGATATCACCCCATTACCATGAATGGTAAAGAAGTCTATCGCTTTGCTGTACAAAAAGTTCCAGAAGTGATAGACAAAGCCCTATTTGCAGCTAATCTCAAAGTTGAAAATATAGATTGGCTAGTATTACATCAGGCAAATCAAAGAATTATCAATTCTGTTGCTGAACGCTTAGAGATTCCCGAACATAAAATTATCAGCAATGTCGCCGACTATGGTAACACCTCCGCTGCATCTATCCCCCTAGCTTTAGATGAAGCAGTACGAGCCGGGAAAATTAAACCCAATGATATCATTGCCACATCTGGTTTTGGTGCCGGTCTTTCCTGGGGTGCAGCCATTTTAAAATGGGGAAGATAGACAATTCAAAAGTCAAAAGTCAAAAGTCAAAAGTAGAAAATTCATACTAATAACAAATGACAAATGACAACTAACAACTAACAACTGATCACTGACTAATAACAAATGACTAAAACTGCATGGGTGTTTCCCGGACAAGGTTCTCAAGTATTGGGAATGGGAGTAGACTTGTTAAATCTACCATCTGCCAAAGAAAAATTTATTCAAGCTGAGGCAATTTTGGGTTGGTCTGTAATAGATATCTGTCAAAGTGATCTTGACACCTTATCACGGACACTTTACACCCAGCCTAGTTTATATGTAATAGAAAGTATTATTGCTGATATTTTGCGAGAAAAAGGACAGCAACCGGACGTAGTTACAGGTCATAGTTTAGGGGAATATATCGCCCTTTATGTGGCAGGTGTTTTTGAATGGTCGGCTGGGTTACACTTAGTAAAACGGCGGGCAGAATTAATGGATAGTGCTGCTGGGGGAATGATGGCAGCATTAATGAATTTTGACCGAGAAGAATTAGAAAAAGTTATTAGCGCCACACCTGATGTAGTTTTAGCAAATGATAACAGTCCTCTCCAAGTTGTAATTTCTGGAACTCCAGACGGTGTACAGGCTGTGATGTCGCAAGTCAAAGCTAAACGGGCTATCCCCTTAAAGGTTTCGGGCGCATTTCATTCTCATTTAATGAAAGCAGCCGCAATGGAATTTCAAGAAGTTCTGGATTCAGTGATTTTTCAGTCAGCAAATGTTCCAGTTTTATCTAATGTAGATCCAGTTCCAGCTATGGAAGCGGAAACTTTAAAACAGCGTCTTTCACAACAAATGACGGGTTCTGTCCGCTGGAGAGAAATTTGTTTGCAATTAGTAGAAGAGGGCATTGAGAAAGTTGTAGAAATTGGTCCTGGTAACGTATTGACTGGTTTAGTTAAACGAACTGCACCTAGTTTAATTTTGCAAAATATTCGTAATGCTGCTGAGTTACCTGAATAGGTGAAGAAAACAGTCTTTTCAATACAAACCTGAACTTAGAACAATCTTTTTCATACAATGGAGTAATCAGAGTGCTGAAAATCGTAGTCAATGCAACCAAGGGTGGAGTAGGAAAAACCACAGTGGCTACAAATATTGCCTTACTACTAGCCCAGCAAAACAAACGTGTTTGGGCTTTAGACCTGGCTGGAAGAAGCAGAATGGGTAATTTCTTAAAATCTATAGATTACTTTGCAAATGACAGAAATAAGATAGATATTAGAGAAACAGAACCTTTACCAGATAACTTTCCTGGTGGAAATAATTATGATTTCCTGGTTGCTGATACAGACGATTACTATGAAGTACCTGCTGCTGTAGTGACAAAACGGGGATGGCGGCTGATTGTTCCTGTTGTACCTGAGTACGATCCTATTGGATTAGAGGATATAGTTAAAGAAACAGCATCGCTCCTGAATTTTGGCCTTTTAATTGACATTGTTCCTAAAGCCAGAATTATTGTCAATAATAGATTTCCTAATCATGATTATGAGCAACCTTATGAGAAAGTCTCCAAATTGCTGCAAAATTCTGGAATTGATGAATTTTTATCTCCTGATTGGTTGCCGTTTGTAAGTTTGTCCCCTTTAGACTTTACATCGGATGAAATATTTTCGCAAAGTCTACGCTCTGTTCTTGCTGAACTTGATATGTGAGAAAATTTATGTCTAAGCTGACTGAGACACTTAAAGGTCAAATATCAGGAAATTTGAAAAATATATCTATAACATTTGACTCGAATTTACTGGATCAAGAGTTAATTGATCAACTAAGTATTTATCTTTCTACAAAGTCAGCCAAAAAACTAATTGAATTATCCTTTGCTATTACTTCTACAAAAAAATTAGACATTCAAGAAAGCATAATAGACCAAATACAATATAAATCAGCTAAACAATTAATAGAAGCAATATCTCAAAAACCTAAGACTAATACTGAGAAATTACAGCGAGTCAATGTTCCTCGATGGATGGTGTTAATTCTTGGTTCAGAAATTCATTTGGTGAATGGGAAATCTCCTATTACAACTGAGGATGCTATTAATCATGTGTTTCACCTTTGTCTGGATTTATTAGAACAATCAATAGGTAATAATGGGCAATCTACAAAAAAGGTTAGTTGAGCATTTAATTTCTTTATCACCTAAAGATAAACGAGAGATTGCTAATCGCATTGTTCAAGTTTTAGGCGGTGATCCTACACCTCAAGTTACCGGACTTCCGCCACGCAGAGGAGCGGGAGATGGAGGATTAGATGGCAGGATTCCAATTCTGATCAAGGAACGTATTATCAGACAAAAATTAAAGAGTAGGTCTGATGGTTTAGAAATACCCATAGATACAATTAAGGAAGAATTTACCTGGGTTGGAACTCAAGCTGGTTTTAACATCAAGATAGAAAAAGATAAATTTTCAAGGGATACTCTAAATGCCTTTGTGGAGAATTTACGACGTGAGCATATTTTTGCAGGAGTTATTATTACAGCAGTTAAATTAGCTCCAGATGCTCAAGCAGAATTTCAACGTCATAATGACAATGATATGGATTTGTGTCATCTTTTTTTAGAAAATTTGCTAAGTGGAGATATATCTTGTTCTAATATTTGCTTTGTTGCAGGTGATATTAGTGAAAATTTAAGAAAAAATTTGAGAGAATTTCTAACTTCTCAAACCTAACCTTTATTTAGATAATATCATTGCAAAAAATCAACCTCACACTTACTTGAAATTGCTTATAATTTCCTTTGTCAATCTACACAGAAAACTACAAAGATTCATGAATACACTTGAACAAAAAACTTGGATGACGCAAGCAGATTATGCTAAAAAGCTGCGTCTTTTACTGCCACCGGAAGCATTTTTACCTGATACGAATAAACTCTGGATTCTCTTAATTAATCTAGTAATTATGATTTTGGGTTGGGGAATTGCCAATCATCTTGATGACTGGAATTGGTATTTTCTCTGGCTGTATTTACCATTAGCATTAGTAATGGCTAATAGTGTGATTGTTTTGCTTTTTAGTACCCATGATTTGCTGCACAGCCGGACAGTGAAAAATCCTTGGTTGAGACAAATAATTAGTTTATTGGGATTCACAATGTTATGGATGCCGCCAACTTTATGGAAAGCAGTACACAATCGAGAACATCATAATAAAACAAATTCTTCGGAAGATCCAGATCGTAATTATTTAGATCATCAACCTGAGAATTGGGGTAAATGGATTCAAAATGCTTTTGTACCGTCGGCTGAGGTAAATCCTATTTTATTGTTTATAGGAATGGGTCATGCTTGGGGAGTTCACACATTTCGGAATTTGACCTCAGTTTTATTATTTAATAATGGTAAGGCTGAGTATCCTGTGGTGGCTTTTACAGTTAGCGGGAAAGAACGACGGGCGATCGCTATGGAATTACTCATGATTATCGCCATCCATGCCACCATTTTAACTTACCTGGAGTTCCACCCCATTAAACTACTTCTTAGCTACTTCTTGCCCATTTGGATAGGCCATGCAGGGCTAATGTTTTATATCTATACCAATCATATGGTATGTCGAATGACAAGTGTAAATGATCCTCTGATCAATAGTCTCTCTATTCGAGTTCCGAAACTATTTGATCTCTTGCATTTAAACTTTTCTTACCATACAGAACATCACATTTTTCCCGGCATAAATTCAGATTATGCGCCAATGGTGCAAGAACTATTAAAAACACATTACCCGGAAAGATTCAACTTATTAAATGCGGGAAAAGCTTGGGAATTAATGATGCAAACACCCAGACATTACAAAAATGAGCATACCTTCACCGACTGGTCTGGAAATAAATCCGTAAACTGTCCAATTTTAGGGATAAATCTCACCGATAGATAGTCAAATTTAGAACCTATGGAGAAGTAATCTAAAAACTTTCTCTGTCACCTCGATTACATCTCCATCCAAAGACGTTCTAATTGCCTTTGCCAAGCTGCTAAAACTTGTTCTCTTCCCTGGGCATTTTGGTCAATATCTCCTAATAATCCTTCGGCATAAAAACGATCTAGATTTTGCATAGTGGCTTCTAAAGATTGTCCCTGTTGTTTTGCGGCTTTAATAATTTCTCGAATCCGAGTTTCTACTAAATTATTGAAAACATCATTAACACCAGCTTGATATAATGAAATCAGACGAGCGATCGCATTAGCAAAATCTCCATTAGTCAAAGTGCCACTATTATGCTGAAATACTCCCCAAACTACATCATCATAAACAGCATATCGTGTTTCCTGAGTATCATCAAAATTAGCCTCTAGAAACTGCGTTATAAAAGCTGCGGCTTCTTGCAAGGGCATAATTGGCAATAACACCCGCAACCAAGTATCATCTTCTGAAAGCAGCACCAACAACCGAAACTCAGTAGTTTCTACTTGCCAAGAACCAGGGGCGATAGATTTAACAACTTCAGCACCAAATAACTCTGTTAACGTACCCGCGATGTCTTCCGGTGTCATAATTATTTTTGGTTAATATTTAACTCTTCTTTAATTTCTGCTCTTTACTAAGGATCGCACAAATGGCGAGCAGAATGCGTCTCTTGGGGGGAATTATTTTTTTCTAAATTTTCTAATTCCTGATTATTCTGTAAGTAATCTTTTACCCAGTTACAAGCATAATCTAATTCATTCGTGGCAAAGATTTGGGGTAAATTCCAGATAATAGCAGTGCGATCGCCACTTACGGATACTAAACTTTTCCCATCAGCACTAAAGGTTAAAGAAGACACAACCCCACGATGGCCAAATAGAGTAATGATTGGCTTACCATCAAAATCCCAAATATTGATTGTGTTATCTTCACTAGCAGCAGCTATCATTTTTCCATCTGGACTAAATTTGATTTTGTTCAATCCAACTTTGGAAGTTACTAATGTTTTTAATAAGTTGCCATTGATTTGCCATAATTTAATAGTTCGATCATCACTTAAGGATGCAATTAATTTACCATCATGACTAAAGGTGACATCAAAAACTTGGCCGTTATGTCCTTTTAAAGTGTTGAGGAGTTTACCCTCTCTATTCCATAGACGAACTGTTTTATCATAACTGGCAGTTGCTATTACTTGACCATTAGGACTAAATTCTACACTAACAATAGGTTCTTTATGTGCTTGAATAGTTTTTTGCCAGCGAAAACTAAAGGGTTTTTTATAATCTCGTTGCCAAAGTCGGAGGGTTTGATCAAAACTAACAGAAGCGAGAAGTTGACCATCAGGACTCAAAGCAATATTATCAATTCCCGCAGTATGTCCTGACAGGGTATCTATGAGAGTGCCGTCTATGTTCCAAATTTTGATGGTTTTATCATAACTACCAGTTGCTAAATATTGGCCATCAGGACTAAAAACAAGTGAGGTAATGCCATTTTGATGTCCTTTTAAAGTTTTGAGTAATTTGCCATGACGCTGCCAAATATTGATGACATAATCCCAACCTGTAGTAGCAATAATTTTACCATTAGGACTGATAGCAGCTTGTGTTAAGTTGAGTTGATGACCTCTTAAAACTGTGAGTAAGGGATTTTGTAATTGCCAAAATTTGACACTATTATCTAAACTGCCTGTAGCCAGAATTTTACCATCAGGACTCCAAGCGATCGCCCAAATTGCCTGTTGATGTCCTTCTAAAGTTAGTAAATCCTTACCGTCTATGGTCCATATTTTCACTACTTTATCCCAACTGGCAGCCGCAATAGTTTGACTATCAGCACTAAAAGCGATCGCCAGTACCGAATATTGTCCCTCAAAATTACTGATTTTTTGACCATCAAGACTCCAAATTTCTATTTTTTTATTATTACCACCTGTAGCCAACAGCTTACCATCAGGAGAAATTGCTAAACCACGTACAGCATCGTTACCACGATTAAATTTAACTAATTTTTTCCCGTCTCGACTCCACAGTATTGCTGTGCCATCAAAACTACCTGTTACTAATTTTTTACTATCGGGAGTAAAAAGAACTTTATAAATAGTTAATGGATGAGCCTTAATGATAGTGAGTTTTTCGGTTGCTAAATTCCACAATCCTAAATTACCATCATTCATGCCAATGGCTAAAAGTTGACCATCAGGACTAAACGCTATACTTTTAACTTCTGCATTAACAGAGATAGTTTGCAAATTTTGCCCATTTAATGACCAAAACTTGATAGTTTTATTAAGACTGCCGGAAGCAATAATTTTGCCATCAGGACTAAAAGCCACTGTGGAAACTGTGGCATGATGACCTTTAAATGTACGGATTAATTTGCCATTTTTATTCCACAATGAAACTTCATCTCGATTAGTAATTACCATCTTCTGTCCATCAGGACTCCAGGCTAAATCCCAAACCAAACTAACATTCTCACCTGATAAGCGATTACGTTCTTGCGCTCCATAACTAGCTTGACGCAGAACATTATTAGTTAGTTGATCCAGTTCAGGATAATTAATATTTAATTTTTGTAATTCTCTTTTTGCTTTAATAGCATCCATCATTGCTTCTAATTCTTGATGAGACTTAAAACGACCATTGGAAGAGGATACTAAGGCTTTAATTTCACTAATTTTTGCTAATTTTTCATTCTGGAGCGATTGGCGATATAACCAGAAAGCTATTCCTCCTAAACTGACAGAAGTTAAAAAAGCTGTACTAATTACGGCCAATAAAAATTTTTGTAATCGAGCATTTTTTTGTTGTTCAAGTAGTTGAATTTCCATATTTTTGGACTTTTCCGCTACTAAAACAAGCTGTTGTTCTCGTCGTTCTAATTCTGCACTTCTAGCTAAAAATTGATTATCTAAATTTGTTAGGCTTTTATCCCAAGCCCAAGCTTGAGCATCTGCTAGTGCTTGTCCTCTTAATAAACGAGATTCATCAGTTTGTTGAGAAGTTAACCACGCATCAAATGTTTGCGAGTAAGGACGTAAATTAGCTAATTGTCTTTCTACCCAATCCAAGTTAAATACTTGGGCATAAATGCGATTTTTAAACGTTAATAATCCTGCTTGTTTAATAACTAAACCTGATAGCAATAATTCTATTTGTTCTCTACTATCATCAGATTTAACTTCTATACCTTGCAAAATTTGCTGGTAAATTCCCAATAATCTGCTGACAAGCTGTTGATTATAAAGTAGTCGATCTCGGATAGTTCTTAAATGTTCTGGTTCGTCTTGAGATTCCCAATTTTTAATAATATATTCATTAACAATATTATTTAACCAAAACTCTTCATAACCTTTAGTAAAGTCTAGATGATAATCATTTATGTTAAAATTAGTGATGAGATTACATAACTTTTGAGTTAAAAAAGGCTGCCCTCCTGTCCAATCTAAAATTTGTTTCATGACTGGGTGCGGATTAGCTATCACTAACTCTAATCCTCTAATTAAAGAATTCACATCTTCTAATTTAAATCCTTTTAACTCAATAGCTTGACCAATATTAAAAGGTGTTCTTTTTACATCTTGAATTAAATCTGATGGAGTAGCTACTCCAAAAATGGCAAATGTCAATCTTTGATATTCGGGATCTATTGCTCTTTGATTATAGCAGTATCTAATTAATGCAAAAAAATCATCTACCGGAAAATTTAAACTGAGGATACTATCAATTTCATCTATAAAAATAATTAGCTTTTCTTCAGGAAATTGAGTTAATAATTCGGCAATAAACCGGCTGAGATTTTGGACTAAGGAAATATCATCTTCTGTTTGCCACCATGATTTTAAATTGAATTTTCCTAAAAGTTTAAATCCTCGGCATAAATCGGCGGTTATTCCCTTATACCATTGACCTGGGGTAATATTCTCACTGCCGATATTTGTCATATCAACAGTTGTACATTTAAATCCTTCTTGTTCTAAATGATGTTTAGTTCTCACTAATAGGGATGATTTACCCATTTGACGACAGTTAAGAACATAACAAAATTCACCCTTTTTTAAAGCGTTATATATTTCTATATCTGCTTGTCTTTTTACATAACTAGGGGCATTATTTATGAGACTCCCACCGACTTGATATGTATGAGTATTCATATTAGTAATATTTATTATTCATTATAGCCAAATTTAAATTTAGAACTCAAAATACTGCGATCGCGCCCTAATTTCTTAGCTTGATACAGTGCTTGATCAGTAGCTTCAAAAAATTCTCTTAAAGAAAAATCTCCTGAAGGAATGATACAGGCAATTCCTAAGCTTATAGTTAAGCTAGTTGTGTTTGTTACTTGAATTTTTGTGGTTAACTCAGAAATTTTAATTCTCAATAATTTTACTGTTTCTCTAATTTCTTCAGCAATTAATATAGCTTTTCCTGCATGAATTTGTGGCAAAATTAAAGCAAATTCTTCACCCCCATAACGGGCAACTAAATGATCTGGACTTTTAATTACTGAACTAATTGCTTGAGCAACTTGATGTAAACAGTCATCACCGCTTTGATGTCCATAAGTATCATTATGAAGTTTGAATTCATCCAAATCTGCTAATATTAGAGATAGAGGTTCTTGGATGTGTGTCATTCTTTCCCATTCTATTTCCAAAGTTTCATCAAAACATTTACGATTAGCAACTTGAGTTAGTTGATCAATATTAACTAACAATTGCAATTTTTCATTTTCTTTTTTTAATTTATCCCACGGAATAGCATTACTTTCTATTAGTAAACTTTTTTGAAAAAATAAACGATACAGTTCGCAAAAAGGTTGATAATTATAGCCACTTAATTTAATTAACCCTAAACTATCTAATTTATAAACCAAATTTGCCGACAAGTTTATGTTGCCATTGGTAGAATTTACAACTTGATTATATGCTTGAGATAATTCTGCATCTTGTAGCAATATATTTAGTAAATTTCTTAAATATGCGCTATAAATACATTGACCATGTGTAGAATTATTTAGTAGTTCTGTTAAGGAAATTTTTTGCTGGTGGATATAATATAAAGCCTGATGAATTAAATAGGGCTGTCCTCCTACCCAATACATTAAGTTTTCCACAGCTTGACTATCACACCAATCTAGTTCGTAACGTCTAGCTAATTCTGTGACTTGCTCGACTGTAAATTCTGGTAATTTCAATGACAAACCAACGTTAAACGGAGATTGATTGATATTTAAAGGGATATAAACTTCGGTGGAGTGGAATAATACTAACCGGAGTTTTTGCCAAATTGGAGTTTGTTTACCTTGTTCATGCCAACTTCGTAGTAAAAGTAAAAAATCCTGGGCTATTTGTTGATGTTGAAAAACATAATCTACTTCATTTAAAATTAAAACTAATGGACTTTTAATTTGCTCTAATAAATAACTCTCGAAATAAATTAAAGCGCTGACTTTACTACCAATTTCCTCATCCCAATAATCATCCAAATGTGATGCAATTGACAACTGCCGAGCTACATTTACACAAAACCAGCGTAAAAAATTATTCAGACTCAAAAAAGTTTGGGTATCTACTAGTTTAAAGTCTATAGTAACTACGGAATATTCATGTATTTGAGCTTGGTGAATTAGCTGTAACATTAAAGAACTTTTGCCCATTTGTCGAGGTGCTTTAATCCGAATCAAACTCCCTGGTTTGACTAATTCTGTATAAGCATCACTTTCAATGGAAGGGCGTTCAATATAAAATATGGAATTGAATGGTAGTGGATCACCTGGTAAAGTAATATTTTCCTGCATTTGGATCACTTTCAATTGTGCAACGAATATTTTGAGCAAAATCAAAGTTTAATCAATACCTTGTCCATTTTTGGTAGGTTGGGTTAAGCGACAGCGCAACCCAACGCATTTGTTGGGTTATGGCTGATGCCTCCGGCTCCCGCAGGGATACGCCACACTATGGCTAACGCCACGCTACGCGAACGTACCGATTGCTCCGCGTTCACGCAGTGTCCCGCAGGGATACGTTTACGTTTCACACCCCAACATACAAATTAAGAATTTTTGCGATTTGGACAAGGTATTGTTAATTATACTTGTTTAGTATCTCATTAAAATGGTTCATTCACTTACACCGCAGTGTACTAGTGCTATTCACTAGTAGACTCAGTTAGTGATGTAGTTGCAGGTTCTAGTGGTGCGGGAGATTCTGCTGGTGGTGAGTCAGAAGACTTTTGACGACGACGGAGGACTTCTGCTAAACGTCTCTGACCTTTTTGTACTCTTTCGGTTCTACCTTCGTTAGATTGATTGCTTGTATTAGATTTTACTGGTTGAACCGAACGGCGACGGGCTGGAGATTCTTCTGTTTGCTTGGGTTGTTCAAGTTCAACAGACTGACGAGGTGGTGAAACTGGTTTACTTTTGGAGGGTGCGGATTCTTGTCTTAGTCTAGTTGTATTTTCGGAGGGAAGATCGGTAATAATAGGATTTGTTTTTCTTCGATTGCGTTGAAGTGATTCTACAGAAGTGGAAGTAGAAGCTTCTTGTTCAAGTATTTTCTTAATAGCTTCTCGCTGTTTTTCTATTTTGCGTTCTTGAATTTGGCGATGACGCTGTGATCCTTTAATAGCAAAGTTAACTGAGGCTCTTACTCCTTCTCTTCCTGCTTCTGTGGGCGTTAATTTCCACTCTTGAGCAGCTTTTTGAGCCGCTTCATCCAGTTCACTATCACCACTGGAACGGATTAACCGCACTCTCGTAACATTACCTTTATTATCCGTGTCAATAGCAACTTCTGGATTTCCTTCTGCACCTCGCCGTCTGGCTCTCTCTGGATACTTAATTTGACACTGTAGACAATCCGCACGATTCAATTTAGAACTGTTTTCGATGGGAGGTTTGGGTGCGGTAGCTACTGGTTTATTTTCTGGCTTTGCTGTGTTTTCTATACCATTACCAGAATTATTTCCCACACCATTACCGGAATCTTTACCTAAAATATTTCTCCAGCGACGATTACCTAAATTATTTAAAATCTTTCTATTGGGCGAAACTGGTGTGGAAGTAGTGGAGTTGCTGGGAATATTATTAGAACTAATATTGGGTTGATTTTCTGACTTTAATAATGGAATTTCTGTAGGTTTGGTTTCCGCTTGGGGTTGAGTAGACGCTAGGTTGTTTGAATTTTCATCTAATTTTTGGATTGGTTTGGTTTCTGTCGGAATTGTTGCTATTGTCGGTTCAGGATTTGTGTTTTCTATGGGGTTATTTTTTACAGGATTTTTTACAGGATTTGATATGCTTGCAGTTTTAGGAACCGTGAGTATTGGGGATTGTTTACTAATAATGTTATTAGTAATTTTTGGTTGAGGCTGTTTGCTTACAGTTGCAACAGAAGACTTGATTTTACTAATGGTTGTTTTTGTTGGTATGGAAATTTCGCCGCCTTCATTTCCACCACCAGAATTTATTTTTGTGAGGGATTTTATCTCTACTGGTGGTTGGATTATTTTTTGAGGGAGAGTTTCCAAAATTGTCAATTCAATTGGTTTATTTGTAACTTCAGGTACTTTGAAGAAAAACTTATTAATAGCTAAAGCTAGTAGTCCAATATGTAATGCTAGTGAGCCAATGAAACTAAATATCAGGAAAGTCTTTAAGGCTTCAGCCTCTTTTTCCCGCTGTTCTATAGTGATGCTTGATAAACTCATATTTTATGATTAGTTATTAATAATATGACAGTTATTACGCTTGATGCAATAAAATCTAGGGCGGGGAAACCCCGCCCCTACAGGCTTTGCGATTTGCTGACTGGATCTCACAAAGAGTGCATACTGCTATAACTATTAGGAACAATAAGCGAAAAGCCCCGCACATTGTTAAGCCATCAAGTTAGATGTAACTTTACTTTTTCCAGCCATTATCAGCTTGTTGTAGGACATAAGCAGCTACATTTTCTATTTGTTCTGCTTTTAACTTTTTACCAAAAGCTGGCATTGCGCCTTTACCTTTTGTCACTTGAGCAATAATTGCTTCAGATGAGTACATACCGTACTTTTCTAAAGCCTCTTTCTTTAAGGTTTTAGCGGGACTAACTAAATTTTTACCCCCAAGGTGACACTGAGCGCAATTAGCCTTAAATATTGCGGCTCCACTAGCAGCGTCTGCGGCTAAAGCGGGACTACTGAAGGCAAAGGTGAAGATAGCTATGCCTAGTAATAATACTGAGATAATCTTTTTCATGTGGTGTTCTCTCTCCAACAATGGCTGAATCCGTGCAAATATCCTCTATAATTTTCATTTGATTTTGTTGGATTAGTCAAACGACAGGCTGTCAAACTTGGTTCTCAATTATTGGAAATTGGCGATTAATTGATTGATAGCTTGAGGGTTTAGGCTTAAGGTAAATTTATGTGAATTTAAATTTACGATTAGCAAAAAGAAATTAATAATGAAGGATAAAAGGTAAAATTTTCGGATTCCTCCTTGATCTTTTAAACTTCATTTTTGATTTGCTAATCGGGGAATATCTTTTTCAGTTACACGACAAATCCGCCAATCGTCTAAAATATCTGCGCCCATGTTTCGGTAAAATGCTTGGGCTGACACATTCCAATCTAAAACGCTCCACTCTAAGCGTCCACAATCCCTTTCTAAAGCTATTTGGGCTACTTTTGCCAAAAGTGCTTTACCAATGCCTTGGCGGCGATATTCTGGCAAGACAAAGATATCTTCGAGGTAAAGTCCTGGCTTGGTGAGAAATGTTGAATAATTATGAAAAAATAGGGCAAAACCTACTGCTTGACCGTCAAGTTCAGCTAGGATTGCATCTACATATTTTGGTGAACCAAATAAATGATCTTTGAGGGCTTCAGCATTACCAGTCACAGCATCAGATAGTTTTTCATATTTTGCAAGTCCTTGAATTAATGCAAATAAGGTATGAGCATCACTAGGTTGAGCAAAACGGATGATTAAATTAGTCATTAGTCATTAGTCATTGGTCATTGGTCATTAGTTCACAGTTTATACTTAAGAGGTCTAATTTTTTAACAACTGACAATTGACAATTGACAACTGACTAATGACAACTGACTAATGACAACTGACTAATGACTAACAACTTATACTAACCAGCCTTTTAACCGTTTGGCTATGTGGGGACGACGTAACTTTCGCATGGCTTTACTTTGGATTTGGCGAACTCGTTCACGGGAAAGGTTAAACATATTACCTACCTCTTCTAGGGTGCAGGGTTCGCTGCTGGTGAGTCCATAGCGGAGGGAAATGACATCTTTCTCTCGTGGGGTGAGTACGTCTCCTAGAACTTCCCAAATTTCCTGACGCATCATGTTTTCGTTCATTTTTGCTTCGGGAGATTGGTTATCTTCATCTTCTAGCAAGTCCATTAATTCTGTGTCTTCTTCTTTACCGACACGGTGGTTAAGGGAAAGTGCTTGTCGTCGCAGTTGTTGAAGTTGACGCAGTTGGTGAACCGTAATTTCCAAAGATTCAGCCATTTCGGCTTCTGTTGGGTTACGAGAGAGTTTTTGTTTGAGTTCCCGTTGGGCTTTTTTTAGTTTATTAAGTTTCTCAACAATATGGATTGGTAAGCGAATAGTTCGGGCATCATTAGCGATCGCTCTGGTAATTGCTTGTCTAATCCACCAATAAGCATAAGTAGAAAACTTATATCCTTTATCGGGATCAAATTTTTCAGAAGCGCGGTTTAAACCCATTGCTCCTTCCTGAATCAAATCGAGAAAAGGGACACCACGATTTAAATATCGTTTAGCAATGGACACAACTAACCGGAGATTGGAGCGAATCATTTTTCGCTTGGCGACTCTACCTTGATACAATCGGCTGTCCAGTTGTTTTTCTGTCATTTCCAATTTTGAAGCCACCTGGACTTTACTAGGGTGCGCTCCTAGTTCCAATTCCAATGCTGCTTGCAATTCTTTGACTTCTTCCAAAAATCTGACTCGTCTGGCTAATTCCACTTCTTCATCAGGTTTGAGGAGTGGATAACGTGCCATTTCCTTAAAAAATGCGCCGACAGCATCATCATTTTCGGTTTTATTATATCCCGAAGGACGGGCTGCGGCCATGTCATCGCCGTTGCGTTCTTCTGATTCCAAGTTTTCGACAATTGCAGTATCTTCATATACTACTTGATCTAAACTCTCAATTGTTGGTTCTTCATGATCAGTAATATTCTCTAGTATTTCCATTGTTCCCAATTCAGCAATATTCATAGTTTCCTTCAGGGATGGTTGCTTTGTTTGGTACATAATTTAATGATAACAGTCTGTTTCAGACTGGGTAGTTTTCCCTTCAGGACAAATACACCCTTCTTCTCTAGCAAAAGACGCTCTTTTTGATCATTCCTCATCTGGAAGGTAAATCAGTATTTGTCCATTATTTTTAGTTCTGGCTAGATACAACCTATAATCATTACTGGTTTTAGCACCTACAAAAACCTATCTTTTTCAGAAGATATATCGGCATATTCTTCATTTTTTTCTTAATTAGCAAATATGTCAAACCCCCTGATACTTACTTTAACAAATATCCAAAATGTAGATAAACACTCCTATATATCCATCCTAAATGATCTGAGAAAAAATCTATTGCTTGTTGCCTGTTGTCTGTTTAGCACCTCCATAAATAAGCCAGGAAAGCTATATATTAAATTTTTGTGTATTTTTTGCAAAGTTTCTATGTTTGTCCGGCTTGAATGATGAGAGGAATGGGATAAATTGCCATTTTGTTACTAGAGTTATTTCTACGAAAATTTACTAAATAATCCAAAATACAAAAATAGAAACTTCCAATCCGGATAATATTTATCGTTTAAAAGCATCGCATATTAAAAAAATATTTAATATCTATCAATGGGTGGAAAAGTTCTCTTCCTTATTTCTTAGTTCAAAATAAGTTTTAATTAATAACACAATCACGTAAGAAGTTAGAAATAATAATTCAACACTTAATTCGCGGATAGGATAGGTATTTCAGGGTTATAATACTTATTTGGATAATAATTGGTCTAGCAGGTTTATTTCATATTTATTCTGGATTTTGAATTCTTACTCATTACCTATTACTCATAATTACTCATTCTCTGAATGTATTTCTCAAGATAGATTTGGTAGATGTAAGACACAAGTATGTAAGTCAATTTCTAACTATTTATTACTCAGATGCTAGGAGATAATTTGTCTGGTAGATTACATAAATTCCACACTATCAAGTATTATGAGTAATTGAAGTATTGTAAAATACTATTTACATCAGGTAAAATCTAAGGATATAGTTAAGTTAGCTTGGATAGAATTAAACCTTGTCTGTAAATAAAATATGTGTTTATAAGCTGAGAAGTTATGTATAGTATTAGTGTAAATTCATCGGTTACAGCCGTATCTGAACCAGGAGGATTATATCAATCTCAAGCAAAGTTGTTTCAATGGGTTGAAGTGCTTGTAGATCGGCCAAGATATTTAGATCAATGGACACAGAAGAAACAAGAACAGCAGTTATTGACTGACAAGACATCAGCAGAAGACTTATTGACAGATGAAATATCAGAACAGAGTCTACAGACTGAGGAAATACTAGAACCAGACCTATTACTATCAACCTATAAAATACCCGAACATTTAGAAATCAAGCCAGGGGATATTTTAACTGTTCCCCTTCGTCAAATGCAGGTGGGTGGTGTTGCTATTCGTTTATTAACTCAACCACCAGCAGATTTACCACTGGAGAAAATTCGAGAAGTAGAAGATGTAGTCGTTCAAGCATTTTTTCCTTCTACTTATTTTACATTACTTAATCGTGTTGCTAGTTATTACTATACGCCTTTAATTCAGGTAATTCGTGTTGCTTTACCACCAGGATTATTAGGAAAATCACAACGTCGTCTGCGTCTTAAACCGGAAAATATTCCTCATGGTGCAGGTGTGTTTTTACGTTCAAAAGCTGCACAGGAAATACTGAAAATACTTCAATCTCAACCAAATGGAGACTATAGTTTTAAATACCTTAAACGTCAAGTTCAGGGTTTTGATTGGGGAAAAAAACAATTACTGGATAGAAACTGGGTTGAAATCTATTTAGAATTACCTAGACAATCTAAACCTCAAACAAAACAAGCAGTAACGCTGGTTGATGACGGATTATACATGGATCTCACTAAGCGTCAACGTGAAATCTTGAAACTTTTAGGAGATCATGGTAGTGAGTTGTGGTTAACTGAATGTGTAGAGGTTTGTAAAACAACAGCATCTACTTTAAAAGGTTTAGAGCAAAAAGGTTGTCTTATCATTGAAGACAGGGAAATATTGCGTCGAGAAAAAGGACCAACAGTAGCGGAAGATGAGGCGAAATCTTTAACACCAGCCCAAAATAACGCCTTAGAAACGATTAATTCCTTAACTGGATTTGCTCAAGTATTGTTACATGGGGTGACAGGTTCAGGCAAAACAGAAGTATATTTACAAGCCATATCACCATTACTAGCACAAGGAAAATCCGCTCTTGTTTTAGTTCCTGAAATCGGACTCACACCCCAACTTACAGACAGATTCCGCGCTAGATTTGGGAATAAAGTTTATGTTTATCACAGCGCCCTTTCCGTAGGTGAACGTTACGACACTTGGCGACAAATGCTCACAGGAGAACCGCAAATTATTATCGGGACTCGCAGTGCCATTTTTGCTCCTTTACCTAATCTAGGCTTAATTATCCTGGACGAAGAACACGATAGTAGCTTTAAACAAGATTCGCCTATTCCTACGTACCACGCCCGCACTGTCGCTCAATGGCGAGCCGAATTAGAACATTGTCCGCTAATTTTAGGTTCTGCGACTCCTTCTTTAGAAAGTTGGGTAAGTGGAAATCATCAATATTTATCATTACCAGAACGGATTAACTCGCGGCCATTACCACCTGTGGAAATTGTGGATATGCGTCGAGAGTTAAAAGAGGGAAATCGGTCTATTTTTAGTAGAAAGTTGCAAAATGCACTGCAACAATTAGAAGAAAAACAACAACAGGGAATTTTATTTATTCACCGACGGGGACATAGTACCTTTGTGTCTTGTCGTAGTTGTGGTTATGTGTTGGAATGTCCCCATTGTGATGTTTCCCTAGCATATCATCATGTGGAAGCAGGAGCGCCAGAATTATTGCGTTGTCATTATTGTAATTATGGGCGTTTACATCCTCCTCATTGTCCCGAATGTAGTTCCCCTTATCTAAAGTTTTTTGGAAGTGGTACTCAACGGGTAGCACAGGAATTAAATAAGCAATTTCCCAATTTGAAACTAATTCGCTTTGATAGCGATACAACTACAAAGAAAGGTTCACACCGTGAACTCCTAACTAGATTTGCTAATGGTGAAGCGCATTTATTAGTGGGTACACAAATGTTAACAAAAGGGTTAGATTTACCCCAAGTTACCCTTGTGGGTGTAGTTGCGGCGGATGGATTATTGCATTTATCTGATTATCGCGCCAATGAACGCACATTTCAAACTCTGACTCAAGTTGCAGGAAGGGCGGGAAGAGGGGATGATCCAGGTAGGGTAATTGTCCAAACTTATACTCCAGAACATCCGATTATTGAAGCTGTGCAAAAACACGATTACCAATCTTTTTGTGATGCAGAGTTAGCAGAAAGACAAGCTCTGAATTATCCTCCTTATGGGAGATTAATTTTATTACGGTTAAGTAGTTTAGAGCCGATTCAAGTCCAAAATACAGCCCAAATTATTGCTACATTTTTAAGCAGTAAAGAAGGGTTTGAGATATTGGGACCTGCACCTGCTAGTATTTTACGAGTAGCTAACCGTTATCGCTGGCAAATATTACTCAAGTTTGCTGCTGATGCTTTACCTAGTTTACCAGATTGGGCAGAAGTGCGATCGCTCATCCACTCTTCTGTTAGTCTAACAATTGATGTAGATCCCATTAATATCATGTAATCGGGGAAAATATTATCCAAATATTATGGCAGATTTGGGTTATCTAGCGATCGCTCTTTAAATTAGTGGATACTACTGGAGCGATCGCTGCTATTATGGCTATTTATTGGTAATTTTTCAGCCAAGTTTCTAAATCTGTAACTGAAGTAAAATCTAATAAAGCCTCTCCTAATTCCTCAAGTTTCTCCACAGATAATTGCTGAACTTTTTGAACTAATAATGAATCAATTTCCCCAATTCGGCGATTTAAGAGACGGATAATTAGACGTTGTTCTCCTTCTTGTTTAGCTAGTTCTCTGTCTTGTTGGTAAAGTGGTGCTAATCGCATAATCAACTCCTGATCTTCTGTTTGTGAACTTTGATTGATTTTTAAGTTTTTCTGGAGGTTGTAGAGTAGTTCTAAGGTGATTTTGACGTAAGGTTGATTTAATGGTAACGCAGCTAATTCATCAATTGCTCGTTTTTGGACTGTACCTCTACCTAAAAGTCTTAACCATAGTGTTTCTTGAGTTTGGGGTAATTGATGAATAACGACAATTGCGGCGTGTAATGATTTTGCTAAATAGTATATTCCGGGTAAGGAATCTGGTTGGGTTATCCCGCTAAATCCTGATATGATGTTTCTTGAGGCTGTGGGGGTGAGAATCCACAATTTAGGAATCTCAATTTTTGCGCTGGTGGTTTGTTCCCGTTTGGCTGCTCTTCTTAATGCACCTCTGACTTCTAATGATTTTAACAGACAATCACAGATTTCTTCTGTTGATGCTGGATTGCGAAATGGTTCAAATATGGCTGGTGTTGTGGCTAATTTACCCAATAATCCTAATAGTTCTACGTTGGTTGTTTGATTGGGAAATGGTGTAAATAATACATCTATTTCTCGGATTTCTCCAGCTACTTGACTGGCTGCTTGAACTTCTCCAAATGGTTTGAGTAGTTCTTCTAAATAATCTTTGGCGAATTGATCGTGTATAAAGCGGGTCATTTTCGTGTTTACTTTAGAGATATCTGAGATGCTGCACAACTAAAACTCCTCATGCTTTTACCTAATTTCGCTATTGTGGCATAATTTAGATATCATTTTTTCTCTCGCAGAGGCGCAGAGGCACAGAGAGATATCAAGAGTGTGATACAAATACATGGAAATTGCTGTAATTATGAAACTTTCAACTTTGCTAGAATTTCCAAACGTTTGAGATAATTTTGCATATTTTCAGAGTTTTCTGTTGGTACACAACCATCATTGTAGAGATAAATTTTATCTGTGTCAGGATCACCTTTCCAAGAAAGCTTTGCTGCTGTTGTTGGATCTAAACCTTTCAAATTAACACACACAGGATAGTCTTCATAATTGATAAATTCTGTTATTGTCAAACCAACGGGTTTATACCTTCTATTTAGAATCGTATAGCGTCCGTCAGGTTGTTTTTGAAGGCAATAAGGAAGAAATACTGCTCTGAAATCTCCAAGTGACATAGGCTTCTAACTCCATTTATATTAACTACTTTATTGCCGATGCAAGGTTATCTGTCTTCTTCTTCCTTATCTTCCTTCGTGTTTTTCGTGCCTTCGTGGTTCATTCAATCGGGATTCTTCTTGTGGCTAGGTATTAACAGTTTGGTTCTTTAGTACCTATTTTGCTAAACTGTTAGTTAAAAACCCCAACTTTACTTTTAAATCAAGTCTAATAATGGCATAATCTAGTTATTAAGTCCGGCTAATTGCTGATCAAAGAAACTCTCAATTCCCCGCTTTCAACTTCCCATAGGCATAACGGGTTAAACTACCTTCATTGAGATTATTCCACGCATACATCCGATCTCTAAAAGGTTTCCATTGTTCATAAACGGCTTTAAAATCGGCATCTTTAGCCGCAAATTCATCATATAAAGCAAAAGAGGCTTTTTCCGCTGCTTCCAAAATTTCTTGACTATAAGCACGCACTTGAGTACCTGTTTTTAATAGTCTTTCCAATGCTTCACCATTACGAGCATCATAACGAGCTAACATTGTTGTATTCGACTGATATGCAGCAGTTTCTAAAGCTGCTTGGTATTGAGGTGGTAGCTTTCTCCATTCGTCTAAATTAACTTGTACTTCTAGAGTTGGACCTGGTTCCCACCAACCTGGATAATAATAAAATTTAGCGACCTTATTTAAACCCAATTTTTCATCATCATAGGGTCCCACCCACTCAGCCGCGTCAATAGCACCTGTTTGTAGCGCTTGGAAAATTTCCCCACCAGGAAGAGTCTGTACCGTTACTCCCAATTTAGCCATAACTTGCCCGCCTAAACCGGGAATCCGCATTTTTAAGCCCTTGAGATCATTAAGTGTTTTGACTTCGTTGCGAAACCATCCCCCCATTTGTGTACCCGTATTTCCCGCAGGAAATTGAATCACATTGAATTTACGTGCGTAAATTTCCTGAAGTTTGGCTAAACCTCCGCCTTCATATAACCAAGCGTTTTGTTGTTGGGCATTGAGTCCAAATGGTACTGATGTACCAAATCCTAATGCGGGACTTTTACCGATATAGTAATAAGCAGCAGTATGTCCGGCTTGTACCGCACCTTGGGAAACCACATTGAGAACTTCTAAACCGGGGGCTATTTCTCCAGCCGCACGGGGTTCGATGATAAATTTGCCGTTAGTAAGAACTTTGACACGCTCTGCTAAAACCTGCGCTCCGCCAAAAATAGTTTCTAAAGACAATGGCCAACTTGTAGCCATTTGCCATTTAACGGTCGGTAAGTTACTGGTATCGGTTTGACCTGTAGCGGCTTGATTTTGTGCCTTTTGACAACCACCAACAATTGCTACTCCGGTGGCAGCGATCGCACTTTGAGATAATCTGTTAACAATAGCTCGACGTTTCATAAAAATGAATATTATTGACTAACTGTAAGATTTCCCCACAATATCATAATCATGTAAAATTTTAGCCACTACAGAGGAGGTTGGTGTTAAAATTTTTCATTAAGATCAAGCACGGGGAAAAAAGGTTTTAGACTTGTTGACTTTTCCTGATACAGTTTGATTTTATGGTGTTGATACACTGAAAACTTATTATTTCTTATAATTTTACCAATTGCTGATCATTTCCGATTAGTATAAAAATATTAAGTAATTTCTAACTAAATTTAACGGCTATGTTAGAAACTGTTTTGGCTGAACCTAGCATTAAACTGCCACCCACCCAGGCAGAACTTCCTTGTGATGATGGTATCCCGATGGAGACACAAAGACATAAATTACAAATGGATATTTTAATTGATACCATTCAGCCTTGGTTAGAGCAAAGGACTGATGGATATGTAGGTGGCAATATGTTTGTCTACTACAGTTTAGCACAATTAAAAAATCAAGATTTTCGCGGTCCAGATTTTTTTGCTGTTTTAGGTGTGCCGAAAACAGAACGACTTTCTTGGGTAGTTTGGGAAGAAGGAAAACCACCAGATGTAGTAATTGAATTACTTTCAGAAACCACAGCTAGTAATGATAAAAATCAGAAAAAATTGATTTATCAAAATCAAATGCGGGTTTCTGAATATTTTTGGTATGACCCTTTTAACCCAGATGATTTTGCCGGTTTTGATCTAAATAGTGGTGCATATCAACAGATTGCTCTAAATGAGAAAAATCAATTGGTAAGCAAAGTTTTAGATTTGGCTTTGGTGCGTTGGCAAGGTAATTACAGAGGTGTTGATGCCACTTGGTTACGCTGGGCAACTTTGGATGGTGAATTATTTCCTACTTCTCAGGAAATGGTAGGAATTGAACGACAAAGAGCAGATGAAGTAGAACAAATTGCAGAACAGGAAAAACAACGTGCAGAACAAGCTGAATTGCAATTAAGACAAGTTGCCATTAATTTGTTACAGAATGGAATGTCTGTAGAACGAGTGGCACAATTGACAAATTTGGATATTTTGGAGGTGGAAAAATTGATTAATTAATAGTAATAATTCAGCCGTCAGTATGGATCTACAACTGTTCCTTACTAATAGCAAAAGTCATTTTTAGATGACTAAACACTGGGAAAATTTCTGAGTCTGTTTTAACAGACGTGAGCTATTAGACAGGGAATTTATTCCTTGGCTGACTGGCTGACTGTATTCTCAAGTCTTGCCTTTAATTTATTATGTTCTATGCGTAACTCAAAAAGATTTGCTTTCATCAGTAAGCTATTAAAATTTTCCCAATTTGTTGACAACTGTGCTGATAAGTTGGGATGGTTGTCGAATTGGCTAGTTTTGCTAACAATTGGAGTCGGTTTTTTTAATGTTGTCGCCCGTTATATGGGTCGCTTCATTGGCGTACAATTGTCTTCTAATGCTTTATTAGAACTACAATGGTATTTATTTTCTCTCACATTCTTATTCGGATTTGTTTATATTTTACGTCATGGAGAAAATGTCCGTGTTGATTTTCTCTATACTAATATGAGTGAAAAAAAACGCGCCTTAGTTGATTTTGTGGGAACAGTTTTATTTTTAATACCCTTTTGTTTAATTGGTATTTGGGTGACAATAAATCCGGTTTTACAATCTTGGGGCAGATTAAGTGATGGTAGTTGGGGAACTTGGGAAATATCTTCTGACGCTAATGGTTTACCACGCGCCCCCATCAAAACTATGGTTCCTATAGCCTTATTATTCCTGCTTTTACAAAGTATTTCTCAAGCAATTAAATATTTAGCAGTATTATTAGGTTATCAACAAGTAGCAGAACAAATTCGTTTAGAAACTTCAGAAAATATCAATGTTGAATAGGGGAAATTATGGGTTTTGAATGGTTAGCGATTTTAATGTTTGTCGGCTTTTTCTTTATTCTCATGAGTGGCTTTCCTGTCGCTTTTTCCTTTGCCGGCACAGCCATTGTTTTTGGACTTATTGGTACAGTAGTTGGAGCTTTTAATCCGGCGCGTCTGCTACTATTACCTAATAGTTGGTTTGGCACAATGTCGAACTTTACCTTACTTGCAATTCCCTTCTTTGTCTTTCTGGGTGCAGTTCTAGAAAAGTCAGGATTAGCAGAAGAGTTATTAGAAACTATCGGGATTATATTAAGTCGTGTCAGGGGAGGATTAGCTTTAGCAGTTGTTTTAGTAGGAACAGTTTTAGCCGCCACAACTGGAGTCGTAGCCGCTACAGTAATTGTCATGGGAATGTTATCATTACCGTTGATGTTACGCTATGGCTATGATAAAAAATTAGCTTCAGGAGTAATTATTGCTTCCGGGACTTTAGCTCAATTAATTCCTCCGAGTTTAGTTTTAGTGATTCTCAGTGATCAAATTGGTGTTTCTGTGGGAGATTTATTTTTAGGGGCATTAATTCCCGGATTAATGTTATCTACTTCCTATATTCTCTATATTTTAGGACTAGCTTTCTTTCAACCGGAAAAAGTGCCACTGATCCCTGATGATGTGGTAATTCCTCAAGGTAATCAATTAATTAAACAAATTTTTAAAGCTGTTGTTCCCCCGATTATTTTAATTTTTGCGGTGTTAGGAAGTATATTCTTTGGTGTCGCTACTCCCACAGAAGCCGGGGCTGTAGGTGCTGTTGGGGCTTCTATTCTCGCCGCTTTTAATAAACGTCTCACACCACAATTAATTCGTGATGCTGCCCATTCTACCGCAGTGATTACGGCTTTAGTGGTGATGATTTTATTCTGTTCTTCGATGTTTAGTTTGGTGTTTGATGCTTTAGGTGGCAAAACTCTGATTACTAATTTATTAATAGGTTTACCCGGAGGATATTGGGGATTTTTAATTGTTAGTAATATCGTGATTTTTGTTTTAGGATCTTTCTTAGAATTTATTGAAATTTGTTTTATTGCTATGCCTTTATTAGTACCAGCAGCCCAAGCTTTAAATATTGATATGGTGTGGTTTGGGGTGGTCATGGCAGTGAATTTACAAACGGCGTTTATTTCTCCACCTGTGGGATTTTCTTTGTTTTATTTACAAAGTGTTGCGCCTAAAGAAGTTAGCACATTAGATATTCATAAAAGTGCGATTCCTTTTATGGTTTTACAGTTTATTGTCTTGTTAATTGTGATTATTTTCCCGCAAACAGTGCGCTGGTTAATTGATATTTCCGCAACGACTGGGGTTTAAGGCATTTTTGGGCGGTTGAAAACTGCGTCTACACAGTAATAGCGTTACACTATTGAATATATATCAAAATCGTTAACTAAGGAGATAAATAAAATGTCAGAAGAAGAGTTTCAACAAAAAATATTAAATTCACTGGAAGAATTAAAAACTGATGTGGCAAAATCAAATGAGAAATTTGAGGTATATAGGCAAGCTACGCAGTCACTGGTTAATTTGGCTTTTGGTTTGATTGCCAGTGCCACGATAATTACGGTGGTGTCGTCAGTTTTTAAGAGGTAATTTCTGAAAACAATCTGAACACCAATTACGCGATAGATAGAAGTTGATCAAATCGGCGGTTGGAAACCGCGTCTACACAGACAAAGTCCACCTGCGTGGACTATAGTAAAAAATTCAAGATTTGAAACCCATGAAGATGGGTTTTGCTTGTGTAGCTGCGGTTTCTAACTGCCAAGGCGAAAATAACTGATTTTTCTTCAACTAAAACTACTACAATGACTGTTGATGCTAGATAATGGGAAAGCCTTGACATTTACCTAACCTAGCCCGGAACTAAAGAACTAACAACTATGCGAACTCACTATTGCGGCGAACTCCGAAAAGAACATATTGGTGAAACTGTTACCTTTTACGGATGGGTAGACCGTCGCCGCGATCACGGTGGTGTGATATTCTTAGATTTGCGCGATCGCTCTGGTATTGTCCAAATCGTCAGCGACCCCCAGCGCACCCCAGACTCCTACGAACAAGCTAACACACTCCGCAATGAATACGTTGTGGCAATCACCGGTAGAGTTACCCAACGTCCCCCAGAATCTCTAAATCCCCGGCTACCCACAGGCGAAGTCGAAATCTATGCTGATAAAATAGAACTCCTCAACGCCGTCCGTAAACAGTTACCTTTCCAAGTTTCCACCGCAGACACGGAAACAGTCAGGGAAGATTTGCGGTTAAAATATCGTTATTTGGACTTACGACGGGAACGCATGGCGCAAAATATGCAATTGCGTCACCAAGTCATCAAAGCCATGCGGCGCTACCTGGAAGACTTAGAAGGGTTTATCGAAATTGAAACCCCCATTCTTACCCGTTCTACTCCCGAAGGGGCGCGAGATTACATTCTTCCCAGTCGTGTGAATGAAGGTGAATGGTTTGCTTTACCGCAATCACCGCAACTATTCAAACAATTATTGATGGTATCGGGAATGGATAGATACTATCAAGTAGCGCGATGTTTCCGGGATGAAGATTTACGCGCTGACAGACAACCAGAGTTTACCCAATTAGACATGGAAATGAGTTTCATGTCTGAAGATGAAATTATTGAACTCAATGAAAAGTTAGTTTGTCATATTTTTAAAACCGTTAAAGGAATTGATTTACCTCGTCCTTTTCCTCGGCTTCCCTACGCGGAAGCTATGAATCGTTACGGAAGTGATAAACCAGACACCCGCTATGGTTTAGAATTAGTTGATGTTTCCGACATTTTAAAAGATTCCGGTTTTAAAGTTTTTCGAGAAGCTGTTGCTAACGGTGGTATCGTCAAAATTCTACCCATTCCTAACGGTAACGATGCCATTTCTAATGTTCGCATTAAACCAGGTGGGGATATTTTCCGAGAAGCCGCAGAAGCAGGTGCGAAAGGATTAGCTTATATTCGCGTTCGAGAAAATGGCGAAATTGACACCATTGGCGCAATTAAAGATAATTTGACACCGGAAAAAAAGCAAGAAATATTAACAAGAACAGGTGCAAAAGCTGGACATTTGTTATTATTTGCGGCAGCTGATAGGTCCACTGTTAATAAAACTTTGGACAGAATTCGCCAATTTGTGGCTAAGGAATTTAAGTTAATTGAAAAAGATAAGATTAACTTCCTGTGGGTGACAGAATTTCCCATGTTTGAATGGAATGCAGATGAAAAACGTTTAGAAGCATTACATCACCCTTTTACAGCCCCTCATCCTGATGATATCAGCGATTTGAAAACCGCCCGCGCTCAAGCTTATGATCTAGTATTAAATGGCTTTGAAGTTGGTGGGGGAAGTTTGCGAATTTATCAGCGAGAAGTTCAAGAACAGGTGTTTTCAGCTATTGGTTTATCAACGGAAGAAGCACAAAGTAAATTCGGCTTTTTGTTAGAAGCTTTTGAATATGGCACTCCTCCCCATGGTGGTATTGCTTACGGTGTAGATCGTTTGGTAATGTTGTTATCTGGAGAGGAATCAATTCGTGATGTGATTGCTTTTCCTAAGACTCAACAAGCTCGTTGTTTGTTAACAGATGCTCCTGCAAATGTAGACGCAAAACAATTGAAGGAACTTCATGTTGCTTCGACTTTTAAACCGAAAACCTAAATTACAGGATTGATAAGTAGTGAGACAGAATTAATTACACAATGTCATTGCGTTGGCGCAGCGTGGCGTTAGCCATATGGAACGAAGTGAAATGAAGCAATTCCAAGGGTTGTGATTGCTTCGCTTCGCTCGCAATGACTGTAAATATTTTTGTCCAATTACTTACCGCTATAAAATAATTAGATTCTTCTTGAAAAAGGATCTATCATCTTTTCTTTAGTAGCCAAGCAGGTGTATTATTAATAGTAACAATCTAAAATGATAGTCATTACTAGAAAAAACTTATGTTTACGCAAGTTACACTTAAAAACTTTAAAACCCATAAGCTAACTACTATAGACCTTCATCCAGTCACCTTACTCATTGGTAATAATAATTCGGGCAAGTCTAATCTTTTAGCAGGTATACAACATTTCTGTAGACTTGTCAGAATAGGTCGTCCTGGAAATACTGAAAAATGGGTTAATGTTCACAGAGACTTATATCCTCATCGCTATAGACTAGCTGATGGTGAACCAATGGGATTTAAAATAGCTTGGAATAACTCTAGTGGAAGTATTATTTATGAAATAGAGTTATCTGACAATAAAGATTTTCCAAAATCAGCTATTTGCAAAGAGAAGATAAGTATAAAACTAGATAATGCAGGTGAAAACATAATTACCAGTGGATATAATAAGCAAACTAATTTAATGACATTGAGACAAGATATTGAAGATAATACATCTCTACAAGCAGCAGAAAAAAAATTATGTAGAGACTTTTTTGGGGATTTTGCAAACACATATAGTTATCACTTCCAACCTGATTTTCTTAAAGGTTTAGTTAAAGATGATCAAATTCGTAATCTTGATGATTTTCACGATGAAATAGGAAAGAGTGATTTTATTAAAATTCCTTCTGAATTAGGTAATACAGGTCGCGGTTTACAAGCAGTTATTAAATATATCAAAGAAAAAGAAGAACGGACATTTACAAGATTTACGGCTTTAATGAGACGATTTGAAAATAACTTGTAACTGTTCACACTCCCCCACTAAAAAGGAATTAGGAAGTAACAGGGATAGGAG
>NZ_VIKX01000149.1 GCF_009711935.1 Dolichospermum sp. UHCC 0259 | reverse complement strand
TCAGGAGTCAGCACTTCGACTTCGCTCAGTGACCAGTCAGGAGTTCAGGAGGAAGAAGGAAGAAAGAAGAAGAATTGTTTTTACCAATTACCAATTACCAATTACCAATTACCTGTTTCCTGCTCCTGAAAAAGATTACATTTAATGAAGTTAAAAACAAATAACCAATATGTCCATTGAATTGCAAACAGAACTAGGTCAAGCGGTGGAACAGCGTCGTAACTTTGCGATTATTTCTCACCCTGATGCTGGTAAAACTACTTTAACTGAAAAACTATTATTATACGGGGGTGCTATCCACGAAGCTGGAGCAGTCAAAGCCCGTAGAGACCAGCGGAAAGTAACCTCTGACTGGATGGCGATGGAACAACAACGGGGAATTTCCGTCACTTCAACCGTGTTACAATTTGCCTATCGTAACTGTCAAATTAATTTACTTGATACTCCTGGACACCAAGATTTTAGTGAAGATACTTATAGGACTTTAGCAGCGGCAGATAATGCGGTTATGCTAATTGATGCGGCTAAAGGTTTAGAACCGCAAACTCGGAAATTGTTTGAAGTCTGTAAAATGCGGGGGATTCCCATTTTCACCTTTGTCAATAAACTTGACCGTCCAGGTAGAGAACCCATAGATTTATTAGATGAAATTGAGAAAGAACTGGGATTACAGACTTATGCAGTGAATTGGCCGATTGGTATGGGCGATCGCTTTAAAGGAGTTTTTGACCGCCAACAACAGCAAGTTCACTTATTTGAACGCAGTTTTCACGGTAGCAAAGAAGCACTTAATACCATACTAGATATCGGCGATCGCCAATTGGAAACCTTACTAGAAAAAGAACTTTACCACCAACTAAAAGACGAATTAGAACTCTTAGAAGGAGTTTGTCCAGAACTAGATTTAGACTTGGTACACGCCGGCAAAATGACCCCAGTATTTTTTGGTAGCGCCATGACCAACTTTGGGGTGGAATTATTCCTGAAAAACTTCCTCGACTTTGCCCTCAAACCAGGTACACATAGCAGCAGCGTCGGCGATATCCCCCCTACCTATCCAGAATTTACCGGATTTATCTTCAAACTCCAAGCCAACATGGACCCCAAACACCGGGATAGAGTAGCTTTTGTCCGGGTTTGCACAGGCAAGTTTGAAAAAGATATGACAGTAAATCATGCTCGAACTGGTAAAGTTGTTCGTCTATCTCGTCCGCAAAAACTATTTGCCCAAGAAAGAGAATCCATTGATGTTGCTTATCCAGGGGACGTGATTGGTTTAAATAATCCGGGTGTTTTTGCAATTGGCGATACTATTTATACAGGACAAAAACTAGAATATGAGGGAATTCCTTATTTCTCACCGGAACTTTTTGCTACTTTGAGAAACCCCAACCCATCAAAATTTAAGCAGTTTCAAAAAGGTGTTTCTGAATTGCGAGAAGAAGGGGCTGTACAAATTATGTATTCAACTGATGAAGCCAAGCGTGAGCCAATTTTAGCAGCGGTTGGTCAGTTGCAATTTGAGGTAGTCCAGTTCCGTTTACAAAATGAGTATGGTGTAGAAACCATTCTTGATTTATTACCCTACAGTGTCGCCCGTTGGGTTTCGGGTGGTTGGGAAGCTTTAAAACAGGTGGGACGTTTATTCAATACCACCACTGTTAAAGATAGCATGGGACGACCTGTATTGTTATTCCGCAATGAATGGAATTGCCAACAATTAGAAGGTGATCATCCAGAGTTGAAATTAAGTGCGATCGCCCCCGTCTTTTCTAATCAACAATCGGTGGAGAGTTAGGAGTTAGGAGTTAGGAGTTCGGAGGAAGAAAGGAGGGAAAAAGAAGGAAGAAGAAAATTACCCAATAACAACTAACAACTGACAACTGACAACTGACAACTGACAACTGACAACTAACAACTGACAACTAACAACTAACAACTGACAAATTATCAAAGTTTGTATGCCTTCCCATGCTGAATCATGTTTAGAGGCTGGTTTAGCTGCCCTCAAGCAGGGGAATTACTATACAGCGATCGCTAACCTTGAACCACTAGCCAAAAATCAAAACGAAGAAAAGATTTGTTTACAGGCACAAGTGGGGTTAGTTATGTCCTATGCCCGCACTGGCGAAGTTTCCAAAGCGATCGCCCTGTGCCACAATTTGATCGCCAATAGTAATCCCCAAGTTCAAGAGTGGTCAAAACTTGCGCTTGAACACCTGCATAAACGCAAAAACCAGAAGAAAAAATCCCGCAAACCTAAAACTGGACTTATCTCCGGTTTAACCAACTCCCCACAACAGCCACAAACCGCTTATGTTGGGGCTGATGGTCAAACTAATATTCAACCCGTTAGTATTTATTGGCGCAATGCTAGACGCGCTAAAGTCTGGCAACCCCTCCGCAAGCCTAATATTATTCCCTCCCGACTGCTTGCCCTCTTCACATTCATCGCACTATTTTGGACGTGCCGAGAAGTGCTGAAATTTGTCCTGGGTTCAATTAATCAAATTCTATATCAACTACCATACTTAGAACCCATCCAGATTTTATATCGTGATCCTAGTAACTTTATTCTAGGGTTATTTATAATCTTAATGGTATCGTCCCCTTGGTTACTCGACTGGGTGCTAACAAGATTTTCCGGTCAAGAAGAATTGCCCAAAGAGAAATTAAACTCCTACAGTCGGGAAACATTCAGGGTATTACAAAGGGCTTGTCAACAGCGGCACTGGAATACCCCCGAACTGAGAATCTTACCAATTGCTGCCCCCATGATTATCAGTTATGGCAACCTGCCCCGCACAGCCAGAATAACTGTTAGTCAAGGCCTATTAGAACAACTGGCAGATGATGAAATAGCCGCCATTTATGCTTTATCCTTGGGGCAAATTGGGCGTTGGGACTTTGGGGTGATGTCCCTCGTGTTACTTGTAACCATGCCATTTTATGGCATATATCAGCAAGTTTCAGCTTGGGGAAATCAACATCAGAGTAAAATTTGGCGTTGGCCAGGAACAGTTTTAGCCGCCATTAACTACGGAATTTGGTGTCTGTTCACAGGTACAGCCCTACTTAATTCTCGGTTACGACTTTACCATAGCGATCGCCTGTCCGCAGAAATCACCGGTAATCCCAATGGACTAATTCGCGCCTTATTGAAAATATCCATTGGTGTAGCCCATGATGTCGGACTCAAAGAACAGACCTGCTGGCAGTTAGAAAGTCTGAACCTGCTTTCGCCCGTCGCCTACCAGCACAGCATAGTTTTAGGTAGCAGCGCAGGTCATCTACCTTTTGAATCATTTTTAAAATGGGAAAACTTTCATCCCTACCGTCAATGGTTAACAATCAACAGTTGTCATCCAGCAATAGGCGATCGCATCGAACGTCTTTGTGAAATAGCCCGTCATTGGCATTTAGACACCGAACTATATCAAACAACCCCATCACAACCCATCCTCATTCAACCCCAAACCTTCTGTTTACAAATTGCCCCCTGGTTGGGAATCCCCCTTGGTGTTGTCTTCGCCACTCTGATTTGGTTAATTTGGCAAACAGCATACACCCTACATTTGTTAAACTTAAAATGGATTTATGATGATTGGTCTTTTGTTACAGGTTGTATGTTAATTGGTTTTAGCATTGGTACAGTCATGCGGATAAATGCTTTATTTCCCGACATTACACCTGCAAATGTTCAAAAAAACGAAAACTTCACCAACCTATTAGCAGATCCCGTAATTTTACCAATTGATAGCGCTAGAATCCGTTTTACTGGTAAACTGTTAGGTCGTCCCGGAATTGGTAATTGTTTAGCACAAGACCTAATTCTACAAACTAGCCAAGGTTTAATCAAATTACATCATATTCCCTGGTTAGGAAAGTCATTCAATCCTCAAGACTTGATTGGCAGACAAATCACTGTCACAGGTTGGTTAAGACGTGGGGCAACTCCCTGGATTGATCTGCAAACCCTAGAAACCCAAAGCGGCAAAAAAATTCATAGCCCTCATCCCATCTGGTCTACTGTCATCGCAGTCGTTGCCCAAGCTTGGGGCGCTTATATTATGCTCACAGGGTTTTAGTCAATTGTCAGTTGCCATTGGTCATTGGTCATTGGGAAAATTCTTTCTCCCCCCCAACTTCCCCTACTCCCTTACTTCCCCTACTTCCCCTACTTCCCCTACTTCCCCTACTTCCCCTACTTCCCCTACTTCCCCAGTCCCCAGTCCCCCTCCGCCCCCCTGCCCCTTTTCCCTCTTGCATTAAAAATGTGTTTTATGTTACGATAGAATCATACTATTGGCTATTAGCGGAAAAGTTTCTGCTGAACTAGCTACGTGGAAAATACCATGATAATGTTAAGGAATGGTATTTTGTTCTGCGGGCAAGAATTAAGAAGAATGAATTTACTGTGGTGGATAGTTGGCTATTAAATTAACAATTCCTAAAATTAAAGTGATATTAGCCCACGATTGCATAATTGCTTTCGTGACGAATAAGCTTGATCCCAACAAAAAACTGTATTCTATAAGTTGATAGCATGACTCACGCCACGCTACACTATCGGATTGCAGAAATTGGTTTGTGGCAGTTTTAGTCCATAGTATCTATTCAAAAACCAAAGCCAATTTATTGTTTTTGTCTTGCCCTGTTTAATCCCAATTCGGAGGTATGTTCCATGTCCATTCGCCTATATATAGGAAATTTGCCCAAAGAAGAAATAGATCGTCAAGATTTGCAAGCTGTGTTTGCAGAAGAAGGCGATGCTGTCACCACCAAACTAATTAAAGACCGGAAAACAGGCAAATGTCGGGGTTTTGGGTTTCTAACAGTCAATAATGACGAACAAGCAGATCAAATTATTGAAAAATATAATGGTCAAATGTTCAAAGATACACCCATCAAACTAGAAAAAGCTTTACCCCGCACTAAAGGTGAGGAAGGTGAAGAACAACCACAACAACAAGTTCCCAAACCAATTATCCAAGGTAGTAGCGCTTCTAGTCCTAGCGGTAATAAAGAAGGTAATCGTCGGGAGAGAAGTAAGAAATCTCGCCGTGGTAGCGGTGGTGGTAGTGCGCGTGAAACTGCTACTAGCGTTGATAACGAAGCTTTTCGTCCAGATCCCCGTTGGGCAGCGGATTTAGAAAAGCTAAAACAAATGCTGTCAGCACAAACTACCAACTAAATTGTCTATTTAGCCAATATGCTTTGAGAGTAATTCTTAAAGCTTATTTTGTATTAGTGCCAGCGGATAGAAATGTCTTCCGTCACCCACGAAAGTCCAAATTTAATCAACAAGTAGTGCAGGTAGCTATATCAGGTTATCTGCACTCTTTGTTTTGGCAATTTTTGTAGTTTGATGGTGTGATTACACAAAATTTGTGATTTTTTAGCAAAACTGTATCTAAATTAACAAAAATTCTTACAATGTAGGAATAGTATAAGCTAATACAATTATCTTAATTAAATCAAGGTAACTGTTCACACTCCCCCACTAAAAAGGAATTAGGAAGTAACAGGGATAGGAG
>NZ_VIKX01000148.1 GCF_009711935.1 Dolichospermum sp. UHCC 0259 | reverse complement strand
ATCCTTTCATAAAGGGAGCGGTAGAACCACTTAATCTTAATCTTGGCAACCGAAATGAAATTCAAAATGAATTATCAAAACTGAATCATATTTTATTAATCTTAAACGAAATTGAAGAAGAAATTGATTCAGAATTAGGATTTGAAAAAATGAAAAATGCTGCAATGGGAGCATTGCCATTTTTAGGAACAGTAGCAAGCTTGTTTATTCCTGGTGGATTTCTCGTAGATGTTGTTATTAGTGGTAGTGCAGGGTTACTTGCAGAAAAATTCGGGAATAACGAAAATGAAGTAACTTTAAGTGACCTACAGGAAAGAATCTATGGATGGATTAATTGGCTAAATCAGATTCAAGAAATAGGTGAATATATTTTAAATGATTCAGGAATTTTAAATCAAATTAATAATTATCTGAGATGGGAAAATATCAATAATGAAATTCACAAAAATGTTGATTTAATTAAAATAAATTTATCACTCAATAATGCTGATTTATTAAGACAGCAACTCAATCAAATAAGTCATAGTCAAGATGATTTAGTTAAATTACAAAAAAGACTAAATGATGCTTATGATAAATTACAAAATAGCGATGATATTTATGAAATTATCATAGGCTTATCTAATTATTATGGTAATTGTGGATTTTCCTTAGAATGGTTAGATGATGAGCATGGATTAATTATGTCGAGTGCTAGTGAATTTTTATCTCTGTCAGAAATTATAAATAATTGTGAATATTTCAAGCAAGAAATTGGAGATTTAATTTTAAATGCTAATCATCTGAAAAGTCAAGCAGAAGAAGCCTTACATCGGTTAAAAAATAATCAGAACAAAAAACATAAAGATAATGAACAGCAATCTCAAAACCATCAAATATTGCAAACAGCAGTTACAAATAACTCTCAGAAAATACTGATTTTTAAACCTTCACTAATTATTGGTATTGTCAGTATAATATTTCTATTTCTTGGTATTTACATAGGTAAAGATAAAATACCACAAATACAGCAAATTACCTTAAATACTAATCAGGAAGAAACGGCTAAAAAGGATTTTGAATCTGCACAAAAACTTGGAATGGAAGCATCTATAATAGTTCAGAATCCTCCTCATCCTCCAAAAGTTTGGAAACAAGCACAACTTAAATGGAAACAAGCAATTAAGTTATTAGAAAGTATTCCAGATGGTACATTTTTTTCTAAAAAAGCTAAGGAGAAATTATCTAGTTATAAAACTAATTATGCTGCTGTGAGTACACAAGTTAAAAATTAAGTTTTTTTATTATGAATTAATCTTTTTCTTCCTTCACCTCTATTATATTCAAAACAGCTTAGTTGTTTGATTCTCTAGGTAGGGGTTTAGCAGTGCTAAACCCCTACACATCCAGGTTTTTCATAATCTTGAAAAATTCCATTTTCCAATTTAGTAGCGTAGCGTAGGTTGGGTTAAGCAAAGCGCAACCCAACATCAATCAAATTGATGTGTTTTCAGGTTTCCAACATTCTAATTTTAAAGGTCTTACTTTACTCATTTGTTTAAAATCATTTTCTTGAGACACAATAATTAAATCGTGTTGTATTGCTGTACAAGCTATCCACAAATCATTGAGATGTATTCCTATTTGTCATAGTTCAGCTTGCGGGGACAAATTTTAGCCGATACCGATATAATGCCACTGGTTGAGAACCTGCGGTAAAGTAATCAGGATCTTGGGATGAAAGGTAGACAGCGGTTACTTGATCTGCGGTAATGGCTGGAGAGGATGTAGAAAGCTTTTGATAGGCTGTGGTTGACTCTACAGTATTCAAATATGGACGAGGACTACCTTGAAATAGTTGTTGGAAAACTTCTGTGGTGATGAATTGATCATCTGCTGGTGTTTCTGTAGTGCGATCGCTGATAATGGAAATTAATTGCCGTTCACCTCGCAAAAATGTAATTTGCCGATTGGGAGATTGAGGATCTACTTTGGATGATAATACAGTATCATCGCCTAAATAAGCTCTGGATAAATTTAAACTATTAAATTCTCTATCTGCTACTAATATTGATGGTTGATTCTGGAAATTAGTAAGAAATTTTAAACCCGAATTAGTTGGTTTAACTTTGATGAATTTAACTAAAAAACTAATTGGTTGATTTAATTGACTGCGATTACCTTCAAAACCTGGTGTCACTATATCTGGTGCTAAAGGTGCGGCTAAATCTACTAATGTGCTGGTAACTTTCCAAGTCCCGGACATCCATTCAGGGTAAACTAAATCTCCTTTCGCTGGTTTGACTGATGTTAATTTTTCCCATTGGGGGAATTTGGCTAAATGTTCTGCTAATTCTCCGGCTTGTGCGTCGTTATTTCCTAACAATAATAAAAGCATTAAGCAAAAACTCAACAGCACTCTGATCAAAGACATAAAATTACTGCACCATTCTGTAAATATAACTAACTGTGACAAATACCCCTATGGCACACCAGGGAAATTGATAAACTGACGTAAGCGATCGCTTACTTGGTTAGCTCGAATCTTAGCATAGCTGGTATGATTGATATCAAAGTCTTCACTGATAAACTCGGAAATCCCTAATCTTTTTCCATTAGTTGTGACCAAATTAACTCGATAACGGTAGATATTATTAGCATTTTTGCCTTCTTCCAAAGTTTCTGTTTCTACTTTAGCAATATCTTTGAAAGCATATTCGGCCAAGTATTTACCTACTTTATGGACAGTGATTTTACCGTTTGATTCAAACTTCCAAACCTCTAATCCCAAATCTAAAACTAACTTGTAAGGTATATTAAGTAGTTGACGTAGATTCACCAGCAGCTTGTCAATTTCGGGTAATTGGTCATAACTTTGAGCATAAAAAAGCAGAGATTTACCTGAATGAGTTGTTAGTTTTATCTCCACTGCCGCAGTGGCAAAATTCTCAATTGTGGTAGTACTACTGGGAAGCTTCAGCATCAATTCTTGCAGTTCTGATATCAGGTAACTATTGATGCGCTGACGGAGAGCCGTTTTTCTAGTAATAGAAATTCGGCTTGTTGTCCTGTCAATAGTGCAAGTCGTCAGAGTTACTGTATACCAAGCTGATAAAAGTAAGATTGATCCCAGTCCACCAACCCAGGCAAGTCCAATTGATAGTAAAATTGTATTGCCTGGTATAACTTGAGTGGTATTGCGGGGCTTTGATGTTGGTTGGGTATAGGTTTGAATGGGAATAGTAATTCCCAAAAATTCTGACTTTTTTTGACACTGAAGGGAACTTACACTGACAGGTTGACAAACAACCGTAGCAGGTAAAATTGTTGTCCCTAACCAAATTGGGACTAGACCAGGAAGCACCATCAACAAAGGCGCTATCCAACTTCCTTTAATGCGTGTGTCTTCCTGAGTAACAATCTTATTAGGCAAAGATTCAGTAATTTTCCACTGGTTCATAAAACACGGTTTGATTTTCTACTGAGTAATTAACTTGATTTAAAGTAACAAAAATCTCTGCCTAATTGCCAATATTAAATTTCCGACGGTAAAGGTTGCCAGATTTCACCATACTTTTCTTTTAAAACGTGCCAAGCTTCTACTTGTCCTGTTTCGTATTCTCCTGGTTTACCCCATTGTAAAAAGAGGCTTAATGCGGGTTTTTCTTCCGCATCTACAAACCGAATTGCATAGGTTGTAAAATTTCCTCTTTTGGCTTCCCCTGTTTCAAATTTCACTTTTTGAATCATATCCATGTTCAAATGAAATTCAAAGCCTTCGGTGTGCATATTCGCATATTTACCTTTTGGTAATTCGGCGTAAAATAGTTTTTCTATTTTTCCTCTAGCTTCTAAAACGGCGGCGCTGCTGGTGACTATTAAGCGCAAAGTTCCCAAGGTTTCACAAGCTTCTAAAAATTCTTTCAATGTTGTACTCATAGCTGTTGATTTTCTAGTTGTTAGTGTGCAATTTCAGATTTATAGCGTTTTTTTGGATGTAATACAATCCAGAGGGTAAGAAGTAAGAAGGTAAGAGGGCGCAGGGCCTGCGCCCCTACGTTTCGTATTTTTCGTAGGCAGCAACGATACGTTGTACTAAGGGATGACGAACAACGTCTTTTTGAGAAAATTCGCAAATGGCAATTCCTTCGACGTTGCGGAGAATCTGTAAGGCTACTTCTAAACCGGATTTTTGATGGGGTGGTAAATCGGTTTGGGTGATGTCACCTGTGATTACCATGCGGGAGTTAAAACCCAATCGGGTTAAAACCATTTTCATTTGCGCCGGTGTGGTATTTTGGGCTTCATCAACAATGATAAAGGCGTTATTTAATGTCCGTCCTCGCATATAGGCTAGTGGTGCGACTTCGATGATTTCCCGTTCGATTAGGTTGGGGACTTTTTCGGGGTCTATGAACTCATTTATGGCATCATACAGGGGACGTAAATAGGGGTTGACTTTTTGCTGTAGGTCTCCTGGTAAAAAGCCGAGTTTTTCTCCTGCTTCGACTGCGGGACGGGTTAAAATCAGTCGTTCAAATTGATTGCTAAGTAGGGCTTGGACGGCGATAACTACAGCGAGATAGGTTTTCCCTGTTCCCGCAGGACCTATACAAAAGGTTAAATCACGTCGGCGAAGTGCGTCTATATATTGGCGTTGGTGAAAGGTTTTGGCGCGAATTTCAAACCCCCGGCGAGTTTTGGCGAGGATATCGCGCTGTAGGTCTTGGAGTTGGTCTTCTGTATTTGTGTCGAGGGCTTGACGGGCTGTGAGAATATCGGCACTAGAGATATTATTACCTTTACTCCACAAATTTTCGAGCGATCGCACTAATCGCTTTGCTAATTCTACCTCTTTAGGTGTTCCCGAAATTAATAATTCTTGTCCCCGCAGGACTAAGTTAGCCCCTGTTTGTTGTGATAAAAACTTGATATTTGCCTCACCATAACCAGCTAGAGCGATCGCACTGGACATATTAGGCAGTTGAATTATGGAATCATCTGCCATATTATTGCTGAATTGAGTGAAAGGTGGTTTTTAACAAAATTAATATTTTCCTATTAAATGTAAATTGAAAATTCTATAATTTTCTGTTAATTAAGTCTGAATAAATAAAACCAAACCCTTTATAAATCAATACTTTATTTGATTATTTAATGTTGACAATGTGCAAGAAACAAGCATTGATACAATTAAAACTCAAACACTTTTGAAAGCTCTATATTATTCTAACTTCTTTCTTCATCCTGACTTTTGACTCCTGACTCCTCTTAAATATTGGAAAATAGGCTGACAACATTTGTTAATTCTTGGCTGGTAAATCCGCAATAAACACGGAAATATTCGCCAAGACTTGACAATGTTGTTGTCCCCTTTCTCCATCTTTCCCAGAATTTAATCTGTTGTCAACCATTTAAACTGATCAGTGATGATCTAGCGTAAACGTGGTTTAACAACAGGTTTGGGAATATTACTCTCTCTTTCTTTCGATTTGGGTGGTAGTATCCGCTCTTCCTGGTCTTCATCAAAAGACATACTATCTCGACTGTGGGAACTGCCGCCATAAATATCCAGGTATACTGATTGCCCAGCTAGTTCTGCTGCTGCGGAAATTACAGTGCGAATTGCCTGGATATTGCGTCCCCCCCGACCAAACACTTTTTCTTTATCTATGCTATTAAAAGCAATGCGAACCCAAGCCCGCTTGAGGGTTTGAGACATTTCACAATCAACGCTTAAAGACTCTGGAGATTCTAAAAACGGTTGCACAAGAAACTTAACCAGCCCCACATAATTGGGATTGGTTGCTAGGGATTTAATCTCAAGACTATGATGCGGCTGTTGCACTGACCTGTTCAAAAACGTTAGCTTTTACGAGGATACGACGAACTGTATCGGTAGGTTGAGCGCCTTGTTGTAGTCGCTTAACGATACCAGGAATATCTAATTTTACTTCATCAGTTCTAGGGTTATAAAATCCTAGTTCTTCTAGGGGGCGACCGTCACGACGAGCGAGGTTGTTAATAGCAACAATCCGGTAACTGGCTTCGCGCTTCTTGCCAAATCTTTTTAAACGCAGTTTGATCATTTTGAGAACTGTTTCTCCTGTTCCTATGTAATGGTTGTGTAACTAATTGATCAGGAAGTTATTGGGCTATAATACCCACCTTCACAATTTCTGACACTAAAATCCTAATTCTAGCACTTTATCGCCATGATTGGTAATTTGTCAGTGGCATAGGAATATTTCTCTCCCTCTCCCTACTCCCTGTCACAGCTAAATTCATTATGAATGATTTTAATTTTTATTCATAACATAGACTAAACCCACATTCCGCAGATGTGACTCAGATT
>NZ_VIKX01000147.1 GCF_009711935.1 Dolichospermum sp. UHCC 0259 | reverse complement strand
AGTGGGAGCGCACATTTTATGTCCAGAAGCTACTAACCAATCATCCCCCTACCCCCTATTAGGGTGTTTCCTCCCTTGGCTGTGAGGCTGATTTGATTTCTGGTATTTCTAAGAATTTTTTGGTTTCTGCAAGTAGGCGATCGCCCCACAGGTTTTCTTTGAGAAAATCTAAGTTGGCATAACGGGAATCTATGCGGAGTGCGGATACTCCCATTTCTAAACTTTTTTGTTTATCACCCTGACTATAGAATGCTACAGCTAAGGCGAGTAAAGGTTCTGCGGCTTTTTTGTCAATACTCACTGCTGTTTGCCATTGCTGAATTGCGCCCGGAATGTCGCCTTGTTCGTATTTGATTAAACCAATATTGTTAATTGCTGGCCAAAACTTTTTATCTTGGTTAACTGCTAAATTAAATTGAGCGATCGCCTCTGGGAATTTCTGTAACATCAAGTAAGCATTACCCAAATCAAACAACCCCCCGGAATAATTGGGCTTTAATTGCAAACCCGCTTGATAGTTGGTAATAGCTCCTTGGTAATCTTTTTGTTGAAATTTAGCTGAACCCAATGCAAACAGCACTTCAGGATTTTTAGGGTTGAGGGTTTGGGCTTTGTTCAAGGAAGTGACAGCTTTATCAAAGTCTCGATTTTGTAAATGTAAACTTCCCAGTAGCCACCATACTTTGTCATTCTGTGGGGCTAATTTCGTCGCCAATTGCGCTCTCAATAAAGCCGGTTCAACCTGCTGAAACTGAGCTAATTGAGCCGCTTCCTGGGCTAAATTCAAGCCCTGTTTCTCTAACTGAGCATTATCAATTTGGACTGTATGCGGAATGAATGCCTGAGCATGAGCAGCTTTTGGCAAATTCCATAAACTGATTGCTACTAAAAGAGAAATCAACCGAATATATTTTGGCACACTACTACCTTCTAGTCCGAATATTGGAATCTTATCGTTAATGCTTGCGCTGAAGATAGCTTAACAAAATCAGAGGGGTTGGTCATTGGTCATTGGTCATTGGTCATTGGGTAATTTTATTCTTTCTCCTTCCTCCTTATTCTTCTTTTTCTTCTTTGTCCTGACTCCTGACTCCTGACTCCTGACTCCTTCTTCTGACTCCTGACTCCTTTTATCAAGAATTGGCAGAATAACAGTGAAAGTAGTACCTTCACCCAGATTGCTAGTTACTTGAATTTGACCTTGATGATGCTCGATAATGGCTTGAGCGATCGCTAATCCTAATCCTGAACCAGTAGTTGTAGCCGTTTTCCCACCTCTATAAGTCCGTGCCGGATCAACTCGATAAAAGCGGTCAAATAACTTTGGTAGCGCGTCCGCAGGAATACCAGTGCCAGTATCACTAACTTTTATTTGTAAATAAGAATTAGCGTAACGCATTCCTGCCACCCGGTTTATCCCCTCTATTCTTGCTAACTCCACTTTTATAACTCCTTGGGGTGGAGTATATTGCAAAGCATTACCAATCAAATTTGTAAATAACCTGATTAATTGCTCCCAATTTCCCGTGAGAGTAAACCAGTTTTCAAGTAATTCGGGATTAACCTCCGTCAACGCCGAATCAACTAAATTCAAACTCAGATTAATTTGTTTTTCTCTAGCTACAAATTGTTGTTCTTCCACAACTTCCATCAACAAAGCATCAAGAGGACAAGATGAAAATAAATCTGTATTAATACCACTATCTTGTCTAGCCAAAAATAGTAAATCATTAACTAACTTCCCCAATCTCTGAGTCAGTCGTTCTACCACCTTTAATTGTTGTTTATATTGTGCCGTATTTTTTTCTTCTTCTCCTACATCCAAATCAGCCAAAGCAATTTGCACATTAGTTTGAATTAAAGCAATCGGACTTCTTAATTCATGAGAAGCATCAGCAGTAAATTGTTTTAAGCGTTGATAAGATTCTCGCACAGGTTCTATAGCTTTACCGGATAAAAACCAACCACTGGCAGCCACTGACAATACCATTAAACTAATCCCTAAAGCCAAATCAAAAATTAATTCTCGGCTAGGTTTTGTTACCTCGAACCAAGGATGACTAACTCGTAAATAGCCTAAAATCTGTCTTCCTACTTCTATTCTTTTTGTAACTTGTCTAAATAACTGTGCAGATTCTCCCCATCCTCCCATGCCCTCGATTCGCACAGTTTCACCTGTATGATAAGTATGAATAGGAATATCTAATGTTTCCGAAAAAGTTGACCACAATAATTCACCATTAGGACTAAACCACTCTAAATCAATCCGATCATCTTCATCACTTTCAGCATTATTAGGAAAACTAGCTTCTACATTTACTCGTAATTGAATTGGTTGAAATTTTATCGGTTCAATTACCAAAGAACGTTCGACAACTTCCACCACATGATATAATGTATCGTCAATTCGCTCAACTAATGTACTACGAACATATAAATATACTCCACTAGCAAATAATAATAGTAAAACTGCCGTTATAGCCGTATACCAAATTGCCAACCGACGACGAGTAGCTTGAAACAGATAAATAGACATAAAATGATTAGGATCTCATTTATAATTTTAGAAAATATTGAGAGGCGATCGCAAAATTATTAAGAGGTTGTTTAAAAAGTCTAAATTCATACATATTTGGGCGGTTAGAAACCGCGTCTACACAAGCGAAACCCACGTGGGTTTGGTTTGAAAACCTTAATTTTGTGTTAGTCCACTTATCCCTAACGGGACGGAAGGAATAAGTGGGTAAAGCATGAGCTAAACCCCTACAAATCTATGTTTTTCGTGATTTTACAAAAGTCCATGTCCCAACCGTTTTGAGATAGCAAAACCTCCACAGTATTGATAATCACCCTGTATTTACAAGAGCATCCGGTAACGGCTAAAGCCGCTGAGAGTGTCAATCAGCAAACACACCAGCAAAAAAGTCCAAAGTCTCCTTCAGTGCTTTAATGAAAATATCAATTTCCTCACGAGTATTGTAAAAAGATAAACTTGCTCGTGCAGTTCCGGCTAAACTTAAATAACGGTGTAATGGTTGCGTGCAATGATGTCCAGAACGAATCGCTACACCTTCTTGATCTAACAATGTTGCTAAATCATTAGCGTGAACACCCTCGGCTGTAAAAGCTGCTAACGCGGCTCTCCCTTCCCCTTGAGCATTAGGTTTTGGTCCGTAGATTCTAATTTGGGGTATTTGCGCTAATTGCTCGAATAAATAGGCAGTTAATTCAGCTTCATAAGCATGGATTTTATCCATACCGATATTAGTAAGATAATCTATGGCTGCACCAAGTGCGATCGCTTCCCCAATAGCCGGAGTACCAGCTTCAAATTTATGGGGTAATTCTGCATAGGTGGAATGGTCTAAAAATACCTCTGCAATCATCTCACCACCACCAAAAAATGGCGGCATTGCTTCTAATAATTCCAACTTACCATATAAGAAACCAATGCCAGTGGGAGCGCACATTTTATGTCCAGAAGCTACTAACCAATCACAGTCAAGTTCTTGAACATTAATCGGAGTATGGGGAACACTTTGACAAGCATCAAGTAAGAATTTCGCGCCGTATCTGTGAGCAATTTCGGCAATTTCTTTAACTGGATTTATACAACCCAAAGTATTAGAAATATGCACGATAGACACCAGTTTTGTTTTTTCAGAAATCAGGGTTTTAAACTGTTCTAAATCAAAAGTTTCTTCTGGAGTTAATTCCACAAACTTTAATATTGCACCCGTTTTTTGAGCCACAAATTGCCAAGGAACAATATTACTATGATGTTCCATAACCGAGAGAATAATTTCATCTCCTGGCTGTAAATTGTTCATTCCCCAACTGTAAGCAACTAAATTAATAGCTTCACTAGCGTTGCGAGTGTAAACAATTTCTTGGCGGGATTTAGCATTAATGAATTTAGCAATTTTATCACGCGCACCCTCATAAGCATCAGTAGCCTTTCCGCTGAGAAAATGTGCGCCACGATGGACATTAGAATTATATTGTTCGTAATAATCACGCCAAGCATTTAAAACGAACAAAGGCTTTTGAGAAGTAGCCGCATTATCGAGATAAACCAGGGGTTTACCGTGAACTTCCTGATGTAAAATTGGGAAGTCAGCGCGAACTTTATCAGCAAGAGATTTGGTAGAAGTGATGACCATTTTTAATAAAGAGTTCAGGGATTTTAATACACCGAGGAATAAATTTCCTGGCTAATAGCAGAAGTCGGTTAAAACCGACTATTAATCATTCACAAATTTAGTTCGTTTTAACGAACTTTAGCTATTAGCCTTGTACTTTAGTGCAAGGCATTTATTTATTCGTGAGACTTGTGACAGTTTTCAACAAACTCTCACGCAAAGAAGCAACAGGAACAAAGTTAATAACTTCCATTGCGAAACCATTAACTAATAACTTGCGAGCATTATTTTCATCAATACCGCGACTTTGCAGATAGAATATTTGATCATCTTCCAACTGACTGACAGTAGCACCGTGAGCGCATTTAACATTATCAGCAGTGATTTCTAATTGAGGTTTAGTGTCAATTCTCGACTTAGATGATAACAGCAAATTGCGATTTAATTGAGATGCGTTGGTTAATTGCGCTGGTTTGGGAACAAAAATTTTACCATTGAAGACGGCGTGAGAGCGATCGCCTATAATGCACTTATGTAACTGTTTGCTCACACCATGAGGATAATTCAAAGATAAAGCACTGTGAGTATCAGCCAATTGATTATCAGCAATCACAGTTAAACCATTCAGCGTCGTTTCCGTTTGTTCACCAGTTTGCAAAATCTCCAAATTGTGACGTGATATTTTTCCACCAACCGTCACCGCATTACAACTATAACGACTATATCGAGCCTGAGTAACAGCAGTTTTCCCAACATGGAAAGCCGCTGTACCTTCCCGTGCGATTCTATTGTGACTCACCTGAGCATTTTCATTTACCCAGATTTCCGTAACACTATTGGTGAAGTAAACACCCTCATTTTGTGAAGATGAAATATACTCCTCAATTAAAGTGACTTGAGAGTTACTTTCAGCTACCACTAAAACGCGAGGTTGGGAAATAGTCGCAGACTCACCAGCAACAGAAACAAAAAGTAAATGAATGGGAGTTTCCACCACCACATTTTTACCAACCCATACCACAGCGACATCATTTAAAGCCGCAGTATTTAAAGCCGTAAAAACTTCCCTTGTTCCCTCAGATTGTGCTAAGTATTGCTGTACAACCTCATCAGGTAAAACATCCAAATTACCAACTTTTAAACCAGCAGGTAAATTTTCAGTATTAGATAAAGCAGGTTCATAAACACCATTTACAAATACTAATCGCACAGAAACTTCAGATAAAATCTCAGATTTCAAAGATGTTTTTTGAAACATCCCCAACTTAAAATCTACCTGTTTCAGTGCTGATAAATCAGTAAACCGCCATTCTTCATCGCGGGTATTGGGAATAACAGAATGACGTACCCATTTAACAGCACCGTCACGAACTTGTTTCAAACAATCATCTTTTTCCAATACAACCTGATTTAACAACCTAGTTAAAAAAGCATCTCTATCTAATAGAGAATCAGGAATAGAAGTAAGAGAAACTGGAATAGACATTACACACCTACTCCCAAAGCTTCTTCTAGAACCCAATCATAACCACGAGATTCTAACTCCAACGCCAACTCCTTACCACCACTTCTAATAATTTGTCCTCGCGCCATCACATGAACAAAATCAGGAACAATATAATCGAGAAGACGCTGATAATGAGTAATCATAATTGTCGCATTTTCAGCATTGGTTAACTGATTAACCCCATTAGCAACAATTTTCAGAGCATCAATATCCAAACCAGAATCAGTTTCATCCAAAATCGCTAACTTTGGTTCTAAAATCGCCATTTGCAGAATTTCATTCCGCTTCTTTTCCCCACCAGAAAAACCCTCATTCACACTGCGATTCAGAAAAGAAGAATTCATCTTCACAATATCCAACTTTTCCTCAACCAAATCATCAAAATCGAAAGCATCAACCTCTTCCAAACCCTGAGCCTTCCGACGAGAATTATAAGCAACTCGTAAAAAATCCAAATTACTCACACCGGGGATTTCTAGAGGATATTGAAAAGCTAAAAACACACCATTTCTAGCCCTGTCTGCTGCTTCCATTTCCAAAAGATTTTGTCCTTGGAAAACCACCTCACCACCAGTAACAGTATAAGCTGGATGTCCCGCCAAAACCTTAGAAAACGTACTCTTACCAGAACCATTAGGTCCCATAATCGCGTGAACTTCCCCAGCCCGAACCTCCAAATTCAAACCCTTTAAAATCGGAGTTCCATCAACATCAGCCGTCAAATCCTTAACCGACAAAATCAAATTACTATTCTCAACAATCATCTTCTCTTCCTCTTCCTTCTTCGTGTTCTTCGCTTCTTCGTGGTTCGTTTCCTTAACCCACACTACCTTCCAACTTCAGACTCAACAACTTATCAGCCTCAACAGCAAACTCCATAGGAAGCTGATTAAAAACATCCTTACAGAAACCGCTAATCATCATTGAAATAGCATCTTCCGAAGAAATACCCCGTTGAGCAAAAAAGAACAATTGATCTTCACCAATTTTAGAAGTAGAAGCTTCATGCTCAACCTTTCCAGTATTATTCTGAACTTGAATATAAGGAAAAGTATTAGCTTGAGCATTATCACCAATTAACATCGAATCACATTGAGAATAATTTCTCGCGCCCTTAGCAGTGGGATTAATCTTCACCAAACCTCGGTAACTATTACTAGACTTACCAGCAGAAATACCCTTAGAAATAATTGTACTACGGGTATTTTTTCCCACGTGAATCATCTTACTTCCAGTGTCCGCTTGCTGCATATTATTTGTTAATGCAACCGAGTAAAATTCACCGACGGAATTATCACCAATCAAAACGCAACTAGGATACTTCCAAGTAATCGCAGAACCTGTTTCTACTTGAGTCCAAGAAATCTTAGAATTCACACCTTGACACAAACCACGTTTAGTCACAAAGTTGTAAATTCCGCCTTTACCATTGACATCGCCAGCGTACCAGTTTTGCACAGTAGAATATTTAATTTCCGCATTATCTAAAGCAACCAATTCCACAACCGCAGCGTGTAATTGGTTGCTGTCGTACATGGGGGCTGTACAACCTTCTAAATAAGAAACATAACTTCCTTCTTCAGCGACAATTAAAGTCCGTTCAAATTGTCCTGTATCACCAGTGTTAATGCGGAAATATGTAGACAATTCCATCGGACATTTTAGTCCCTTAGGAATATAAACGAAAGAACCATCACTAAACACAGCCGCATTCAAAGCTGCAAAATAATTATCAGCAATGGGAACAACGCTACCCAAATATTTTTTAATTAATTCTGGGTGTTCTTGTAAAGCTTCCGAGAAAGAACAGAAAATTACGCCTTCTTTGGCAAGTTTTTCTTTATATGTAGTAGCTACAGAAACACTATCAAAAATTGCATCAACAGCAACATTAGTTAATCGCTTTTGTTCATTTAAAGGAATACCTAATTTCGCAAAAGTTTCCAATAAAGTAGGATCAACTTCATCTAAACTGTTGAGTTTTGCTTTCTTTTGTTTCGGTGCGGAATAATAAATAATATCCTGATAATTAATAGGCGGATATTGGACATGAGACCAAGTTGGTTCTGTCATTTTCAGCCATTGGTGATATGCTCGGAGACGATATTCCAGCATAAATTCCGGTTCATTCTTTTTGGCGGAAATCAGGCGGACAACATCTTCGCTTAACCCACGAGGGATAGTATCGGCTTCAATATCGGTAACGAAGCCGTACTTATAAGGTTGGTTGACTAAGGTGGTGACGGATGCGCTCATCGGTTCTCTTGTATTCTCTTTAAAGGACGGGCGACGGGCTGCAAAAAGCTAATTCCCGTTTTGTGTTACCAATTCCTAGCAAGGCTGCTAGAATAGGTTTAACGACTAAAACAATTCGGCTGTTGTTTAATCTATTTTCATTGTACGATAGATTAACAACAACAATGTTGTTTAAGTTAAATTTTCACAAAAAAAGTTTTTTATTTTGGGACGTTTGCGAAGCGTCTAGTAGAGAAGATGGCGACTACCCAGCAGACCTCAACTAAGCAGGATATCCTTGAATATCTATTGAAACACTCACAAGCAACGGCTGTTGAGTTGGCTAACTTTTTCGATGTCAGTCCCCAAGCGATTCGTCGTCATTTAAAAGATTTAGAGACGGAGGAGCTAGTTCTTTATTCGGTATCAGAACAACCGAGTATGGGCAGACCGCAGCACGTTTATCACTTGAGTCGGGAAGGAAGATCACATTTACAAAAAAGTGCTAACCGCTTAAGTGATGGTTATGGCGAGTTTGCGGTTTCTCTCTTGGACACTTTAGCGGAAACTGTGGGACGTGACCAAGTAAAGTCTATTTTACGGAAACAGTGGGAACGCAAAGCCCAAGAATATCGGGAACGGGTGGGTAATGGTTCTTTGCAGGAACGAGTCGCAACTTTGATAGAATTGCGAAAAGCTGAAGGTTTTATGGCGGAGTTTCACGCTGTGGAATCAGATGCTAGTAGTGCGGAAAGATTTATTTTTGTGGAACATACCTGCGCTATTTCTGATGTTGCTGAATCTTTTCCCAGCGTTTGTGGTCACGAATTAGAAATGTTTGCGGCTATTCTCCCAGATTGTACTGTGGAACGGACTCACTGGTTGATTCATGGTGAACATCGTTGTGGTTATTTGGTGGAAAAAAGTTAATTAGGGGTTATCTGTATGCTTCTATACCCACCCGGAAACCAATTTCCGGGATAATGGCTTAATTACGTTAAAATGTACTCTTGTTAACTAAATAAATTGTTACTTTACAAAACCATTAACAATATCTAAACTAAATAAAGATTTTTATTATTTTTCAGCTATATATTTTGCATCCACAACAGATTAAGGAACAACTCAAATTATTAATTGAGGAAGCATCAACCATAGATCCCAGTTTAGCAATTAGGTTAAATCAGATTAATAACTGGATTAAAGATGTTAAACCTGGTACATTAATGTCTAAACGTTTTGTTCTTTTGTTTTTACAACAATTTATTCGAGATACAGAAATTAGACTTGATATAAAACGTTTAACTTCTGAAGCAGAAAGACAAGATTTTTATGAATCAATGACACCTCCTGAAAGATACTGGTATGGTGAATTGTTTCCTAGATGGTTAAGTGAAAATGACCCCAAATTTCATATTTGGAGAAAAAAATTAATGTCTGGTGAGTTCAATCAGGAGGATGAAAAATTAATTAATTTGATTGCTAATGTCATTAAACTGAATGGGGGTCAAGCCTTACAACGCTATATTGTAGACTTATCTATGGCAAGTGATATAATAGTTAGTAGTATTCAAGAACAACCCCTTTGTATTCAACTTACTAGCCAATCTCAAGAATTTACACAAGCAAAATCTGATGATTGGGAAAATACTTTGATTTCTTGGGGAATAGCAAGAGGATTATTTTTAAGTTTTAATCCTGGTGAAAGTGATTTTATCAATAAAATAGTTAATTTAGCACTAGATAAGAGTGATAATCTGAATAATGGTATTTATCAAAAAATAAATTTATAGTGTTTGGTTAGTTTAATTGTGTATAGCAAAAATTCTCACGGAGGTAATTATGATTAACCAAGAAATTACTGAACGTCAAAAAAGACTAGAACAGTTTTTACAGCATTTAGAAGCAGCCCGTCAATTAGAAGATGATATTAGAAAATATGGGTTAGAAGCGGCTGATTTATATTTTGAAGATATAGATGGTGATTGGTTGGAAACTTGGGGAGATGATGACGATGAACCGGGTTATATTGAGAAACTTACTACTTTTTTAGAAAGTGACGATGTGGTTGCAGTGAAGGTAAGGGAACGTTTACAGGATAAATCTCTTGATGAAATTATTGGTGGTTTAGAATATTGTTTGAGTCAATTAACGGAGAAGGATCGAATTTTTGCAGCTAAGGATTTTTTAGTTGGTGATGTTATGGTTTCTGGAAGTTGTCGCGCTTCTGGTAATAATTCTGTTGATGAGGTTGAGTTGTTAGAGTTAGCGGAAGATTTGATGGATAAGTTGACGGAGATTCTGGGGTGATTGTTATTTAATCAAGGTGCAATAAATATGGCTAAGGGATTTGGAAAGAAACACAAAAATAAACAAAATACAAATTACTATAACTTTTGGAAGAAAGCTTTACTAATAGCTTATAATACAGATGGGGATGCCAAATTTATCTACCCTTTTTTAGAAGCTAATTTACACACATTATATAATCCTGATGGTTTGATAGTATGGCAAATAATATGCCACTCAATTATTGATAAATTAAAGCCGGAAATAATTGCTAAACTTTATGATCAAATTAAAACAGAAGATAAATCAGATGCACCAACTAGAAAAATTTATACTCAAATTACAATTCCTCAGAAATCGGATACTAACATAGATAAAATTACATATAGTTATTTACATACAGCAGTAGCTATGTTATTGCTGATAAATAAATTAATTAATTTTCCTAAAGGCATTAAACTAATTAATATAGAAATTGCTATTCTGGGATATGAAGCACTTACTCAAGTTTTTACTCTTGAATACAGTCCAGAACAATGGGTGTATATTCAACAAGATTTAGCTATTGCTTATCGTAACAGAATATATGGCGACCATAAATCTAACATAGAAAAGGCAATTAAATGTTATGAAGAATTGTTAGATATTCTGGATAAAGATAATAATTTTTATATTTGGATAACCACATCAATTAATATATCACTTGCTTATTCTTATAGAATAGCAGGGAGTAAAGTAGATAATCTGGAAAAAGCAATTGATTATTGTCAGCAAATATTAGAAGTCTGTAATACTGATAATTCTTTGGAAGATTGGATACATACAAAAAGAAATTTAGGTAATTTTTATAGAGATAGAATATATGGTAATCCAATAGATAACCTAGAAGTAGCCATCAGCCATTATAAAGATATTTTACCAGTTTTAAATAAAGATTTATATACAGAATTTTGGCTAACTGTTCAATCTGGCTTAGGTCTTTGTTATTGTAACCGATTAAAAGGTGATGCACTAGAAAATACAGAAATAGCTATTGAATATTTTAAACAAGCTTTACAAGTGTGTAACCCTAAAGATTGGCCAGTAAATTGGGTGAATATCCATAATAACTTAGGTATTGCTTACTTTCAGCGTCAATTTGGAACAAAATCTGAAAATATAGAATTAGCAATTGAATGTTTGACAACAGCATTACAAGTTGCTAGTTTTGAAAGTATGCCGGAACAATGGGCGATGAGTAATATTAATTTAGGTTCTTCATATAATGATAGAATCCAGGGAGATAAGATTGAAAATATTAAAATAGCAATTAAATATTTTCAAGCTGCGGCTAAAGTTTATAATTATAAAGATTATCCACAAAATTGGACAACACTACACAATAATTTAGGTGTACTTTATGGTCGAATAGGCAGTATTGAAGAGCAAATTAAATGTTTTCAAACATTGTTAGAAATCTGTACTCGTGAACAATATCCTTATGATTGGGCGCAAACTCATTATAATTTAGGTCTTGCTTATCGTAAAATGGGTTTGATTGATGAAGCCATCGCATCTTTTCGGCTTTCCTTAGAAATATTTCAACCTAGTCTATTTCCTGTAGACTCTCGCTTATCTGGACGTGATTTAGGTAAAACAGCATTTAAAAAAAATCTTTGGATAGAAGCAATAGAAGGTTATAGTATTGCCATTGAAGCACTAGAAACTAGCCGCACTTGGATCAAATCAGAATCACGTCGTCAAGAGATTTTAGCAGACTCAATAGACATTTACCAAAACATTGTACAGGCATACATTAATATTAAACAAATAGATAAAGCCTTTGAATATTCTGAACGCTCCCGTTCTCAACGTCTGGTAGAATTAATGGCGAGTTCTCATCTCTCCCAAAGTGAAAATATACCGCCAAAAATCCAAGATTTATTACAAAAATACGAAGAATTACAACAACAAATTGATATAGAACGCCAAAATTATAAATCAGAAAACAACCGTAGTGAAATCCGCGCTCTTTGGCAAGCATACAATGAAAAAATCGCATTATTAGAAATTGCAAAACAAGAAATTTGGGAACAACTCAGAAGAGAAGATCCCATTTTAGCTGGTGAAATTCAAGTTGAACCTCTGAGTTTGTCAGAAATTCAGCAATTAATTGATAATCCTAAAACCGCTATTCTCAGTTTCTACACCACCAACTCTGACACCAATATTTTTATCATTACCCAAAAATCAATTTATCTCCATACCTGTATAGAAGAAGGTTTAGAAACATTACAAAACTGGATTAAACACCATTGGTCATCACCTTATCAAGAATATGTAGAAAAGAAGTTTAAAAACTGGGAATATAACATGGAAAATTTCCTTCATCAACTTGCTGAGAGATTACAATTATCAAAAATAATCCATCAATATCTTCAAGATATAGAAGAATTAATTATAGAACCTCATTTGCTATTGCATCAAATACCTTTTGCTGCTTTACCGACAGAAGAATATCAAGAATGTTTAGTAGATAGATTTTTGATTCGTTATACTCCCAGTTGTCAAATTTTAGATTTTTGTCATCAAAACCACAAGAAGAAACGCTTAAATTTAGATTCTCAAGATTTACAATATGGTACAGTTGCAGATACCTTAGATAATAAGCCTCTACTTTCTCTACCTTTTTCCAGATGGGAAGAGGAAGAAATTGCTAAACTGTATAATATTCCATCAGAGAAAAGATTAATAGGTAGTAGTCAATCTACTGTTGAAAATTTCCGAAAATTAGCAGGAAATGTGCAAAATCTCCATTGCTGCCACCATGCTACATCTTATTTATATAATCCTTTAGAATCTGAGTTAAACTTAGGTGATGGTAGTATTACTTTAGGTCAATTAATGTCTCCTGGTTGGCGTTTACCTAATCTTGTAGATGTGTTTCTTTCTTGTTGCGAAACCAATTTAGGTAAACCAAATATAACTGATGATTTATTGACACTTTCTACTGGTTTTTTATGTGCTGGTGCGACAAATGTAATTAGTTCTTTGTGGATGGTTGATGATTTAGCAACTGCGTTATTGTCTATTTTTTACTATCAAGAAAGACAAACAGGTAAAAATCGTCCACAAGCATTAAAACAAGCACAAATTAAATTACGGGAATTAAGAAAAGCAGATTTAGAAGAAATATGTAAAGAATTAAGAAAAGCAGATTTAGAAGAAATATCCCAAGCAGCAGAAAACCAGCGTCAACAAGCTAGAAATCAGAAAAAACAATATCCACAAGATTCAGCAGAGTATTTAGAGTGCGATCGCCAACATCAAAAATATGCAAAAATATCAATAGCAATTAATAACATCCAAAAATCAAAAGGAGAATTTCCCTTTGCACATCCCCGTTATTGGTCGGCTTTTATTGCTCAGGGATTACAATAATATCAAGTTAAAAATTGACAACCTTTTGTTATCAACTCCGTTTTATCAATCATTTCCTCTAATTGAAATTGATGATAGTGATATAATAGAATAATTAAAACTGCGAGGTGAATTTCTATGGTAACTCTAGCACCTACTCACAGCGACACTCACACCAATAGCGTTATCCTCCATAATATTTCTTGGAATACTTTTGAACGAATTTTATTAGAAACAGGTGGCGATCGCCATAACAGGTTTAGTTATAATCAGGGAATCTTAGAAATTATGACTCCACTAATGCCCCATGAACACAATAACCGTTTGTTACAAAATCTAATTATTGTTTTAGTTGAAGAGTTAAATCTCAATGTCAAAAGCACTGGTTCATTAACTTGTAAAAGAGAAGACTTAGCTAGAGGTGTAGAACCTGATTCTAGTTTCTATATTCAAAATGAACCAATCATGAGAAATAAAACCAGTTTAGATTTAACTCAAGATCCTCCACCTGATTTAGTCATAGAAGTTGATTATGCTAGTTCTTCTATTGATAAATTACCGATTTATTTAGCTTTAGGTGTTCCTGAAGTTTGGCGTTATGATGAACCTGTGATGCAAATTTATAGTTTATCTGAGGATAAATATATTCCTTGTAATGGTTCACCAACCTTTGCGGATTTACCTTTAAATATAGAAGTTCCTCAGTTTTTAGCTTCTAGTTTACAAGTGGGTGAGGTATCAATGATTAAGAATTTTCGGAGTTGGTTAAAAACACAAATTTCCTGATTAAATTAAGAAGTTGGGGATCTGGGTATTATGTTTTTGAAGGTTGAGTTACTTATTGCTGGGCTTTTATTGCTCAGGGGTGACAATAATATGATTTAATGGTAGAAATGCCATATCTCGATTAAACAGAATTTTGAATTATTATGGATATTTCACCTAATCAATCATCAACGCAATTTTTATCTTCAGAAGAATCCGCTCAAGTTGACGCGGCTTTGTTATCTTCTCCTGAGAAGTTTTTAACTAGATTGACAATTTCTTCTTTGAGAATTTTACAACATATTGCTCAGGAATATGATGTTTCTATTGAAGAGTTGACAACTAAGCAAATTATTACTTGGTTTGAAATTGATGCCAAAGTTAGAAGAGAGAAAGGAATTGAGGAAGCGTTTTTGAAGTGGTAAGTTGTGTCTTGCGGTAATCTTCTCATTGTTCAACGCCAATAAAGAGTATTTGGGGGTTGACAATGGATTTGGAATTTGTTATAATGCAACCGATAAGGAAGAACTATCTTAAAATAAATGCAATAAGAATTGCGTATCTAGTAGGCAGCAATATTTTAGAGAACAGAATTAAACTTTAGTAACAATCGAATAGCACAAACTACGGCATCAACTAGTTTTGTATAAGAGTTGGAATAACGATATGGCGATCCAATATCATTGTCCCATTTTTTGGTGGCATTCCCGCCACAGAGTCAAATATTTAATTCTGCGGTTGCGGTTTGTGCCAAATATGGATACAACTGGGTTGGTGGCTTTAGAGGATATTTACCACGACTTAGAACGCCATAATTGCCGTTTAATTCTCACAGGTTTGCAACCGGAAGTTAAACAACTACTAGAACGTTCGGGATTATTGAAAACAATTGGTTTGTCAAATTGTTTTCAAACAACCACAGACGCTATTTGCTCTATCTCTCCTCAAATTATCGGATGTTTGCAACCTGAAGTAACTAATTTAAAATCAAAAGAATTGATGAAATTAAATGAATAAAAATATAAACCAATGTCTTTGTTGTCATCCATTGCCTAGTCGTCGTCATTTTCTTAAATCTTTTCTTCCTGGAGTAGTAGCATTTACTGTTTTACAATCAGCGACACCAGCACAAGCCGAAGTTCATCAAACAAAAGCCTTAGTTCTGAGTTGTATTGACTTTCGCTTTTTGACAGCAGAACGCTATTTTTTAAAGAGTAAAAATTTAACTGATGAATATGATTGGACAGCCTTAGCAGGTGCTTCTCTAGCTGTCACAGGATTCCCCCACAAAGCTGATGCTGAAGCATTTTGGGATCAGTTAGATATATCCTATCGGCTTCATCATATCCACAAAGTAATTATCATTGATCATCAAGATTGTGGGGCTTATGCCATGATGATTGATGCTAATTTAAGCAAAGATCCAGAACGAGAGTTGCAAGTACATACAGATTATTTAAATCAAGCTTATTCCTCAATTCGCAGTCGCTATCCTGATATTGAAATTGAACTGTATTTTGCAACTCTCAATCAAGCAGAATTTCAACAAGTTCTACCAACCATTTAAAAATGGAACATCATTAATTCGGAGAAAGCGGTACTAGCAAATTGGTTTAATAATTGTTCAATCAAGAATTGTAATTATTAGCTCTAGAGTTACTAGAGGTAGAGGTGCTACGCGCACCTGCTACTGCTCCCACTAAAGAAGCAACTAAACCTAATAAAGAACCAAATACAAACCACCACAAACTTCTGGAAGTTGCAGCAGCAATGTCACGAGTTTGTTCAGCAGTTAAGGTAGGTACATTAGGGTTTATGACATTACCTTGTTGCTGTAGTTGATTAATCATTTCTCCTGCATTATTAGCAGCTAAACCAAAAGCACCCAATACTCCATTTGCTAACAGAAAAGAGCTAAATGCTAGAGTTGTTGCCCACATAATTGCCCCGTTAAGTATGGCGGTATCTTTGTGCATTGGTCCGCAAGCACGGGTTGTGATCCAAGCGCCAATAAATAGAGACAACAATAAAGCAATTGTTGACCAAATTCCGACATTACTAATAGTATTAGGAGTAATGCTTCTCGGTGCTAAGGATTCGGCAATTCTGCCGGCACCAAGGGCGCTAAACAAGGAACTCAAGATTAATTGAGTAGCTAAAGCCACTAATACGCCAGAAATGATTGGACCCCAACGCACGCGGTCCCGATATTCAGTGACTCTACTACCTATCACTGACTCAGAAGCACTAATATCCTCACCTACCCGATTTGCGTATGACATAGATATTTTTCTCCCTTGCTATTGCAGCAAAGTTGCTCATGTATTGTATTCTTTTCAACAAGAAAAAATCCTTGGTTTTGAATTTTTTCTACTCAACTCTTTTTTATCCTTACTGTTTAAAATTAAACAGCAAATTATGATTTTAAATCTCTATCAATAGAAATAGTTGTTAACTCTTTCTAGAGTCATAAATTGCTGAGATGAGTAAATGTTTAAAAATTCCCCAATTATCAAAATATTAACGAATTTTAACGGCTGTTCCTGTGGCTGTAATTACTAATAAAACACCGGATTGATCAACATTAATTGTCCCAGTATCAACGGCAATACCGACAACAGCATCTGCGCCTAAACGTTGCGCTCTTTGTTCTAATTCTTCCATTGCTTTCCGTTGTCCTTCTTCAAAGAGACGCTCATAGCTGCCAGTGCGTCCACCGACAATATCCCGAATACTCGCTAAAAAATCTCGGAGAAAATTGCTACCATAGACAACTTCGGCTGTCACAATACCTAAATATGACTGAATTACAGCACCTTGAATAACATCAGTAGTAGTTAAAAGCATACATTTATGGAGAAATTAGATGACTATAGCCAAATTCAGGAAAAAACATCGCTTGATACTTCATTATACCTGAAATTGTAGTTTTTCACTCTCCCCCCACTTTCGAGAGTTTATAGGGTAGGTAGAAGTAGG